>CAYMKR010000214.1:0-4512 GCA_964390865.1 uncultured Flavobacteriaceae bacterium | reverse complement strand
TGATGTACAAAGGGAATATTTAATTCACTTTGAAATTCAGGAAATAAGGTGTTGGCCAAATTTGGAATTACATCTTCAATGTCTTTTTTATCTTCAACAACAACTATTTTTTTATTATTATCACTCAATGGAATGGCAAGTGGAAGTTGATAACGCTCATCAATTACTCGACCATTGTAAGTAGGTGCTTGTACTCTGGGTAAGGTTTTAAAAACCCGGTGAACTTCATCTTCTAATTCCTTATACATTGCATTAACATAAAGAACTTCGAATTTGCCTTCTTTGGTAACAGTAAAAATAATTTTTATTGTTCCAGCGAAATTCTCATCTTCAGCTATTGTAGGCACTTTATATCTTTCAATGACATCTGCTTTTAATTTGTCATTGAAACAACCCATTAATTCATTTAATGCAACTTCTTCACAACCAGGATATACAGGAGGTTTGGTCTCCTGAGCTTGTATTGAAATTGAAATGGATATCAAAAAGAATAAAAGAAAATTTTTCATATGAATTCGTTACAGTTGTAATAAATGTTAGCTATGGTTTTACTAAAAAGTAAACGCTGCAAATCTAATTTATTTTACTAACAAGGTTATTTTTTAATCCATATTTTTCATTGCTTTCCGGGCATAGGGCTATGCCTTTATCATTAAAGTCTAAACGATGTCCAAATTCGCTGATCCAACCGATTTGTTTTGAAGGATTACCCACTACAAGTGCATAGGGTTTGATCTCTTTTACAACTACAGCTCCAGCTCCTATAAATGCAAATTTACCAATATCATTACCGCATACAATAGTGGCATTAGCTCCTATACTAGCACCCTTTCTGACCGTGGTTTTCATGTATTCATCTTTGCGATTTACAGCACTTCGGGGATTAATCACATTGGTAAAAACCATTGAGGGCCCCAGAAACACATCATCTTCGCAATTCACTCCAGTATAAATCGAAACATTGTTTTGAACTTTTACATTCTTTCCTAAATGAACATCAGGTGAAATGACCACATTCTGCCCAACATTACAATTTTCTCCAAGGCTGCAATTTGCCATGATATGACTAAAATGCCATATTTTAGTTCCCTTACCAATAGAACAAGGTTCATCAATTATCGCTGATTCATGCGCAAAATATTCTTGAGTTTTCATAGAAATAGACTTAGGTAAATATGCTAAAGAAATAAATTAAACTTTTGTTGGATGCCAAGTAGTTTTGATCTCCAGCGTTTTTTCAATAAAATAGGGAGATTCATTATGGTCTCCTAGCCAATCATTTTTTTTATAAAGAATGACCCTTTTTATATTCTCGCTAGATAGCTCAGAAATTTTTTTGATGTCCTGTTCGTCACTTCCATTATAAACAATGGCGTTTACATCCATATGAGAAGCCATGTGTGAAATCAATTCTTCCCTTTCTCCTGTCAGGATATTAATAACACCAGGCGGAACGTCAGATGAGTGGATGACTTCGGCAAAAGATATGGCACTAAGTGGTATATTTTTGCTTGCTAATACAATTGAAGTATTTCCTCCAACTAAAACTGGTGCGATAACCGATACCAAACCTAATAGACCCTGTGATTCAGGCGCTATGATTGATACGACTCCCATCGGTTCAGAAGCTGAAAAATTAAAATGAGCACTTGATACAGGATTGACTGAACTAAAAATCTGCTGATATTTATCGCTCCAACCAGCATAATAAACCAATCGGTCAATTGAAGCTTCTACTTCTTCTTTTGCTTTTTTACTGCTAGATCCTTGGATTTCAAGTTCTTTAATAAACTGTTCCTTTCTTCCCTCAAGCATCTCTGCTATTCTGTAGAGGATCTGACCTTTATTAAGCGCTGTTGTATTTTGCCAACCGCTCTGCGCTTTTCTTGCAGAGACAACGGCATTTCTAAAATCCTTCCGTGAAGCTAAACACATATTGGCAAGTAGCAGTCCTTTTTTATTATGAACCGGAAAATACCTACCTGATTCGGTTCTTGGGAATTTACCACCGATATATAATTTATAGGTCTTTAGTATGTCTATCCTACTCATAATTATTCAAATTTTACATAAGGTTTAAGGCCATGGAGTCCTCCTTCTCTTCCAAATCCACTTTCTTTATAGCCTCCAAATGGTGATGTTGGATCAAACTTATTAAAAGTGTTAGCCCAAATTACACCGGCTTTTAATTTTTGAGTCAGATAAAAAATCTTTGAGCCTTTTTCTGTCCAAACACCAGCCGATAAACCAAAAGGGGTATTATTGGCCTTTTCAATTACTTCATCAATAGTTCTAAATGTTTGAATGGCTAAAACTGGGCCGAATATTTCTTCTTGTACAATCCGATGCGACTGTGATACATTGATAAAAAGCGTAGGTTTACACCAATTCCCTTTGTCAGGAATCTGACATTCAGGTTGATAAATCTCACTGCCTTCATCGAGTCCAATTTTAATATAGTTTTTAATTGTTTTTAATTGCTTTTCAGAATTCACAGCACCGATATCAGTATTCTTATCCAAAGGATCACCAATCATTAAAGAATTCATTCTTTCCTTCAACTTCTCGATAACCGATTTGGCAACTGATTCTTGAATAAATAATCTTGATCCCGCACAACAAACATGACCTTGATTGAAGAAGATAGCGTTGATGATTCCTTCTATGGCCTGATCAATGGCAGCATCTTCAAAAATGATATTTGCGCCCTTTCCGCCTAGTTCTAAAGTTAACTTTTTGTCAGTTCCGGCTATTGCCTTTTGAATATATTTCCCCACCCCGGTAGAGCCTGTAAAAGCTATTTTCTGGATGTTTTTATGTTCAACTATTGCAGCCCCCGTTTTACCAGCTCCCGTAATGATATTTACCACGCCTTTTGGCAAGCCGCTTTCTCTGATAATTTCAGCTAATTTCAAGGCCGTCAAGGGAGTCGTTTCAGCAGGTTTAAGAACAACAGTATTTCCTGTAGCCAGAGCTGGGGCAATTTTCCAAGCAGCCATTAACAATGGGAAATTCCAAGGAATAATCTGACCAACAACTCCTAAAGGCTTAGCCGTTCGATTAGGGAAAGCATAGTTGAGTTTATCGGCCCAGCCAGCGTAGTAGAAAAAATGATTGGCGGCTAAAGGAACATCTATATCTCTCGATTCACGAATGGGTTTTCCACCGTCTAAGCTTTCAATCACTGAAAACTCTCTAGCCCGCTCTTGAATCAATCTAGCAATTCTGAAAATATATTTACCTCTTTCTTTTCCAGGTAGCTCAGACCATTTTTTAAAAGCTTTTCCTGCGGCATTGACAGCCTTATCAACGTCTTTTGAAGAAGCGTCCGAAACTTTGGCAATTACTTCATGGTTAGCAGGGTTTATGGTTTCAAAATAATTTCCATCAATTGGGGGAGTAAATTCACCATCGATAAAGAGGTCATATTGATTTCTAATTTGAATATGGTCGGTACTTTCTGGCGCTGCATCATAACTCCAAGAAGCCTTAAATGCTGTACTCTCTGATTTTTTTGTCATGGTTAATCCTTTGAAAAATAATTAGCGGATTGGTAATAACCTGTTTCCGATTTCACTAATTGCATAAGAATATCATTTGCTAAACTACTCGCTCCAAATCTGAAATAGGTCTTGTTCATCCACTTTTCTCCTAAAACTTCATTAAGCATAACTAAATATTGCAAAGCTATTTTTGAAGTAGAAATACCACCGGCAGGTTTCATTCCGATAATTTTTCCGGTATTCATGTAAAAATCCTTTATGGCATCGAGCATTACATAGGTAACGGGCATCGTTGCTGCTGGTTGAATTTTACCCGTAGAAGTTTTGATGAAATCAGCTCCTGCATACATGGCAATTTCACTTGCTTTTCTCACATTGTCCAGTGTCTCTAATTCACCAGTTTCGAGAATGACTTTTAAATGGGCTGAACCACATGCTTCTTTAATAGCAGCAATTTCATCAAATACGAAATTGTATTCTCCGGCTAAAAACTCTCCTCTCGAAATGACCATATCTATTTCATCAGCTCCTTGGTCAACTGCAAATTCAGTATCCATGATTTTTGTATTCCTGCTTGATTGTCCGCTAGGAAAAGCCGTGGCAACTGAAGCCACTTGAATGTCAGAATTTTCTAATGCTTTTTTTGCAATTTTTACATAAGTGGGATAAACACAAATCGCAGCAACTGTAGGAATATTATCCAATTTCTCATGCAGATGAAGCGCCTTATAGCATAATTGTTGAACCTTACCCGGAGTGTCTTTTCCTTCAAGGGTAGTAAGGTCAATCATGCTAAGAGCCAATTTTAGCCCTTCTACCTTTGAAGATTTTTTAATACTTCTTTTGCAAAACCTGTCTACACGCTCTAGAACGCCGACAGTGTCATAGGAAGGTAAATTATTTAGATTTGGAATCATTCATATGAATTATAAATTCAAATTTACAAATTATTAATGATAAGTGCGAAGCAGAATTATAAAGAATAGAATGATTCCAAATCTAAATAATT
>CAYMKR010000213.1:0-4546 GCA_964390865.1 uncultured Flavobacteriaceae bacterium | reverse complement strand
AGTAAATTTCTTTGAATTTGTAAAAATATTTACTGCAAAAGGACTCTACTATTTTATTTTATATGCCTCTCTTTTCTTCCTTTTCTACAAGGTGATTTTTCCATACTACCACCTCAATTTTAAAGGATCTGAGCTATTGCATTTTCTTTTGAGCTCAGTTTTTATTCTTGCTGTAATGGTCTATACTACGCTTTTAGGCACCTTTTTTAAATCAGCCATAGGCTGGACAGAAATTATGGCATTTTCAACCTATCCGCTATTTTTAGTATCCGGTTATTCGTGGCCAATTGAAGCCATGCCCAAAACGTTGCAATTAGTTGCTAATCTATTACCGTCAACCCCCTACTTTACCGTTTTTAATAAACTGGCAGCGCAGGGAGCCGTATTGGAAAATATTAAAAGTGAAGTCATACACCTATTAGTTTTGCTACTTCTAGGTTACCTGATGTTGTATCTCAGGTTTAAGTTTATACATAAGAAACGTTCCGCAGCTGCAGAAGCTCTAGCAGTTGTTGCAAGAGATTAAAGCTCCAAGGCTTTTTTCTCATTACCATCCATCAAAAGTTCAACGGGGTTTTCAAGTGCTTCTTTCACGGCTACTAAAAAACCAACAGATTCTTTACCGTCAATAACTCTATGGTCATAAGAGAGTGCCACGTACATTATTGGTCTTATTACAACCTTTCCATCAATAGCAACTGGTCTTTCTATAATATTATGCATTCCGAGTATCGCACTTTGAGGAGGATTGATAATTGGAGTAGACAACATTGATCCAAATACACCGCCATTGGTAATGGTGAAGGTACCACCTGTCATTTCATCAACAGTTATCTGTCCGTCTCTTGCCCTTATCGCCAATCTTTTGACTTCGCTTTCAACACCTCTAAAGCTCAAATCCTGAGCATTCCTGATAACTGGCACCATTAGACCCTTTGGGCCAGAAACTGCTATAGAAATATCGGCAAAATCATAAGAAATTTTAAAATCTCCATCAATCATTGAATTTACATCAGGAAATAATTTCAAAGCTCTGACAACTGCCAGGGTAAAAAAGCTCATGAATCCAAGACCAACTTCATGCTTAGTCTTAAAGCTTTCTTTATACTTTGTTCTCAAGTCAAAGATAGGTTTCATATCCACCTCGTTAAAAGTAGTAAGCATCGCTGTTTCATTTTTTACAGAAACTAATCGCTGTGCCACTTTTCGTCGAAGCATAGATAGCTTTTTCCTTTCGCTCTTTCTATTCTCTTCATTTAGAGCCTCACCCATTGAAGGAACAGCATTAATGGCATCTTCTTTAGTAATTCTTCCGTCCTTTCCAGTTCCTTTAACACTTGCTGTGTCAATATTTTTTTCTGCAAGAATCTTTTTCGCTGCAGGAGAAGCACTTCCTGAAGCATAGGTTGCATTCTCAACAACCGGAGCCGCATCCTCTTTAGCAGATTCAGTCACAACTGCTTCTGTAGCTACCTCCTTCTTTTTTGTTCCAGAAGTTTTAGCTGCACTCATATCAATTAAACATATAACCGCTCCTACATCTACTGCATCACCTTCTTCTGCTTTAAAAGTTATTATACCACTTTCTTCAGCTGGTAATTCAAGTGTAGCCTTATCTGAATCAACCTCAGCAATAGCTTGATCTTTTTCTACATAATCACCGTCTTCGACTAACCAACTTGCAACTTCTACTTCAGTTATAGACTCCCCTGGAGAGGGAACTTTCATTTCTAAAATCATTTTATTTTCTATTTATAATGATATTATTTTGTTGTTTTATTATCAAATACACTTTCAATAACTCTACGATGTCTCAATTTAAAACGAGTGGATGATCCAGCCGCTGGCACCGCATAATATTTTCTAGACCTAACCTTTAGATCTTTTAATTCAAAACGTTGTAACATATAACTCCATGCTCCCATATTTCTGGGTTCCTCCTGAGCCCATATATGATCCTCAGCATTTTCATATCTGGCAATGACTTTTTCAATTTTTTCTTCATGAAGAGGAAATAGCTGTTCCAATCTTACCAAGGCCACATCATTTCGACCATTCTTATTTCTTTCTTCTAAAAGGTCATAATAAAACTTCCCTGAACAGAAAACTACTCGTTTTACTTCCTTAGGAGATATTGTATCATCAATGACTTCCTGGAATTCACTATCAGTAAAATCTTTTAATTCAGAAACTGCCTGTGCATGCCGCAGCAAACTCTTTGGTGTGAAAACTACCAGCGGCTTTCTAAAATTTCGTTTCATCTGCCTTCTGAGTAAATGAAATAAATTTGCAGGGTTAGTACAATTCGCCACTGTCATATTATCATTCGCACAAAGTTGTAAAAATCGTTCTATTCTTGCAGATGAATGTTCAGAACCCTGACCTTCATAACCATGTGGTAAAAGAATCACAATTCCATTCTGCTGCTTCCATTTATCTTCTGCGGCCGAAATGTATTGATCAAACATGATTTGAGCTCCATTTCCAAAATCTCCAAATTGAGCCTCCCAAATGGTTAATGTATTTGGCGCAGCCATCGCATAGCCATAGTCAAATCCAAGTACTCCATATTCAGACAAAGATGAGTTAAATATACTCATCACTCCTTTATTCTTTGGATTGGCATTAAGTAAATTGACCTTTTCTGAGGAAATTTCATCTCTTAAAATCGCATGCCTATGAGAGAAAGTTCCCCTCTCAACATCTTGACCTGAAAATCTCACGTTATAGCCTTCTTCCAATAAGCTTCCGAAGGCGAAAATCTCACCCATGCTCCAATCCATCTTATTGGTCTCAAAAACCATTTTAGAACGATCATTAAGAATCCTTTCTGCTTTTCTCAAAAGCTTTACACCCTCTGGCACGGTTGAAACAATTTTTGCAATTTTCTCAAGTCTTGATTTCGGGTATTTTGTCCCAACGCTTAATAACAAGCCATCAAGGTCCTGATGCATGAATCCACTCCAGACATCCGCCATAAATGGATTCACCTTAGTTGCAGAATCATCTTTAGATCTGTTAAATTCTTTTTCAAGTAAATCTTTATACTCTTGAATCAAATTTGGCAAGTACTGCTCATCAATAACACCTTCTTTAATCAGTCTGGCATTATAAATATCTCTAGGGTTCGGTTGTTTAGAGATCGCCTTATATAGCATTGGCTGCGTAAATCTTGGCTCATCACCTTCATTATGTCCATACTTTCTATATCCAAGAAGGTCTATAAAAATGTCTCTTTTAAATTTCATTCGAAAATCCAAAGCCATAAGGACCGCATGAGTTACTGCCTCTGCGTCATCAGCATTCACATGCAACACAGGTGATAAAGTGACTTTTGCGACATCAGTACAATAGGTACTCGATCTAGCATCCAAATAATTCGTAGTGAAACCAATTTGATTATTTACTACAATATGCACTGTTCCACCCGTTGAGTAACCTTTTAGTTTACTCATTTGGATAAGTTCATAAACTATTCCCTGACCAGCAACGGCGGCATCCCCATGAACTACTACAGGAAGGAGTTTAGATGAATCACCATTATAATCATCTTCTATTTTTGCCCTAGCAATTCCTTCAGCCACAGCTCCCACTGTTTCTAAATGAGAAGGGTTAGGAACCAAATTCATCGTAATTTGCTTATTACTCTTGAGTGTCTTTTTAATGGTTGAGCCTAAGTGATATTTAACGTCGCCATCAAAATCATCTTCCGCATAATCTTTTCCATCAAACTCATTAAATAATTCCCTTATCGGTTTTCTGAAAATATTCACCAAAGTATTTAACCTACCTCGGTGCGCCATTCCCAGAACAAATTCATCAACATCAAAACGTTCTGCAGCTATCCTAAACAGCCCTCCTAGAGCTGGTATAAGGGTTTCTCCTCCTTCCAGTGAAAATCTTTTCTGACCTACATACTTGGTCTGAAGAAATTGCTCAAAAGTAACAGCCTGATTTAATTTTGATAGAATATACTTTTTAGTGCTAGCCTCATAATTAGGATGGTTATCATTTTCATTTAATTTGTCCTGCCACCACTGAATCTCCTCAGGGTTTCTAATGAACATATATTCTATTCCAATTGAATCACAATATATGCTCTCCAAATGATTAACAATTTCACTTAAAGCCGTCGGAGGTAATCCTAATATACTACCAGCATTAAAAATTGTTTTCAGATCATCTTTTCCTAAGCCGAAATTCTCTAACTCAAGTGTAGGACTATACTGACGACGGTTACGAACAGGATTGGTTTTTGTAAACAAATGCCCTCTAGTTCTATAACCATTTATTAACTCAATTACTTTAAACTCCTTATATACTTGCTGTGGAATCTCTACAACAACCTTATCCGCTTCAAGGGAGTAATCAGAATTTGCAAGGTCATAGCCCTGAAAAAAACTCTTCCAACTCGGTTCAACAGTGTCGGGGTTCTCAAGATATTGTTGATACAATTCTTCAATAAACCCAGTGTGTACAGTATTCAAAAAGGAAAACCTATCCATTTATAAATTCTTTCAATTTGTAAGAAATGATTGACAAAAAT
>CAYMKR010000212.1:0-4562 GCA_964390865.1 uncultured Flavobacteriaceae bacterium | reverse complement strand
GCAAACCACTCTCCCATACTATCAGGAGTAGAGATATACTGATACAAAAAACTAGGAGAAGCTTGGATGGGAAATTCCAAGTCTATTCTTACTTTACTTGACATTCTTGATTATTTTATTCAGGCAATATATAGAATATCTATTTCTAAAAAAAATATTTTAATTAAATCTTTTTGCCTGTTTACTTGCTGAAAATAAATTTGTTTTTATATTTGCACACTGAATTTTGAGGGGCATTTTTTTTGTTTCTCAAAATGAAGATGGCGAGGTAGCTCAGATGGTTAGAGCGTCGGATTCATAACCCGGAGGTCTCGGGTTCAATTCCCGATCTCGCTACTACAAAAGACTGTATTTTTACAGTCTTTTTTTGTTTATGTCAGAGGATGAATTAATTGAGCCCGACAATTCCTGAGAACCAATCTAAATTTAAATCAATTTTTTAAACATCAGGTAATGAGGTCCTACTTGTGCTACTTGAAAAAAAGTTCCTATCGTTTGATAATTTAATTTTTTATAAAAATCAATGGCAACAGTCCTGGCATTACACCAAAGTATAGCTACTCCTCTATTTTTAAGTCTTAGCTCCGCTTCTTCTAACAATAATTTACCAAATCCTTTACCTTGAGCGGCATTTGCAGAAGCCATCCCTCTCAATTGAAATTGACGTCCTTTAAATAGGTCATTAGAGGCTTGCATAAAACTAGCAATACAAACTAAACTATCTGATTCAAATAAACCTAAATGCAAGGTATCACTTTCATGATCACCCAGCATTTCATGGCTTAAAGTCATACCATCTCTTAAAACAGCTTTCCTTATAGGGTAAGTATCTTCTGCTTTAATTTCAGCAATAGTAATCATGATTGCTTACTCGCCTTTCTACTGCCCGAATACATTTCATACTTCACAAAACGGCACTCTAACTTTCCATTATAAACCTTGATTTTTCTAGAAGTTCTAAGTCCAACATTCTTTAGTCCCGATTCAAAATCGGAGGTGATTAGCCAGGCAGAAGTATCCTGATAATGCTGTTTTAAAGTATCACCAATCTGACCATAAAACACAGGTACATTTACCGTAAGCCTTTCTCCATATGGCGGATTAAAAACAAGGATTACGTTTCCTTCAACCGGACTCAATTCTTCAAAGAAATTTTTTCTTTCTATTTTTATAAACTCCTCAAGAGAAGCATTTTCTATATTACCTTGAGCTTTACGAATCGCTGATGGGGCCTTGTCAAAACCTATTATTTTCTTGTCAGTATTTCTTATTTTTTTCAAAAGTGTTTCATGAATAAGATCAAATAATTCCTGATCAAAGTCTTTCCATTTTTCAAAGGAGAATTCAGGGCGATTGATATTTGCTGGAATATTATTTGCAATCATTGCAGCTTCAATCAAAATGGTTCCACTACCACACATGGGGTCCACAAAATTTTGAGTCCCATCATAGCCAGTCAAAAGAACCAAACCAGCAGCAAGTACTTCGTTTATAGGGGCGATATTGGTATCAGTCCTATACCCCCTTTTATGGAGTGAATCACCTGAGCTATCTAAAGATACTGTACAGGTATTATTCTGAAGATGGATATCAAACTGCACATCGGGATGCTTTGTATCTATACTTGGTCTTTTATGGAATTTATTTCTAAAATAATCAACGATTGCATCCTTACTTCTTAGCGATACATAATGCGAATTTGAGAATATTTCAGAATGCACTGAAGAATGAATTGCCAATGTTGAATCGACATCTAAATACTTTTCCCAATTTATTTTTAACAAGTTTTTATAGAAATCATCCTCATTTGATATCATAAATGTTTCAATTGGAACAAGAATTCGAATGGCAGTTCTTAGCGCCAAATTGGCCTTATACATAAAACCTTTATCGCCTTTAAACTTAACGTTTCTCACTCCTTCTTTTACATTTTGCGCTCCTAAATTTCTGAGTTCTCTTGCAAGAACATTTTCAAAGCCAAATAGACATTTGGCTAACATATCGTAATTTTCATCCATGACACAAAAATACAGCAAAGATATTAGCCAGTAAACAATTCTTACAAAAACTAAAAGTTTCTGTATCTAATGGTATTATTTTCTATTTTTGTTTGATTTTAAAATTATGCATAAAGAAAAAGAATGGTTTGAAAATTGGTTTGACACTTCCTTCTATCATATCCTCTATGATTATAGGAATGATGACGAAGCGAAGTTGTTTATGAACAACTTGATTGGCTTTTTAAATTTGTCTACAGGAGATAAGATTCTTGACTTACCATGCGGAAAAGGGAGACATTCTCTGTTTTTGCACTCTCAGGGATTTGATACAACTGGAGCTGATCTTTCAGTTAATAGCATCGAGCATGCCCAGCAATTTCAAAAGGAAGGACTTTCTTTTGAAATTCATGACATGCGAAATCCAATAAAAGGTAAATATGATTCTATTTTTAACCTTTTTACAAGCTTTGGTTATTTTAATCGGGAAACAACCAATATCAAGGTACTTGAAAATTTTAAAAATGCTTTAAAAAAGGATGGACACATTGTAGTAGATTTTCTCAATCTGCATAAAGTAGTTAATAATCTCATTCCGGAGCAACAAGTAACAAAAAAAGGAGTTGACTTTTTAATTAAAAAAAGAGTAACTGAAAGCTATATCATTAAAGAAATTCAAGTTACTTCTGAAGAGCAAGTTCATCATTTCATGGAGAAAGTTCAAGCACTGGATCTAGAGAAGATGAAAAAATTCGCAAAGTCGGCTGGTCTTGAAATTCAGCATGTTTTTGGTGATTATGAATTAAGTGCTTTCGACTCTCAGAATTCCGACAGGTTAATACTGATCATGAAATGATATATATAGCACTAGTCATACCCGTAATTGCTGGATTTATATTGGTTCAATTGACAAAACCAAATAAGAAGCATTTACAATTATTTCTTTCATTTAGTGGTGCTTATCTATTATCAGTTACGGTTTTACATCTCATTCCCGAAGTTTTTAGTGGGCAGCAAGAACATATCGGTGTTTTTATTCTTTTAGGTATTGTTATTCAAACTGCTTTAGAATACCTTTCTAAAGGTGCGGAACATGGACATATTCATTCCCATGATTTTGAGGAAAATATTCCTTGGTTACTTTTGGGCAGTTTATGCCTGCATGCTTTTCTTGAAGGAATGCCATTAGGAATTGAAGAAAACTCGAATCTGCTTTATGCAATAGTAATTCACAAATTGCCAATCACAATTATTTTAGCCGTCTTTTTAAAGAACTCGTCATTGTCTAAAGGATTGGTGTTTTTATTTTTATTCTTATTTGCGGTGATGAGCCCCTTGGGGAGTTGGGTTTCTAGTAATTTTTCTGTTATTCACATTTATGAGGATCAAATCAATGCAATAATCATTGGCGTGTTTTTACATATCTCAACTGCCATTTTATTTGAAAGCTCCGAAAACCATAAATTTAATCTTCAAAAATTTATTGCCATTTTAATCGGATTTGCGGTAGCTTTTTTAAGTCTATAAATCTAACTAGTATTTTTGTGGGACAATAGATTGATTGGCGAATGGAGTTCTGATATAACCTTTGTCATCTTTTCTCGGTGGCAATACGATTTTTTCTCTTTCGACTTCTTGATAATCAATACTGCCTAAAAGATGGCTGATACAATTTAATCTTGCCTTCTTCTTATTATCAGCAGGAACGACATACCAGGGCGACTGTTTCGTATCAGTATATTTAAACATCTCATCCTTAGCCATACTATATTCAATCCAATGCTCTCTGGATTTTAAATCCATCGGACTTAACTTCCATCCTTTCATAGGATCATTGATTCTGGATTTAAACCTTCTCTCTTGTTCAAGGTCAGAAACTGAAAACCAATATTTCAGTAAAATTATACCTGATCTGATAAGCATTCTTTCAAATTCCGGACAGGAACGCATAAATTCATTGTATTGTTTTTGAGTACAAAAGTCCATCACGTGTTCAACACCGGCTCTATTGTACCAACTTCGATCAAAAAGAATCATTTCTCCCGCACTTGGTAAATGGGGTACATAACGCTGAAAATACCATTGACTTTTTTCCTTGCTTGATGGTGTTCCTAAGGCAACTATTTTACATATCCTCGGGTTCAGACTTTGAGATATTCTCTTAATCACCCCACCCTTACCTGCAGCATCCCTACCTTCAAAAATAACGACCACCTTGAGTCCAGTGTCTTGGATCCAGTTCTGCAACTTTACCAATTCAATTTGAAGGTTTTCCAATTCTTTTTCATACACTTTTGTGCTGAGACTTTTTCCTTTAGCATCCTTAGATGCCTGACTAGACGAGCCATCACTCATAGCTTTTTATTTTTAAATTATCCTTTTCTTAATTTGCAACTTCACTTATAAATTTAATCCTCATCAGTCTCAATTCCTCGTCATCATAATCACCATCAAATTCATCAAGAGCCAGTTGTATTCTATCACTGTCAGCCTCCATAAAATATTCAAGGATTTCTTCCTGCTGGTCTTCATCCAACAAATCATTAATACAATAATCTATATTTA
>CAYMKR010000211.1:0-4570 GCA_964390865.1 uncultured Flavobacteriaceae bacterium | reverse complement strand
TTATGTACGTCAAAATTTAAATGGAAAAACAATATAAAGAATTGTAGATACCTATAAATTTTATCGTCCTTTTGTAAAGAGATATTAAAAAACTCAAACGCTAATCAGTTTGAGTTTTTTTATTTTTAATAGCTATTGCCAACAAGTTTAGTTATAACCTTAAGAATCTGGGTTCTTAACTCTTTATTATATGGGGATATTGTTATAAATTCCATACCCCACCACTTCCAATTAGCACTTATTTCTTCTTGCTGCTCTGGGTGGTTGTCGTAGTAACCTGTTAGCTCTTGTAAAGTCAAAGGTAAACATAACTGCCTTTAGAAAATGGAGTAGGTAGAACCTCGCTTTTGGAAAGCAAAATAAAGTTGAGGGTGAAATATATTTACAATTATTGGATGCACTTGAAGAATCAGGTGTTCCTCCTTCATCTCCAAATCTTATACGTAGGGTTACAGATTACTACCTAAAATTGGTACCTGCAGGTTTTGATACCTTATCAGAGGCTAAGAGATTGAATTTAATTGAAAAAGATACTGTTATAGCATCAATATCAGCAGTATATCAGAAAATCACACTACCGATGAATGTGTTCACTTCTGACAATGACAAATTGAAATATATTAAGGAGACTACTTGTACTTTTACTTCTGATCCTTCTTTAATCGCTTTTACTGAGAAAAGAGAACGTGGTTTTAAGATGCTAACGGAAATGAATTATAACATCTATGAATACGAGCGTCAATTTGCTATAAGTATCTGTCCGTATAATTTAACCTATCAATTTAACAGAACTAACCTCGTTGCTGAGTTTGAAAAGCAAAATGCTCTTAATGAAAGAAAATCTAAAATACCTAAGCCAGTAAAAAGAGCAATCCCGGTGTTAAACTAACTTCCATATTTTCTCCCCATCCAGCTGTGACAGTCCGATGGGTTTTTTTAGTTCATAATATAAATACTAAAAGCAAGATCCTTCGTTGCATTTGGATCATATCCACGATTTTGAGTTCGAATACCAAGGGAATTAGTACGAAACTGTTGGTTATTACGTGAATCATAAAGATCAAAAGATGCCCTAACTATATTTGCATAATTAATATAATATATATTACCATTGGCATTCAGGAGCTTAATGCCAGTCTTCAAAAATTCTATTTCACTAAAACCATATTCTTGTTTTATTATCTTGCCACTACTATCTTTCTCCGTGTGTAACCCGTGTCTTATGATGACTCTGTTATAATTATGACTATTTTCTGGATGGGTTTCCATCCATCCATATAAATTTTTATAATCCTGTTGATAGTCTTGGGAGTAAGTGAAACTTGCAATTAACATGAACGATATAACTAGTAGCTTTTTCAAAACAACTAGTAGCTTTTTCAAAACAATATATATTTAAATTATTATATATCAGTAAAGTTATAGGCATCCTAATTCATTGACAATGATGTTAATCGTTAATATCATTGATTAATATCAAGCATAAGTTTAAAAAAATAGATTAGCTCTCAAATCCCTTACTTAACATTAAGGGGTTTTTTACGACATATAATTCTCTTTTTATTGGATTATACTTTTCCAAAATCTCTATATTTCGTAAATTAGAGACATGAGGTATATCGTAATAGTTTTCATATTTTTATTTAACACTTCTATCTTTTGTCAAAGCGACTATCAGAGATACCCACAGCATTTTGCAGCTGGAATGATTATTGGTGGTGGTACATCTTATTTAGTTTACAAAAAAACAAATAATAAGGTTAAATCATGGGCTATTGGCACAGGAGCTGCGACTATTTTAGGCCTTGCTAAAGAATTGATAGATCCAGAAATTGATGCAGCAGATCTTGGATATACAGCACTCGGTGGAGCAATAGGAGCAAGTATCGTTTTTCCATTAAAAAAGAAGAAGCCCAAAGAAGTAGCTTATTTATTCTAAGTATAACATTCGGGTTGATCATTACACCAAAACTCCCAAACATTTGCCCGTATTTCTTCCTGCTGCTCTGGGTGGTTCATATGACACGAAATGTCGCACGATTATTTAACTGTTGGGTTTAACTTTATGGAATAATCCTAAACAAAGACACAATGAAAACAAAAGTCAGAATATTCGGAACATTTATCTTTTTCACACTTATGACTTTCACACTTATCTTTTTGAAAACTTGGGGGTAACACTTTTTACACAATCTATTCAAGAACAATTATAATTTCCCATATTTAAAAGAGGGTCGGCTTAATCGCTGGCTCTTTTTCTTTCCCACCACTCCCAATTAGCACGTATTTAATCTTGAAGTTCTGGGAGTAATGCAACCTTCATAAGTAGCTTATTGACGAAAATCAATCACCTCATTGATCTTCATCATTTCGGTTTTTAGAAATACTAGGTAAATTTAATATTGTTCTGGTTAAACCAGTTAATTCAGATACCTAAAATTCCAAACCTATGAAAAATATAATTAAATTTTTAGCATTTGTACTCTTGGTCATTAATTTCAATTCATGTGAAGGTGATGATCCTGCTGATAATCCCAATATTGACACTCAAAGTGTTAAAAAATTTAGCACATCCATTTCTGATTTCAATATGGCTCTTACTGATTACGTAGAAATAACTCAAAAATGTCAAGGAGCCAACTTAAGCAAAATGAGTACGGATGAAGTAAGTAGTCTGATAGATGAATACATAAATGTCACAGAAGCATATATTGAGGCTTATAGATATTCTATGGAATTTAATAAAAATGTTGCAAAATCGACCCATAACAAGATGGGTGGTGATTGTTTCACGACGGTTGGCGGAGGCATGTCTTTAAGCCCCGTGACGCCTTATCTGATGGGTGAAAAAATAGGTGATACAAAGGAAAAAATAGCCAAAAATAATAAGGATAAGGAAAATAAAATAATTGATGAGAACGAGCATTTTGATAACCAATATTCAATATTGCATGATGCTTTAGCGGCATGTTTTAATTTTGCCTCAGTCGGGATTATGACCGCTGGTGCCATACTTTTGACAGGTCATGCTTTTACATCGATGAATAGGCCACCAGGATTTATTGTTAGAGGAACGATCCAATTATCAGCTGGGGCCGTTGCAGGAGGTACGGTAATTTGGTATGCTGCCTCTGTGAAAGAGGATGGAAACAATAAGAATAAGAGTAGTGATCCAGAATATATAATTATGACCGGAAGGACCACAGTTGGAGGTTCTATCCCTATTCATTTGTTTCCTGATAAATCAGATTTGGTTATCGCAATAGAAGGCTATGCTCCTGTAACAATTAACGATTTCAAACTACCCAAGTCGGGCATGAATAAAATTATTGAAATAGAAGGAGTAAAACTAAAAGATGCAACCTGGGGAGGTAAATGCAATGTTTGCTTTTTTGAAGAAAACATAACTGTCTCATCTTGTGCTGAAGTAGAATTTGTGAATGCTACTGCGTACCCAGTTAACCCGGCTCCGGGTGTGGGAGTCACAGTTACTGCGTCGCTAATCCCGATAGCTGCCAACTGTGGGATAAATTTTTCTATTACAGGAACTGATGGATATACTAATTCTTCAACTATGGATACTAACAGTGAAGGAGAAGCTACTTTCTATATTCCAGGAGGCAAGGAAAGTGTAGTTGATGTAGTAACTATTACGAGTAGTAATGGAAAAAAATATACAGTAACTTATGTGTTTTAAATAAAAGAAGCTCAAGAGATACTTAACAACAATTAATTTCCCATAATTAAAATATCTTTTTAAACCCGAGTGATTCGTCATTCGGGTTTTTCTTTTCCCACCACTCCCAGTTAGCACTTATTTCTTCTTGCTGCTCTGGGTGGTTGATATGACACGAAATGTCGCACGATTATTTAACTGTAGGGTTTAACTTTATGGAATAATCCTAAACAAACAAAAGATGAAAACAAAAGTCAGAATAATCGGATCATTTATCTTTTTCACACTTATGACTTTCACACTTATCTTTTTGAAAACTTGGGGGTAACACTTTTTACACAATAACGCTAAACAAACACAATATGAAAAATATAATATATATAATATTCATTCTTGCTACTATGAATATGGTTGGGCAATCTTCAACCAACCATCAATTTTCTAGTGTACCTGACACGTCACGTTTTGAAATTGTACAATCTGAACAAGGAGCTAGGTATACATTTAAATTAGATAAGTATACGGGGCGCACTTATCAAGCTGTAGGTGCAGAGAATGGTGATTTAGTGTGGCAAGAAATCGAATGGAATTATTCATTCACTGAGGATGAGAACCCAGATATAGTTAATTTTCAACTTATGTTATCGGGACTTGGGGCTAGATATACATTCATGATAAACGTAAATAATGGTTTATGTTGGCAATTGTTTAACGACCCTATTACTAGTCAGTTATGGTGGAAATTAAATGAAGCTACATATAACTTCAATTAAAAAGAGGGTCAGCTTAATCGCTGGCTCTTTTTTCTTTTCCCACCAATCCCAATTAGCACGTATCTCTTCTTGAAGGGGCTTTTGGGAAACTAAATGGAATTATAAATGACATATTATTACT
>CAYMKR010000210.1:0-4577 GCA_964390865.1 uncultured Flavobacteriaceae bacterium | reverse complement strand
ATAACTGGCAACAATAATCGCTACATGAACCATCAACCAATAAGAATCAAGTACGGGTACAAGGTTTCCAATTGACGGATCCATCCAATTCCAATGTGCTACCATTAAGAGCATTGAGGTAACAAAAGTGGTTGCTGCAAGTGTGAGTGGTGATCTTTTTCCAAAAATGATACCAAACAACATAGTAGCCCAAGATATATAAATCATTGACTCGTAACCATTACTCCATGGTGCATGACCTGATATATACCATCTGATACCGAGACCAATTGTATGGTAGACAAATAGTAATAAGACAATCCCTGTACAGATTTTGACAAGTATCCTAATTAATTTTTTATCGTTAAAGATGTTGATAATCACTACAATAAACATCAGTAAACTCGCCAACATATAATAGACAAACAATGACTTGAAAATATCATATTCATTATAGAAAAGCTCCAAGTCAACCTTCCTTTGCGTTGGAACTACGTCAGAACCATATTTTCTTTGAAATTTATGAATACTTTCTAAGTATTGGTTCGCCTGGCTATAATCTCCCGATTTTGTTCCCGCTATTACTTCACCGGCATATAAGGGAAGAATATTACTCACATACAATGAATCCTTTCCGGTAAAGCCAGAATGTCTTACCTCAACAAATGAAAACCACTTATTATCATTACTGTCTGGAAGCGGAAAAAATTTAAAGATTGAACCTCCAAGAGCCCCAAACAATAAGTTTGCACGACCATCTATATTTAATATACTTTCCTCATATTTAGTTTTGATCTTTTTCTTATGCGCAGCGGCAACCTCCTCTGTAAGTTTATACTCTCCTTTTTCTGAGAAGAGATCAGAGAATCTTGCATATTTCTGATCATGAGGTATTCCTATAAGGTCCCTTACTTTTGTATTTTCTCGTTTAACATAAATAAAAGGCACAAAGTACCAAGCCCTTGGGTTGGTGAGCATGGATACAACAACTTGATTGGCATCCATATCTTCATAGCTATCCTTCTTACTTACTTTTCTTAATAATTCTGAAGCAAAAGTATTGACCGGCTTCATTCTTCCTCCTTCGTCTTGAATAACCAGTTTACCAAATTCTTTTGCATGCCCTTTTTCTGATGTTTGAGCTATAATAATCGAGTCAATAGTTTTGTATTGCTGGTCATGAGAAGCATGCGATGAATGTTCTGATTGCCCGTATGAAACAGCAGTTGAAATCAACAGCACCGTCACAAGTTTACTTTTCTTTTTCTTTAATTTTTTTAAGCTCTTCTTCAAAACCGCAAATCGCGTACCTTTTTCAAACAAGGTTAATATCAATCCCATAAACAACAGAAAGTATCCTACATAGGATGTCCATGTACCCGCTTGGTCATAATTTACAGACAAAAATGTTTGCTCCACTTCTCCTTGATCATTATAACTTGATTGAAAAAACCGATACCCTTTATGATCTAATACATGGTTCATGAATATTTTGAAATCAAAAACCTCATCCCCATCTATTACTGTAATTTCACTAGCATATGATTTTGGGCTCATAGAGCCAGGATAACGTTCTAACTGAAAATCTCTAAGTTTAATAGAAAACGGAACCTGAAATTGCTTGGATCCATAATTCAACCTAAAATTCAATCCATCTTGAGAAAACACTTTAGGCTTGGCTATACTCAGTGCATTCCCAAAAAGCTGGATATTTTGTTTGGTGTTTTTAGTCACGACCTCAACCTCAATCATATCTCTTGGATGCTCATCTTTATTACCTGAAGTCAACTTCATTCCTCCTTTAACTGGAGGCTCAGGAATTACAAACTGACTATTTCCAATTTGATACAGAGACCTCAAATTAAAAGGCTGAACAGAGTCCTTTACAACCTCTCCCTTGGTTTGACTAGCCATGATCATATAATTACCTGCATTCGGTGAAGTAATCTTTAATGAACCATTCTCAGTGTATATATTGATGGCGCCCAGTGTTGGGTTTTCAAAAGAGAATAAGGTATTGTGCATGTTAATTGTTTGACCCGCCTTGATGAAATGGTCATGCCTTCCTCCACCACCAGACTCTACAATTTTCAAATACTGCTCACCGGCATCTGAAGCCTGGAATTCTTCGAAGGCATTCGGAATATAATTCACATAGTTCACCTCGATTGGGTCACCTTTAAAATCTGTTTTAATTGAAAAATCATTACCCCCTCTAATCCAATTTAAAAATTTGGAGGTGTTATAAATAAAGTTGCTGCTATTTCCAAAGGTTGAGGCAAATAAATAATGTTCATATAAAGGTGCCTTTTGTTCTTTATCATCATCTATATGAATATCTACATAAGCTTTATCAGACAACATCTTATTTGTTGTCTCGCCTTCATATATTGGCATGATCCCTTCATAACTTATATAGCGGGTAATCCCTGCTCCAAGAATGATCAGCACAAACGACAAATGAAACATTAAAACGGAATACTTCTTGCGTCTGAACAGATCATATTTTTTAATATTCCCAATAAAGTTTATCATGAATAATAGCATGATTAATTCAAACCACCATGCGTTATAAACTAAGGCTTTTGCAGTTTGGGTTCCATAGTCATTCTCAATAAAAGTTGAGATAGCCATGGCGGCTGCAAAAAGTAAAAATAAAACGCCGGTAAGACGTGTCGAAAATAAGAAACTAGCAACTTTTTTCATTCAATAGTAATTGATTCATATGAGCTTGCAAACTTACAAAAATTGTATCAATATTTTTTTTAAAAAACACCTCTATCAGGCCACTTTTTTGACAATAATTTATTTGATGAATTCTTGTTCAAAATTTGGTCATACACATAGCCGAATAATGTGACTCAAGTTACACTTAAACCATGATAAATGTCATTTTTTGAATTTAAAATACTGATATACAGTCTTTTATTTTTTTTTAAACATGATATTTATCATGCATTTTAACCCTACATCATTATAATTTTACTTAACATTATTTTAACATGTAAATTTCAAGTATCATGAAAAATTTCAAGCTCATAAGTTTTTTAATCATCATTGCAACTAGTTTGCTCTTTATTCAATGTACTACAGATCCACTTCCAGGTCCAGACGGGCAAGATGGAATAGATGGTGTAGACGGGGCAAGTGGAACCGCCGAATGTGCCGCATGTCATAACGTGGCAACAACTGAAGAAGTTCATTCTTCTTATTTGTTCTCAGGACATTATAATGAAAATATGGATCATGGTGACGGGCCTCTTTCGCAGTATGCGAACCGTGGTTTCCCAGGAGGAATAGCTAGTGCATGTACTGCTTGCCATACCACTGACGGTTATATAGACTGGGTGGAAAGAGGTAATCCACTAGTAGGCAACGCACCTGTATATGCAGGTACTCAAACAATTACTTGTACAACCTGTCATGACAAACATACTACTTTCGATTTTGAAAATGATGGTTTAGACTTTGCTCTTCGAACTTTAGCACCTGTAGAGCTTATAGCGGATGCTTCTTATACAATTAACTATGGAGCAGAAGATGTCTCAAGTCACACCTGTGCGACCTGTCACCAGCCCAGGTCAAAATTTGAAGATTCACTCCTGGAAAATGGAATGGTTGATGTAGGAGGTCGATTTGGACCTCACTATGGAGCGCAATCCACATTACTTGAAGGAATTCAGGGAGCAGAGGTTGCCGGATCAATGTCTTATGATGCACCAACTTCTGCAGCTCACAGATCAGGATCCAGTTGTACTTCTTGCCATATGGGTGAATCCGGGGGAAATAACGTTGGTCAACACACCTGGAACTATACAGAAACAACCTGTGTAACGTGTCACAGCAATGGTATTCCATCGAATGACTTCTTGTTAGCAGACATAGCAACATTAAAAGATCTGTTAGTGGATCAAGGATTGATCACCCCAGAAGGAAACCCAGTGAGTGGAGAACGTACTTTGAATGAGGCTTCTGCTGTATGGAACTACCGCATGATTTATTATGACCACAGTAAAGGTGTTCATAATCCAAATTACGCCAAGGCCCTTGTTAATAATTCAATCGAAGTCTTGTCAGTTAATTAAATGATACTATAAAAGTGCAGGTGTTATCATCTGCACTTTTATTAACATGGTATTTGACAATTTCATTTAAAACTTTACGCATGAAAAATACACTTAAAATATTGATATTGATGGGTATGGGCTTGTTTCTAAACTCCTGTTATTACGATGAATTTCCCGAAGACGTTAGTGAAATACCCGAAGTGGTTTCCTATAGCCAAGATATTATGCCCCTTTGGGAAGGCGAATGTTATAATTGTCATCAGGGCAATGAGCCTCCTGATCTAAGCCCATCAAATTCCTATGAAAGCCTTTTGGACGGTTTCGTAATAGAAGGTGATTCTGGAAATAGTATTCTGTACTTGTCACTTATCCATGCACCTGGTGTTTCAGCCATGCCTACAGAAAACACACTATGGCCGACTTCACAATCTGATTTAGTAAAAGCCTGGATAGACCAAGGTGCCCTAGATAATTAACCTTTAAGAACATAGACATGAAAAATTATATATATATACTAATTGTTCTTCTAAC
>CAYMKR010000209.1:0-4578 GCA_964390865.1 uncultured Flavobacteriaceae bacterium | reverse complement strand
ATGCCGAAGGAAAAGCTATGGACCTTATGCAAACAGCTTCCTTAAACGGTTTTGATACGCTCATTACAGGTAGCACTAATGACTATTCAAAGACTGCTAATAGTGATGTTGCAGTTATCACAAGTGGAATTCCACGTAAACCAGGAATGACAAGAGAAGAACTTATTGGCATTAATGCTGGGATCGTAAAGTCTGTTGCAGGAAGCATCTTGGAGCACTCTCCAAATGTTATCTTTATAGTGGTAAGCAACCCTATGGATACGATGGCTTATCTTACTCACAAAGCTCTTGGGCTGCCTAAAAACCGTATCATAGGTATGGGTGGTGCGCTTGATAGTGCGAGATTTAAATACCGTCTTTCTGAAGCCTTAGGATGCCCAGCGTCTGATGTTGAAGGAATCGTAATTGGTGGTCACAGTGATACAGGAATGATTCCTTTAGCACGTCTTGCTGCAAGAAATAGCATCCCTGTAAGTAAATTCTTATCTGAAGAAAAGATAAATGAAGTTTCAGAAGCAACTAAGGTAGGAGGAGCTACTTTAACCAAAATGCTAGGAACAAGTGCTTGGTATGCTCCTGGAGCTGCAGTATCAGCTATGGTTCAAGCCATCGCCTGCGATCATAAAAAAATGTTTCCTTGTTCAGCTCTTTTGGAAGGTGAATACGGACTTAATGATATTTCAATTGGCGTTCCTTGTATTATTGGAAAAAATGGTATCGAATCAATTGTTGAACTTGATTTAAATGCTGCCGAAACAGAAAAATTACAAACAAGTGCAGAAGCTGTTAGAAAAACTAATGGCTTACTTGAAGAAACTGTGAATTAGAAGTTTTTATTCAATATAAAAAGCCATGTATCTTTTGATGCATGGCTTTTTTTATGTTCAGATATTTATATTCTCCTTACCTTTTTAACCAAGCATTCAATAATGTATTTTGCTCAGCAGTAGCATCAGCGTTTGAACTAAGCTTTTTCCCTGTCATAAATGTCGGTGACAAAGTCTTTTCAATTCGAATAGCCTCTCCTCCTCTATCTAATAAAACATTTATTTCCATTCCTGGTTTCCAACCATACACTTCCCCAAATACGGAGTTTGCATTTTCCCTTGACAAGGTTACTCCGTTAACTTCCATAATTTTATCATTCGGCTGAGCACCACTCTCTTTCCAAAAACTATTGTCAAGAACTTCATCATTAAAAATGATAGAACCTGTTTCTATATCACCTCTTACAATCATTTTTTCAGCATTTTGAATATAATTTGTTTCAATTTTTCCTTTATTCATTCCCAATCCAACTTTCGAAAAATAAATATTATAATCAATTGGAATTCCTCCTATAACATGAGTCTTAAAAAATGAGTCTACAGAAGGATAGGTCATTGTGACAATTTCATCTATAATTTTATCATCCTCAAAAGGTTTATCAACTCCATATTTCACAGACAACTCTTTCATAACAGACAGAATTCCTCGCTCACCTTTACTCTCTTCTCTTATAAGAATATCTAAACACATTCCTATCAGTGCTCCTTTCTGGTATACGTTATAGTAATTATCCGCATATGGTTTATCTAAAATATTTCTACTCATTTCAGTAAAACTCATCGTATCATCAAGAAAGGCAGCTGTCTTAATTTTTTCCAGTAACTTGGTATAGAATTCATCCTCGGAGACAAGATTTTGATTCACCTGAAACAAGGTGGCAAAATATTCGGTCAAGCCCTCATACATCCATAAATGTTCTGAAAAAGTGGGTTGATCATAATCAAAATAATGAACATCTTCAGAATGCACTGATAAAGGAGTTAATATATGAAAGAATTCATGTGATACTACATCTATTAAACTGCTTTCAATACCTTCTTGCGTCATAGATTCAGGTAGAACCACCACAGTTGATGTATGATGTTCTAATGCTCCAAAACCTTTTGGTGAACCATTAGAATTACCTGCTAAATAAACATAAATATCATAACGATTGGTGCTATTCGTTTCTCCCAAATATGCTTTCTGGGCCTCCATCATTTTAAATATGATTTCTTTTAATTTCTTAGCACTGTGAATCTCATTAGGAGAATATACACTTAAAACAATTTTGATATTACCTACCTGAAATTCCTCCACGTCAAGTTTACCATACATCATAGGATTATCCGTAACATCAAAATACCTTTCTGCCTTATACCTTGTAGTTACGTATTTACCATCATCACTTACATTTTCTTCAACCTTTAATAAAGCAGATGTTCTATCGAACTCAATAGGTGCTGTTATGTTAAGCACATAAGAATTAGTTTTAAGAGAATCGAAATATCCTACAAAACCATGAAGGTTCAAAACGTAATTGTCGCTTTCAATGTTGGTCCCCGAAGGTGAAAACGGTGTGGGTTGACCTCCTCCTTCTATATCAAAAGTGTCATTGACCCAATACGTTATTTTATCAAGCTTACTTGCCTCGTAAATCACCCACGTATTGACGTCTTTCTTATCAAATTGTAGTTCATTCCCGTCATAGTCCATGGCTTTGAAATCTTCAACAAAATTTCCAAAATCACTAACTGCATAGGTACCTTGCACTACTCTTGGCAGCCTAAAAACTATCGTGTCTTTTGAAAACCTTCCTGGGTCGATTTGAACCGGAACTTTATCAGCTTCTACTTTGGAAAGATCAATATTGGTTTCAATTGGGTTTGTAATTGCAAGATCTTTACTCAAATCCTTGGCTGTTCCACAACTTGTTAAAACTAATCCCAGAAATAAAATAGAAAGTAAAAAATGTCTCATAAATATATTGTCTTTGTTTCCTTCAAATAAGTCACCAAAAATCAATTTTTGCTACGAAATATATCCTTAAAAAAATGTTAAAAGAACTTCTCGGATTAAGATAAGCCTGAAATAACACCATTTTCATCAATATTCATATTCTCTGAGGCCGGATGAGCGGGCAACCCAGGCATTCTCATCATCTTTCCTAAAATTGGAATTATGAATCCAGCTCCAGCAGCGATTTCGATTTCCCGAACTGTTACGGTAAAACCTTCAGGACGACCTACCAAAGCTTCATTATCAGAAAATGATTTCTGTGTTTTAGCCATGCAAATAGCAAAATCACTAAAACCAAGGCGATCAATTCTTCTCAAATTCAATTTAGCCTTTTTATCATAATCCACTGAAACAGCCCCATAAATTTCCCGGGCTATTGTCTCAATTTTTTCTTTTACCGGAGATTTCCAATCGTATAAGGGTTTAAAATTAGACTGCCCCTCTTCTACTATTCTCTTCACAGCTTTAGCAAGTTCTATTGTCCCCTTGCCTCCTTCTGCCCAACCGTTAGAAATCACTGCTTCAACCCCTAAGTTTCGACAGGCATCAATCACAAGGTTAACCTCCTCAGTAGTATCATTTGTAAATGAATTAATGGCAACTACAGGTTCAATATTGAATTTTCTTATATTCTCAATATGTTTTTCAAGGTTTGACAAACCACCTGCAACAAACTTAGCGTTGGGTTCATTGATCGCATCGTTTGCAGCGCCACCATGATGTCTCAAGGCTCTGATTGTCGCCACTAAGACAACTGCCTTTGGGCTCAATCCTGATGCTGCACACTTAATGTTTAAGAATTTTTCGGCGCCAAGGTCGGCGCCAAATCCTGCCTCAGTTACTACATATTTTGACAAAGACAAGCCCATTTTTGTTGCCAAGATTGTATTTGTTCCTTGGGCAATATTAGCGAAAGGACCACCATGTATAATAGCTGGGTTCCTTTCAAGCGTTTGAACCAAATTAGGTTTTATAGCATCCTTTAGCAAAATAGCCATCGCATTCTCAGCTTTAAGATCTCTGGCAAAAATTGGTTTTTTATCATAGGTGAAACCAATAAAAATATCTCCAAGTCGCTTTTTTAAATCCCCAAAACCAGAGGCCATGCACAAAATAGCCATTACTTCTGATGCCGGCGTTATGTTAAAACCGTCTTCCCGAGGCACGCCATTTGCAGTTCCTCCAAGACCAATTGTTATATTTCTCAATGACCTGTCATTCATATCTATGACCCTTTTCCAAAATATGGTTCTTGGATCAAGGTTTAAATTCTTCGAGGTCTGAAGATTATTATCTACCAAAGCTGATAATAAATTATTTGCCTTTTCAACGGCGTTGAAATCTCCAGTAAAATGTAAATTAATATCTTCCATAGGAACTACTTGAGAATATCCACCTCCAGCAGCACCTCCTTTAATTCCAAAAACT
The DNA here is from genome assembly GCA_964390865.1 of uncultured Flavobacteriaceae bacterium. Lineage (GTDB taxonomy): Bacteria > Bacteroidota > Bacteroidia > Flavobacteriales > Flavobacteriaceae > Lutimonas. The sequence continues at coordinate 324 of CAYMKR010000209.1, read as the reverse complement.
GGGCCAAGTGAAGGCTCTCTTAACACAACTGTTGCCTGTTCTCCTATTTTATTTAATCCTTCTGTAAGCCCTATAGAAACAGTAGTTTTCCCCTCTCCAGCTGGGGTAGGAGTTATCGCTGTTACCAAAATGAGGTTATTCTTTGCTAACTTTTCTTCATCAATAAGATCAAGAGGTAATTTAGCTTTGAATTTTCCATAAAGCTCAAGATCGTCTTCTTTAATTTTTAATTTTGAAGCGATTTCCTTGATATGGATAAGAGTTGTTTGTTGGGCAATTGCGATGTCTGTGAGATGTTCCATTTTATGGCTTGATTTACATTAC
>CAYMKR010000208.1:0-4579 GCA_964390865.1 uncultured Flavobacteriaceae bacterium | reverse complement strand
AAAATGCTGCTTAAATTTAATTTTAACCTGTAGCCATATTTCAGGACTAGACATTTTAAAATCAATGAACCAAAACATTTTTCACAAAAAATTTCAAGAAAAAACTGACTCTGAATTAGAGCAGATACTGCACGACAAACAAAAATATACTGAACAAGCAATAAACGCATCACGTCAAATTTTAGAAGAACGTAACGGTCAGAAAGCTGAATTAGAAGCTATTCAAAAAGAAGTTGAGCAAACAGTGCAGAAAAAGACATTCCAAATGAAATATATATCAGTGAGAGAAGATTTTTTAATGTTTTTAAAAAAGCCTGATTATCTATCCTTAAATGAATTGACAATTTCAGAAAAATTAATAATTCTTTTTAAGGTTTTTATACTTACATATATTGGACTATTAATTTTTTCAATTCCAACTGAATTCCTAAAAGAGCTGGGAGTAATTGATGGATTTGACATGAAAACCAACATAACTTATGAATCTCTAAAATTAAATCATAGTGACTTTAAACCGTATTTTCTATTTATGGTTATTTTGATACTTCCAATTTTAGAAGAATTTTCATTTAGACTATCATTGATGAAATTTCAGGTTAATTTTTTTAAAATCTCTCTTTCATTATTATCTGGGTTGATTATTTACTCTTTTATAGGAAATAATTTATGGATGCCAAAAGAATATTATTTATGGGATTTAACGGGTATATTTTATATGCTATTAATGAGTTTAATTGTTTACGCACTTCTTTTATTGAATAAGAATAAACTTTTAAAACTTGAAAAATTTTGGAATGAAAAACCAAAAATAATTTTTTATATTATAGCGAGTTTTTTTGCATTATTACACATACTTAACCTAAACATAGCCTCAAATCAATTATTGTATTTACCAATACTTATATTGCCCTTTTTTGTGTTTGGGTTAACCTTTGGTTATTTAAGAATAAGATTGGGGATATTATTTTCAATTTTGTTACATGTAATGGTGAATGGATTAAGATTTGGATTAGAAGAATTAATAAAGCACTAAAGCTAACAAAGGACTGAGTTAAACCCCTAGCATGGCTCAATTATATAGACTTCACTTATCACAAATTTAGCCATGACAATCTTCAGATGGACACATAACACCTTTTCATCATTACAGTGCAAATAATGCCATATATGAAATTACAAAAAGTTATGATACCCCATACGTAATTATAATAAATAGCTATATTAGCGCTGATAGAGCAAGTTAGCTACTATTAAACATAAACTTAAATTAATCTTATGAAATTAAAATATATAGCAAAACTTTTGTCTCTTTTTGTAGTGCTTGTGAGCTTAAGCTGCAATAGTGATATGAAAGAAGAAAAAAAAGAGATAGTACTTACTTCTGGAGTTTTAAAAGAGTATATGGATACTTCGGTGAAGCCTGGTGATGATTTTACTTCTTATGTGAATGGTACCTGGATGAAAAATACTGAAATCCCTTCCGATAAATCTTCATATGGTGTTGCATACATACTGCATGAAGAATCAGAAGATAATGTAAAGCAAATTATAGAGGGATCGGCATCCGGAGAATTTGAAAAGGGTTCAGATGAACAAAAAGTAGGAGATCTTTACAAATCATATATGGATCTTGAAACAAGAGATAAACTTGGTGCTACGCCCTTGCAAACTGAGTTTGATAAAGTCGACGCCATAAAAAATTATGATGATTTGGCTTCGTATTTTGCCTATGCAAATAAATATGGTATCAACGCACCCTTATCTCTTTTTGTCTACCAGGATTTGAAAAATCCAACTATTTATACAGTATACACCTGGCAGTCAGGTTTAGGGTTGCCAGACCGTGAATATTATCTAAAGGATGATGAACGTTCTAAGGAAATTAGAGTAAAATATGTTGACCATATTTCGAAAATGTTTGATTTGGCAGGATTGCCAGATGGTAAAAATGCTTCTACTACGATTATGTCAATTGAAACAGCATTGGCAGAAAAACACATGGAAAAGGAGAAAACCAGAGACTTGGTTGGCTTATATAATATGTTCCCTGTGGATACTCTTTCTAACATCATGCCGAGTTTTAATTGGTCGGCTTACCTTGAAGAAGCTGGTATGCAAAATGAAAAAAATCTTGGGGTATTAATGCTAGACTATACAAAAGCTTTAGATAAGATCATCACATCAACAGATCTTGAAGATTGGAAAATATATTTAAAATGGGGCGCTCTCGATAATAATGCATCACGTTTGAGCAAAGCAATGGGGGATCAAAATTTTGATTTTTATAGTAAAGAATTAAGAGGCACACCAGAGCAAAGACCCTTATGGAGACGCGGAGTTTCAACTGTTAATGGTGCTTTAGGGGAAGTTGTAGGTAAAGTATATGTAAAAAAGCACTTTCCGCCAGAAGCAAAGGAAAGAATGGAAACTTTAGTGGCAAATCTCTTAAAAGCCTATGAGCAAAGTATTAATGAACTTGATTGGATGAGTGCCGACACGAAAAAGGAGGCCTTGGATAAACTAAGCAAATTTACGCCAAAAATTGGGTACCCTGATAAGTGGAAAACCTATGATATAGATATTAAGGGAGATGATCTTTTTGGTAATTTGCAAAGAGCAGCTTTGATGGAATACAATCGCGAACTGGCTAAATTAGGACAGCCGATTGATAAAACTGAATGGGGTATGACACCTCAAACTGTTAATGCATATTATAATCCAACCTTGAATGAGATCGTTTTTCCAGCTGCCATATTACAACCTCCGTTTTTTGATTTGAATGCCGAAGATGCTGTAAATTATGGTTCAATAGGAGCTGTTATTGGACATGAAATAGGACATGGTTTTGATGATTCGGGTAGTACTTTTGACGGAGATGGAGCAATGCGAAACTGGTGGACAGAAAATGACAAGGAAGAATTCAAAAAACGAACTTCAGCCTTGATTGCTCAATATAATGAGTTTGAAGCTTTACCTGATCTAAATGTCAATGGCGAATTTACCTTGGGAGAAAATATAGGAGATCTTGGAGGTCTTGGTATCGCGTTAAAAGCGTATAAAATAGCCTTGAATGGTAAGGAATCACCTGTTATGGATGACTTTACGGGAGAACAAAGGGTTTTTATCGGATATGCTCAATCGTGGAGAAACAAAATAAGAGATGAAGCATTACGTGTACAAATAAATACTGACCCTCATTCTCCAGCTAATTTCAGAGTAAATGGAGTGGTTCGAAATATTCCAGAATTTTATGCAGCTTTTAATGTTCAACAAAGTGATTCTTTATTTTTAGCACCAGAAAAACGCGTTAAAATTTGGTGATTGAAATAATTAAACAGTGGCTAACACCTTGAATAAGTGATAACTACATGATAGTGAACTCTCCCTATCACTCTTTTAGGAACGATAATCTTCAAATGGACACATAGACCCTTTTTGTTTTTAGACTGCAAAAAGCACCATATAGTGACATTGAGAAAGATTATTTGGCAACACGATTTAGTGTGTGTAGAAAGGTACTCCGTTCTGTTTCCTAAGCTATTCAACATAATGCGGAGTTATAGCTACAATCATTCACTTTCTGAATGATAGCGCCACTATGTAAAATAGTCGCTTACAGCCACTTCACCCACTGCCGCATATCCCACTTTTAGCGACGATATTCTTCAAGTGGACAGACACAACACCTTTTCTGTTATTATAATGCAAAAAGTACCGTATTACAACCTTGAGAATGCGTGATATGATCAATACAAAGTAGATTTACTTGAAGATATTCAAGGGGTAAGGTTGAGGGAGGGCTGAGAGGTTCTCCTTTAATAAAAAGCTATATTAGTGCTGATGTAACAAGTTGGCAACCATAACAAAGAGTAATATAAAATGATGAGTAAAATAACAAGAAGAGACTTTATTAATGGGACTTTAATGGCAGCTGGTGCTATTATTGTTCCATTTGGATGTACGAGTGAAACTGCAATGGGCAAACTTGCTCCATTATATTATCCCCCCGTACTTACTGGTCTTAGGGGAAGTCACCCAGGATCAAATACCCACGCACATAGCCGGGCATTGGATAAGAAATCGGAATGGGGACCTACCACAAAATTAAAGGAAGAGTACGACTTGATAGTGGTAGGGGGAGGAATCAGTGGGCTTTCTGCCGCATTTTTTTTTCAACAGCAGCACGGTAAAGATAAGAAGGTGCTCATACTAGATAATCATGATGATTTTGGTGGTCATGCTAAGCGGAATGAACATACCATTGATGGCGAACTTCGCTTAGGTCATGGGGGTTCTCAATCTATCGATGAGACAAATGAAATAAGTGAAGTTGTACATGCATTGTTTAAAGATTTAGGTATAGAACTGGAGCGATTTAATACGGCTTATGACAGAGATTTCTATAAAAGGAATAATCTAGGAGCTGTTACCTACTTCAACAAAGAAACATTTGGTGAAGACAAGGTAGTCAGGCATCCCTATTGTAATTTTCCAAATTATATTGAAGGGATAATAATGGGTGGCAAACTATCCAACGAAGATGCTGCACAACAAGCTCCTCTAAGCGAAAAAGGCAAAG
>CAYMKR010000207.1:2705-4586 GCA_964390865.1 uncultured Flavobacteriaceae bacterium | reverse complement strand
ATTATTTGCTGAATATTTTCATCATCAGTGCCGTCATAAATCCCTCTGATTTGCTTGCTTTTATCTACTAATATGAAATTGGGAGTATGTATAAAATCTTGTAACCCTCCATCTCCTTGTTCAACAACTGCAAAATAGCTTTTTCTTGCCAAATCATAAATATGCCTTTTATCTCCCGTAGTTATATTCCATTTAGAGTCTATCACACCTTTACTATCTGCGTATTCTCTCAAAACAGGAATACTATCAATTTCAGGAGTAACTGACATTGATAAAAACATGACATCGGCATCCGCTTTAAATGCTGCTTGAAGTCTTGCCATATTATTTGTCATCAATGGGCAAATAGTCTGGCAGCGCGTAAAAAAGAAATCAACTACATAAATTTTATTTTCATACTCTTTTTGCGTAATAATTTCGCCGTTTTGATTTGTCAGCTCAAAATCAGCAACGGTATGATTGTTACTTTGCTTCTGTAAACTTATATCAACCAATTCAGGATTAAAATCAGATGGATTATAGATGGGTAATTCTTTTTTTGATGCTTGCCGACAAGACATTAAGCAACAAACAATGAATGTCATGACAATGCGACAAGAATAGCTTAGGCTCATTTTAAATGGTATTCTTTTCAAGAAATGCTTTGGCTTCTTCAATTTCCTGTCTTTCACTATTCGCCTTCTCAGTTAAATTTAGCAAGGTTTCAAAATGCTCTTTTGCCTTTGCTACATCTCCAGATTCTCTTGCGGCTATGGCTGCTCCATAGACCCCATTGAATCTGTTTGGGCGTCTTTCTAAATTTAATTCATAAACAATTAAGGCTTCTGCAGGTTTATTTAATGTTAAAAGCATGTCTGCTAACAATTCATCAGCTGGTAAAATTTCACCCGGAGTGACGGGATGTTTTGACGTCAAGCTTTCCATTTCTGTAGCTTTTGTCATCAGCACAACGGCTTCTTTGTTATTGCCTTTTTTCAATTCCATCCATGCTTCGATCGTTTTGATTTGAATCGCTACTTGATTCTCTTTATAGCTATCTTTTAAAGCAATTAACTCGCTTTTAAAAGAACGCAATAAAACAAGTTCCTCTTGAGCAGCATCTAAATTATTAGTATGGATGTTGCCCAAGGCTTTTGCAAAATGTAGTAATGATTTTTGCCAAGGATATTCTTCCCACTTTAAACCAGCTATTTGAGGTAGTTCTAAATCTACAGCTTCTTCCCAATTTTTATTTTCAACTGCTATTCGTGCAGGCATTGCTGCAACGGTGTAAGCGATTTTAAAATTCGGTGGAAATACTTCTTTAAAAGATTTGAGATAGGTAAATTGTTCCTTGGCCAGTTCATTATTTCCTTGCTGTAAATAAGCATAGACCAAATAACCCATGGCGTGTACCTCTTCATCCCAATGTGCATCTGGGGCGACACTCTCTGCATAACAAACAGCCGAGGAAGCCGAATTAATATTTGTACTTATCGACTCATCCCAAAGCCCTAAGCGGGTAAAAATATGGGAAGGCATATGTTGTGCGTGTGCAGAATTCGGTGCGATGTCTGCATAACGCCTTGCTGTACTCAGGCCTAATTGAGCCAATTCAGGATAATCATACGAATGAATAATATAATGGGCTATGCCTGGATGGTTGGGTTCTTTTTGAAACAATTCTTCTAATATTCTACCGGCTTCTCTTTGTTTAGCATAGGTTGAATCTGTAGGGATCGCAGACTCACGAAGGGCTAAGGCATAGAAAACAGCTACTTCTGTATCATCTCTATTCTCCTCATACATTTCTTTCATTTTTTGGGCATATGCCAACTTCCTGGTCTGAATGTCGACTGTTTCCCAGTCTTTGTAAAAAGCACCAATAGCTTCTATATATTG
>CAYMKR010000207.1:0-2605 GCA_964390865.1 uncultured Flavobacteriaceae bacterium | reverse complement strand
TTTGGATCTGGTTTTTTATTTGTGCATGAGGACATTGACATGAAAACAATGGCACCTAGAATCAGCAAAGAATGTTTAGAATATGTCATTCTCTTAAGATAATGAAATTATACTAATCGTGATTTGGCTCCTATTTTCAATTGACTTGAAGCTTAAATAACATATTCTATGATCCTTTTCTTTAGAATCTATTTGTTCGTTATTCTATTTCTGAACATTCTTTAAGCCACAGCAACTACCACAACAGTAGCAGCAAGAACTATAACCATGCCTAAAGTTAGTCCAACAACCAAGAAGACTGTTCTTCTTGATGATTTCTTCTTATCATAGACATTGATCTCTTTTATAGTATCATTATCAATCGCTACCTTTTCTAGTTTGTGTCCCTTTTCATCTGTAAATTTCTTTGAGGGTAATAGTTTTGCCTCTTTTGAATTAGGACTGGCAAAACCAATCAATTGCTCATCCTCAATGATTAACTTTTTAAACTTATAGGTTGATCCATCAACAGTTAATATCTTCACTTTTAATTCAGAATCTATAGCCTCCTGTTGGGATCTAGAATCAGTGTCATATACTTTACAGCTTTGGAACAAACAAACAAATAATAGACACAGTAAGGCAATTTTTGGAATAGTGATGCTTCTTCTCATATTAAGATATTGCTTAGGTTATATTATAATTTATAATCCTTTCAGTTGAGGAAAATATCATACAAAATGGATTAAAAAAAATTGTTTCGTGGGCGAACAAGATTAGCCTTTTTATCTGATTTTTATACTTTATTTACCTAAAATTTAATATTACAGAATTAACGTCATCATTTAAATAAATATTTGGACCTTTTCTTTCGGATATCATAATTAGATTAATCATATACTCCTTTAACAAAAAATTCATTGTTTACTGTAACCACCCTCATTTATGGCAGCAACAATAAGATGCCCCACTCCTTCTTTTTTTGAATGAGTGACTTTTATTCCAGGAGCATAGGTTTCGAATATCAATGGGTCCTTAATCCCAAATAAATAATTAAAATCCAATTCTAAGGCGTTCCGCCAATTCCAATTCATAAAATATCTCCAAAACCCTTTGGTATACTTTTCATGCGCTGTGTCAAATAGCAAGACCGAATCAGTAAATTTTTCAGCTATGTCACAAATAAGTTTATGCGCCTCACTTTTAGGTAAATACATAAAAAGACCTTCCGCTATTAATAAGAAATTATGACTCCCGTTTTTAGTTACTTCATCAATCCAGGTGCTTTCTAAAACAGACTTTCTTATTAATTCATAGCTAATTTGTTCTTTTAATAAATTGGATTTCAAATCAATCACTTCAGGGAAATCAAGTTCAATATACCTGCATTCTTTGTTTTGAATTCTCCAAAACCGAGTGTCAAAACCGCAAGCCAAATTCACTATTGTACATGACGGTTTACTTTGAATATACTCGTTTGTGATTTTATCAAATGCCAAAACTCTATTGCAGACAACAGAAACTGACTTTGAAGAAAGGCCTTTGAATTTTTTCTTAATCCTTAATAACCATCGCCTTTCTTTTAAAGAGGAAGAAGCCCACATAGCATCTAACATTTCTATGGCCTTAGGGTCTTTAATCAATCGAGATTTTCTTTCGGAGCCTATAACCCTGCACGTTAAGGTTAATATGGCCGTTTTAGAAACATCACTTAAGTCCATTTAATGCTATTGCGTTTTTCAAAATTATCATCATCGGTTTTTCAATTCTATCAGCAGAATTAAAGCTTAACTAACAAGTGCAATATACATCTTGGAAACTTCTTTTATCATTTTTTTTTAAATTCTTACCTAAATGCTACTACTATTCTAAATTGCACATCATCTAGTATATTTCTGACTAAAAAGCATCTTTAAACTCGCGTCATTCATTGTTTTTAATAGATTTCTATTTGAATTGAAAAAGCCTAAGGAGCCTGTCACTTTAAGTCCAAACCTTCTTCAATTATAAAAATTTATCCTCACAAGGGTATATGTCATACCAGTATAATTAACAGGCTTTGCCATTATTAAAAAAATGGTATAGAAACTCGTATTCAAACAGGCTGTTCTCGAATAACCATGCGAGTAGTGATCTATAAATTTTAAAACTTGAAATTTTATTATCTTTAAGCTTCAACAACCTGATGATATGAAATTAAAAACCTTTTTAAAAGAGTGCCACCAAAAAGAGGTCTTTAAAAAACTATCCTTATACGTTGTAACAAGTTGGGTTCTGATCCAAGTACTTGCCACTACATGGGAAGCATTAGGTCTTCCTAAAGAATCTGTCACCATATTGTTACTCATTCTATTGGTTGGTTTTCCTATTAATGTTTATCTCGTTTGGCGATATGATCTGGTAAATCAAGAATCTCCAAAAGAAAAAGTTGACAAAGAGGGTACAACTGTACAAGGTAAATTCAAAAAGAGTCGATTTCAAAAAACCTATTTCACTTTTTTAACTGTAATTAGTGTATTTACCTTAAGTATCGTAATTGTCGTTATTAACAATAATTTCATAAGTTCAGTGTCGTTTGAGGAGCTTGAAGTTTCAGATAAAATTGCTGTAGAAACATTTGGGAATA
>CAYMKR010000206.1:0-4593 GCA_964390865.1 uncultured Flavobacteriaceae bacterium | reverse complement strand
GTTTATAAAATTGCTATTAATGTCTGCCTCCGCTCAAAAATGAAATTTGATAAAGGCAATATCAAAACAGATCGGTTTGAATCCATTCATTTTACACCAGTAGAAAAAGAAATTGACACTTCTGAGCAAGAAAAATTTAAATACCTAAAAGAATGCATTGCCACTTTAAATGGTGTAGAAACATCGCTTATTGTTCTCTATTTAGATGATTTATCATACAAAGAGATTTCGGCAATCACCGGATTATCAGAAAACCATATAGCCGTAAAAATGAAAAGAATTCGAAAAAAATTATTTGAATGTATCACGCCAAAAATCAAATAAAATGTTAGAACAAGAAATAAAAGACATCTGGAGTAATTCTTCTCGAACAGCCAAAATATCGATTGATACGAACCGATTGGTAGAAGAGTTAAATACAAAAGTAGATAGCATACAAAAAAAGATAAGAAGTAGAGATGTCAGGGAAATTACGGCCTCGCTAATTGGGATCCTTATTTTTGGTTATTTACTGTATGAAATCCCGTTTCCTGTTACCAAGTTTGCTTGCTCTTTATCAATTCTATGGTTTGTCTTTGTTATTATTAAATCCAGAAAATCGAAAAAACAAAATTCAATAACTAACTTGTCTTTGTCAATGACCGAACAACTTGTGCACCAAGAAATAACCATGCAACAACAAGCAAACTTTCTTGATTCTGCAGCATATTGGTATGCTATCCCATCTTTTGTTACAAATTTCATATTCATAATTGGCTTAGAAAATCCGACGGATTACAATTGGACAAATAGTTTAGCAAACATGGTGTTGCCTCTAACGGTCAATTTTAAAATAATTATGTTGATAGGACTGGCTTTCTTTTACGGCTTCACTATTTGGATTAATAAAAGAGCTGCAAAAAGAGATATAAAGCCTCTTTTGAAAAATATTAAAGTAATACAGCAGCAGATTGAAAATGAATAAAATATCATAATTTAGATGAGAATAGTAAGGATTTTTAGTGCTTCCTATTAATGCCAAACCTGAAAGCAAGTATGTTTTATTACCTTACCATTTATGTAACTACGGTTCAAATCTTTATTGGTCATGAAAAAATATTTACTATTTCTTATTGCCTCTGCAATTTTAATTTCTTTTAATCAGAAGTCACCGGCTGATTTCTTGATACAAAACGGATCTATTATTGATGGCCTTGGAAACCCAGCCTTTGATAGTGATCTATTGATCCGAAACGGCAAAATAGAATTAGTAAAACCAGGAGACAAGGTTTATGCTTTAAAAACCATAGATGCCACTGGCTTAATTGTATCCCCTGGATTTATTGATGTTCATAATCATTCTGACCGGAGCATAAATGATCCTGCCAAAAGATTGAATGAAGGTTTTATTCGGCAAGGAGTTACAACTATTGTCGGCGGACCTGACGGTAACTGGGCACCATCCAAATTAAAATATTTTATCAAAGCATACGATTCGCAAGGTATTGGAACTAATGTAGCATTTTATGTCGGACACAATGGCATTAGAAGTCAAGTGATGGAGGATCAGCAAAGAGCTCCGACATCTGAGGAACTCAATCAAATGAAAGCATTGGTGAAAGAAGGAATGGAGTTGGGGGCTATTGGTCTTTCAACTGGCTTAATGTATAATCCTGGGTCGTACAGCGATACTGAAGAAGTAATTGCTCTCGCAAAAGAAGTTGAACCCTATAATGGAATATATGATTCTCATGTTCGAAATCCGGTGCATGCCTTCGTTGAATCTCATAGGGAGGTTATTGAAATTTCCACTGCTGCAAATATTACGGGTAAGTTAGGTCACTTGAAAGCAGTCGGTCTTCATAATGAAGGTTTGATGTCAGAAATAATAAAAATGGTTGAAAGTTCAAGAGCCGATGGATATGATATTGTATCAGATCAATATCCTTATGATGGCGCTCAGACAGAAATTTTGGAAAATATTATAGTTATTCCTTCTGATATGAAGGAAGGCTTAACTATTGAGAGATTCTGGTTCTATGGACAATATGAAAAGGCAATTAATTTGATGAAATCTACACTAGCAGATCCTGAAAAAAGAGCTTTAATAAAAGAAACGAGTGAGCAAGGTGAAAATGACAAATTTGCCTGGTTAAAAGCTACAGGTTATTCTAGTATGAGAATAACAAATAGTCAAGATTACCCTGAACTAGTTGGGAGATACCTGTCACAAATTGCTAATGAAAAAAACATGACTGGTTTTGATTTAGTTTGTGAATTGATAATCACCAGTAAGGAGCGTGTAACAATTACTTTAGGTGGAATCAATGAAAATGATGTTCAGACCCTTCTGACTCAAACTTGGAATATGATTGTAAGTGATGGTTTTTATGCCGAGCAGTCGACTGAAACAGATGGGCATCCCAGGAGCACCGGAACATTCCCTAGAGTATTGGGGCATTATGTTCGCGAATTGAATCTGCTTTCATTGGAAGAGGCGATACGCAAGATGACATCTTTTCCGGCTGACGTAATTGGTTTTAAGAATAGAGGTAGGATTAAAAACGGATTACCCGCAGATATTGTAATTTTTAATCCGAAAACAATTATTGATAATTCCACTTTCGAACAGCCCAATTTATTCTCAAGCGGGGTGGTTCATGTTTTTGTAAATGGGGTTCCGGTTTTACTAAATGAAGTAATGACTGAGAATGCTCCTGGAAAATATTTGAATAGAAAAACGGAAAATCACACAGAATAAACAGTATTAAAATGATTGTTTTGCGATTTATGGATGAATTTAATCTTGATTTTAGTGACCTAGTAGTGGGTGTAGAAAAGATAAAACCCTCTATTAATTAAGAATGAAATGAATGCTATAAACCAATTTATACCAAAGCCCTATTTTATTTGTTGCTAGTTTTGACCAATGTCATTATCTTTAGAAAGACTTAGATTAAATAACTTTTGAACCTTAAATGAAAAGACTAAAACTACCAATATTTAGACTTATTATTCGCTATTTACTCTGATAAGGTTCTTGGTATCTATTAATTAAAACATTTGATTAACCTAAACAATATTTAAATATGAAATCAACTATTACTGCTATCTCTGCTTTGGAGATTTTGGATTCAAGAGGCAATCCTACTGTAAGAACCTATGTGACTTTAGAAGATGGTACGAAATCTGTTGCTTCAGTTCCTTCTGGAGCATCTACGGGGCTAAATGAAGCCGCAGAATTACGTGATGGTGAAAAACGTTATAATGGACAAGGTGTACATAAGGCCGTTGAGAATGTGAACACTGAAATAGCCAAGGCCTTGATTGGAAAAAATGCCTCTGACCAGAAAGACATAGATTATACAATGATAGAATTGGATGGAACAGAGAATAAATCTCGTTTAGGAGCTAATGCGATTTTAGGAGTTTCAATGGCTGTTGCTAAAGCAGCTGCGAGCTCAGCGAACCTTCCTTTGTATGAGTATCTCGGAGGAACTAATGCAGTGCGTATTCCAGTTCCGTGCATGAACATTCTCAATGGAGGTGAGCATGCTGATAATAGCGTAGATTTTCAAGAATTTATGCTCGTACCGCATGGAGCCCCTTCATTTAAAGAAGGTTTACGCTATGTGGCAGAAACCTTTCATGTCCTTAAAGGGATATTAAAAAGTAAAGGGCTTGCCACAAGTGTTGGAGATGAAGGCGGTTTCGCACCGAATTGTGAGAGCAATGAAGCAGCGATTGAGTTAATCATTGAAGCGATAATCAAGGCCAATTATGTGCCTGGTGAAGATATGTCTATAGCCATTGATAGTGCGGCAAATTCAATTTCTCCAAAATTGGACAATTCCTATGACTTGACGTGGTCAGGACGAGGTGAAATGTCAAGTGATGAATTGATAAATTTATCGGGCGAATGGTTAGATAAATACCCAATCATTCTTTGGGAAGACCCTTTGTCAGAAGGTGATTGGGAAGGGTTTTCTAAGTTTACAGAAAAATATAAAGATCGGATAGAAGTAGTTGGAGATGATATTTTTGTGACTAACACAAAGTATATTTCTAGGGGAATTGAACAAAAGACAGCCAATTCAGCGTTGATTAAACTAAATCAAATAGGTTCAGTAACTGAAACCATCGAGGCTGTAAGAATGTGTAGAGAAGCTGGTTGGCGATATTTTCTGTCGCATCGTTCTGGTGAAACTGAAGACACTTTTTTAGCTGATTTTGCCGTTGCCATGGATGGAGGACATTTAAAGACAGGTTCAGCATGTCGTGGAGAACGCATTGCCAAATACAATCGTTTATTAGAGATTGAACATGAATTAAAAGGCAGGTCCGAATATCGCTGGAAGTAAAGGGTACAGGCTATTATCAAGGACCCTTTTATATGTTAACAAACAAGATAGAGAAAAAAATAAGGAACTTGTTCTGAAAATTGCTTTGGTCAGTTCATAACTTTTGTCTCTCGCGAATTTTCTTTTTGGTTTGAGTTCACTAAATTTGGTGCTTAAGAGCGCAACTATTCAAATATAAACGCTTAAGAAATAAAGAGCCTTTAAAGATTAAAAATATACTATGAATTTAAATTTAGCAGTACTTATTGATGGA
>CAYMKR010000205.1:0-4611 GCA_964390865.1 uncultured Flavobacteriaceae bacterium | reverse complement strand
GCATAGCCCAAAGTGAAACACCATGAACGCTATTCAGATAGGCTTCTACAGCATGTACGTATAATATTTCGTCTTCTAATTTTGCTGCTGTGGCAGCTGTTGGGTAACCATTAGGCAATTCAAGCTTGCCAATTTTAGAGTTTACCTTTTCAACGGTTGGAATGTCCTTTGGAATGGGTGCATATTTCCTTTCCTGAGCTAAAGTCATATTCACCATGAATATAACCGCCATTACTAATAAAACTTTTTTCATATTCCTTGTATTAAGTGTCTTGTAAAAATTTGATTTTAATGCTGAGGACCTCTATGAGAACCCGCTGATTCGAACCAACTAAAATACGACTCTTCAGTCAGTTTGAGAACTAAAAGGAAGAAAAAATATTACTTACAAAGTGAAATTGAATTCTCTGCTAAGACACACTACTTGCTTTAATCTTAATAAGTCCGATGCTGTTCAACAACTTCATTATCAAATAAGTCAAGTCAATTTCATACCATCTTACCCCACCAAAATTTGCTTTATTACTATGCTTATGATGATTATTGTGATAGGCTTCCCCCATCATTAAAAAGTCAAAAGGTAAGAGGTTTTTAGACGTGTCATTTACTTTAAAGTTGACATATCCATAAATGTGAGCAAACCAGTTAATGATGACACCATGGATAGGAGCCATTAAGATAATGATGGGTAAAAACAACCACTGCCACCAGGTTGTAGCAAACTCAAGGAAAAAAACAACGTAGAGACCCGTCCATACTATTCTTGAAATTTTCGAACTGGCAATTCTATCGAAACTTGACCATTGAGGTACATTCTTGGTGAATTTTTCATCAATTTCTATTCGCTTTTTATTGATATTTTGATAGGTTGATTTCGTTCTCCACATCATGGCAAAAAGATTCTTATCATATTTTGGTGAATGCGGATCTTTTTCAGAATCTGCATATGCATGATGCATTCTATGCATTACCCCATAGCCATATGCACTTAAATAGTTCGAACCTTGAAAAAGCCAAGTCAAGACAAAAACTGATTTCTCAACAGCTTTTGACATGGTAAAAGATTGATGAGCAGCATATCTGTGTAAAAAGAAAGTTTGAAAAAACAATCCTCCGTACCATAAAATAATCACTAAATATATTGTTTCCATTTGCTCAATGCTTAAAAGCAAATTTAGGAAGGACTCACCCATCGATGCAATGAACTTAAGTTAAGAAATTCGTTTTCGGATTCTACTGAGAGCTTGAGGCGTAACCCCTATATAAGATGCAATATACTTTAATGGGATCGTCTTTAACAGGTTGGGGCGCTCTTTAAACAGGTTCAAATATCGTTGTTCAGCAGAATCATTTAGCAAGGATTGTTCTCTTTTAGATTTAAGTAAAAATAATTTTTCGGAAGCAAATCGACCTATCGTGTTCCCAATCTTAGTAGCATTATAGACCGCCTGTAAATCATCATAGCTAATACTCCAAAGCGTGGTGTCGACTAATGCTTCTAATTGATATAAGGAAGGTGTTTGTGTCAAAAAAGAATCATAAGCGCTTACAAATTCATTCTCAAAGCTAAAGCCAAATGTGATGTCCTTTTCTTCATCTTCTTTAGGGATTAGCAAGCGAACTGCTCCTTTTTCAATAAAAGAAATATGATTTTCTATTTGCCCGGAATCTAGAAAGATGTTTTTTTTAGGATACTCTCTCTTAATCAATCGAGATGAAAAAAAGAGCCAGTCGTCATCATCCACTTCCGCTATTTTACCTATGTATTCCCTGAATCTATTCATATCTCCACACAAAGTGGCCTAACTATTGATTGTTCAACGTCTACAAATATATCCAATATAAGTTGAATAGCCTTATATCGCTATATAAACGCTATTCACTAGTTCATGAAAATCCATACGGCGTTCTACTAAATTATCATTATCAATATTTCAGGGGCTTTAAGCAATCATAAATTGGGTTTAGCCTCCTAATTCAGCCATTTTCATACCAATATGACTCATTACTTCTTCGAATTCTTTCTCAGGACTAAATTCAAGAAATTTTGCATCTTCTTCAATAATCCCGGTATGTCCGGCTGGCCAGTAATATACATCTCCTGCCGTACAAACCTCTTCCGATTTATCGTCATAAAATATACGAATTGTCCCTTCAAGGATGTAACCCCAATGTGCACAATGACAGCTGTTATTGTTTAAACCATTCAGTAATGGTCTGAAATCAGTTCCCTTTGGCAATTCATTAAAAGCGAAAGCCAAACCTCCAAAACCGCTCTTATTGCGCAGAATTGTTTCAGGAGCTTGCATCATTACCGGTAAATCTTTCTTGTTAATTTTCATTATAATAGGTTTATTGGTTAATATTTTATTGTTATTCTTCTGTAAATAAAGATAGAATGTTAAAAAAATAGCAATAGCCAAAATTGATTCAAAAACCTACAATATTGATTCGTCTCTAGCATCATTGGGCAGCCATAAAGAGAAATTATCATCTACATATTTATTCCCTTCAGGATGAACTGAAAGATAACGTTCACCCCGTTCCTAATGAAAATCAAGGTCATGTGTTACAATGGGTAAGCCTGCATTTTTAATAGCGAAACCCATAGACAGTTGACATGGTAATGCCGATTTGTTTTCGGAGAGGATAACATCAATCTTTTTATCTCGTTTTGGCAAGCTTCTTAATTGGACAGAAAATTCCATAAACCTTTGGTTTTCTAGCAACGAACAAGAGAAAATAACAAATAAAGCTTACCTTGAGCAGATTAACCATAAAGTTCTTATTATTCAACTCTTTTCTCTTTAGAGTTAGTTAGTTTATTTGCTTTTGAATACAGTCATGAAATGAAAAATACTATTAAATCAGTTTACAAAATTCTGCCAAAAAGAATAAGGAACTTCCTTGACAGAAATTTGCTCTATATTTATAAAAGTAACATGACATCGCTTATTGAAGAGAGCCAACTTAGTCCTGTCATAACCGCGGCAATTGAGTTTCTTGAAAACAATACAAAAGGGGAAATTGGAGACTATCTTGAATTTGGGGTTTATAACGGAACCTCATTAACTATTGCCTATCAGACTCTCAAAAAGCGTGATAACTTAACAACAAGACTGTTTGGGTTTGATTCATTTGAAGGTTTACCAACTGAAGCAAATACAGATGATGATGGGACCTGGTTCCCGGGACAATTTAAGTGTACTTATGATACAACTGTCAGTAAGTTAAAAAATAAAGGTGTTGATTTTGACAGAGTAAATTTGATAAAAGGGTTTTATTCAGACACATTAAATGAAGGTCTTAAAAAGAAATATGATTTAAAAACTGCAAGTCTGATTATGATAGATTGTGATCTATACAGTTCAACAAAAGACGCATTGAATTTTTGTACCTCACTTATACATGACAAGGCCATCATCATATTTGATGACTGGCTTCCTGATTTGGATAAAAAAAATCTTGGAGAGAAAAAAGCCTTCGATGAGTTCTTAGACAATAATAAAAACTATAAATCTTCTCTGTTTAAAGAATATCAGTTTAAAGGACGAAACAGTGGTAAGGCATTTCTTATTGAAAAATTGGATTAAAAAATTTGAATAAAACTTCAGTTTTTGCTATTTAATTTATCCGATAACTATTTGACTATAAGACTCTCATATTTATAACTTAACTATTTTTGACCCTCTTATTCAGGTTGTTTACAGCATTTCTGATGCGCTTTTCAAAGACCACAAGTTGATCTAAATTTGCACTGAAAAAAAATAAAATTCAACCATAACTAATAAACAGATGCTGATTTTATAAATAATTATTCTTCAAAGGATCTAGCACGTTTTTTTATCCATTTCATGGTAAAATAAATGACACATACTACAGCAATAAAAATAGAAGTTGCGATGATGTCACTTTTACCCAAACTGGTTAGCAACCAAACTATAGAAGCAATGCCTATAATTGGAATAGTCAATCCGCCAGGTATTTTAAATATCCCTTCTGAACTTTCTTCCTTTTTCATTCTAAATTTTATCGTAGCTAAAACAACCATCAAATAGATTAGTAGTATCGCAGCACTGGCCAATAAGGCTAACTGCTTAAAGTCTCCCGCCATTGAAAAAATAAAAATCAAGGCGACAAAGCTCGCAATCGACCAATGTGGGGTGGCAAACTTTGGGTGAACCTTCCCAAGAAATTTTGGAAACAGACCATCATTAGAGCCTGCAAATATGACTCGAGGGGTATTCAAAATATCAGAGCTTACCGCACCAAAACAAGAAATAGCAGCGGCAACTAACAATATCACACCACCTATAGCGCCAACAATTTTCTCAGCCACAGCCGCCAAGGGTCCGTCTTTAACCAATCCTATTCCTTCTCCAAGTACGCCCTGTGTCACAATTTGTAAAAGCATATACAAAACCATGACCAAACCACCTCCTATTAGAATTCCAAATGGTATGGTGCGTTTAGGGTTTTTAATTTCCCCACTAGCGCCAAGGGCCGTTTCAAAACCTGCGAATGCAAAGAACAATGCAAGCGTCGAATTGCTAAAAGTATTCAAGGAGGGTAAATTTTCCCATTGTAAGTTTTCCGAATCTATATAACTAA
>CAYMKR010000204.1:0-4611 GCA_964390865.1 uncultured Flavobacteriaceae bacterium | reverse complement strand
TGGGGTTCTTTTGTAAAGCAAAATGAAAAGAGAATTGGTTGACATCCACTTTTGCCCAAATCTTAGTTGGCTCTTGATTAGTTTTTTAAGAAATTCTTTAAGTAGCAGCGTCTATACTTATCTTTAATTGAAGATGATCCTGAAAGGATGCTGACTTTACTTTTTAAAATCAATAGACTGTTGAGACTGCCCCCTTACTTTGTATCTTGCGCATCATTATTTTTTGATCTGCTATGTCTGGAATTTATATTCACATACCCTTTTGTAAACAAGCATGTTACTACTGTGATTTTCATTTTTCTACTTCTTTAAGTAAGAAGGATCAAATGCTGCAGGCAATTCATGAGGAATTGATTTTGCGAAAGCAAGAAATAACCGATGTAGTTGAGACCATTTATTTTGGCGGAGGTACACCTTCCTTGTTAAGTACAGAAGAGATTAATAGTACAATTGCGCTTATAAAAGAGAATTTTGAAGTAGTTGTGAACCCTGAAATTACTTTGGAAGCCAATCCAGATGATCTGTCGAAGAATAAAATAGAAGCCCTTGCTGATTCAGATGTCAACAGGTTAAGTATTGGAATTCAATCATTTTATGATCAGGATCTTAAATACATGAACAGGGCACATAATGCTTCAGAGGCTGTCGATTCTTTGAGTTTTGCCAGTCGTTTCTTTGAAAATATAAGTATCGATCTTATTTATGGAATTCCGGGCCTAAGTGAAAAAAGGTGGGAAGAGAATCTGAGAAGAACATTTGATTTTGGAATTAAACATATCTCTAGTTATGCCTTAACGGTAGAGCTAAAAACAGCCTTGGATCATTTTATCAAAAGCGGAAAATACGAGGCACTAGACGATTCTTTGGCGCAACGGCATTTTAAAATATTGCAAGACAATGCGAAACTTCAAAACTATGTGCAATATGAAGTTTCTAATTTTGGAAAAGAAGGATATTTTTCCAAGCACAACACCTCTTATTGGAAAGGAACAAGTTATCTTGGTATCGGCCCCTCAGCCCATTCATTTGATGGAAATTACAGGAGTTGGAACATCGCGAATAACGCGAAATATATGTCGTCAATTGACAATAAAGTTTTACCTTCTGAGAAGGAAAAACTGCAGGTTGAAGACAGAATCAATGAGTCTATAATGACAGGTTTAAGAACTATTTGGGGCGTGTCTTTAGCGGATGTTGAAAAGAATTTTGGTGAGATTCACAAGAAAAAAATTCTGAGTAATGCAGATAAATATTTGGAGCAGGGTACTTTAAAATTAGAAAAAGGGAACCTGTTTTTGAGTCCTGATTCTTATTTTTTAGCTGATGGCATCTCTGCAGATCTGTTTTTATTGAAAGTATGAACCTGAGTTCGACTTTAAGTCGAACTCAGGTTATGATATATTTAGTACTTTTAAAACATCAAAGGATATTATGGAAGCTTTATTAGGTCTTTTTCTCGGAGCGATTATCACGTATTGGGTTTTAAAATATATGAAAATCCAAAAAAGAAAAGATATGACCAATTCTCAATCGGTCATCATCATGGAAAGGATCAGGAAGGTTTGGAAGCTGATCACTGTTGAGGGTGAATTTGCTGAAATTTATCATTATGAAAATACCAAGGAACGATTTATGAGCATGGTCTCGAGTAAAAAGAAGGCCATTTTATTGATCAATGCAAAGGCATATGTGGGTTATGACTTATCTAAAATAAAAATGGAAGCGGTTAATGAAAAGAAAGTGATAAAACTGACTGAATTTCCTGAACCTCAAATTCTTAGCCTTGAAACTGATTTGAGATATTATGATAAAAAGGAGGGCTTATTCA
Organism: uncultured Flavobacteriaceae bacterium; assembly: GCA_964390865.1. Lineage (GTDB taxonomy): Bacteria > Bacteroidota > Bacteroidia > Flavobacteriales > Flavobacteriaceae > Lutimonas. Next base: position 2,783 of record CAYMKR010000204.1, on the reverse strand, counting down.
ATAAATTTGATTCAACTGATCTAACTGAAGTGAATTCCAAGGCGAAAGAACATGTACTCTTAAAGATTCCAGAAAGTGGCTTATTTGATACGGCCAAGAGTGAAGCTCTGGAGGCTGTACTTTTAATTGAAAATATCGTTGAGACGATTGGCTGGACTCTTGATTATCAAGATTTATTATTAGCGAAAAACAATAAGGGTGTTCTTGCTAAAGAAGAAATGATTAAAAAATTGGAATCCTAAGTAAGGAATAACGGAATTAATTTAAAGTGAATCAAGAGCAAGCCATAGCGATATTGAAATCAGGAGATAATGTTTTTTTAACTGGCTCAGCCGGGACCGGAAAAACCTATGTTCTCAATAAATATATTGAATACTTAAAAGCAAGAAAAATACCTGTTTCTATAACAGCTTCTACAGGGATTGCAGCAACCCATTTACAAGGAACAACTATCCATGCTTGGTCCGGAATTGGAATAAAAGACTCCTTAAATAGCCGACAATTGAAGGAGCTAAAGGATAAAAAGTACCTCAAAAAACATATAGAGAAAACCAAGGTTTTGATCATTGATGAAATTTCAATGTTGCATAAAAAGCAATTTGATATGGTTAATGAAGTGATGCAATACTTTAGGGAGAATGACAAACCATTTGGTGGGATACAAGTTATTCTTTGTGGTGACTTTTTTCAGTTACCACCAATAGGAACCTCAGGAGAGATCAACCGGGATAAGTTTTGTTTTATGTCACAGTCATGGTTAAATGCCAATCTCTCCATATGTTACTTAACGGATCAATTTAGACAGACAGATACTGAACTAAATCAGATTCTAAACGAAATAAGATCGGGCGTAGTGACCGATCGATCAATAGCATTATTAAACAATAGTAAGGAGGGTATAGATGTTGAAGATCCAACAAGATTGTATACACATAATTTAGATGTGGATAGGATTAATACAACTCATATTGCAGCTATAAAGGGGCGAAAGAAGCTTTTCAAAGCAAAAGTAAAGGGAAATTTAAAATTAGCGGAATCAATAAAAAGGTCCATTATGGCACCTGAATCCTTAGAATTGAAAAAGGATGCCAAAGTAATGTTTGTAAAGAATAATTACGAAAAGGGATATTTGAATGGTTCTTTGGGGACCATTATAAAATATGATGATGAAGGTATTCCCGTTGTTCGCTTGAATAATGGTTATGAAATTACTGCTGAACCAGAAGATTGGAGAATTGAAGATGAGACCGGTAAACTTCTTGTGAGCTACGTCCAAGTGCCTCTCAGACTTGCATGGGCCATAACAGTTCATAAAAGCCAAGGGATGACTCTTGACGGAGCCGTGATGGACCTGAGTAAAACTTTTGAAAAGGGCCAAGGCTATGTGGCCTTGTCCAGGATTAAAGGATTAGATGGCCTGGAATTAATCGGATTTAATCAAACCGCATTGCAGGTTGATGGTTTGGCTTTAAAAGCTGATAGAAGATTTCAGGAATTATCTACTGAAGTGGAGCAGATTTTTGAACAAGATGTTCTCGATATAAAAGCTCGAAATTTTGTAAAAAAATGTGGAGGAATATCCAATAAGGATGAAATTCAAGAGAATAGAAAAAACCTGGAAAAAGGAGTGAAAGTGACTAAGAAATCAACATATTTAATTACAAAACAATTGATAGACAAAGGTCATTCTCTGGAAGATATTGTTATAGAAAGAGATCTAACCATAGGTACGGTTTCAACCCACCTCATTAAGATTACAGAACTTTACCCTAAGACTGACCTCAGTCGATTCAAACCCGATTCAAATACACTGAATAAGGTTAAAAATGCTAGAAATAATTTGTTGAAGGAGGCAGGGGCTGGTGAGCGTATCAGTTTGAAACCTATTTTTGATATCTTAAAAGGCGAAGTGACTTATGATCAGATAAAGATGGCCTTGGTATTTTTATAAAACAAAAGACTGACTAACTATGGATATAGAAGAGTTTAGGAATTATTGCCTTAGTAAGCCCATGGTTACAGAGGAGTTTCCTTTTGATCAGACCACTCTTGTTTTTAAGGTTTGTGGGAAAATGTTTGCGCTTACCGGGATAGAAACGCCTGAGTTTAAGGTTAATTTAAAATGTGATCCTGACTGGGCCATTTCGTTAAGAGAGGAATATGAAAGTATCATTGCCGGTTTTCATATGAATAAAAAACACTGGAATACGGTCAAAGTTGACGGTTCTTTTTCTGATGATTTCTTTAAGAAACTCATAGATCAATCCTATGAGCTGGTTACCAAGGGCTTATCCAAAAAAAATCAAGATCAGCTAAATCAATAATCATTTGGTTATGCCTAATTATTCAAATTGCTGGGAAATCGTTCGGTAAAGAAAAGCGGCTGTTGGAAAGGTAAAAGTGGTCATTCGTCCTTGTGGGTTTTCTCATGTCTACAAATAAGCATATTTTTCAGGATATATTAATATTAAACCCCCTTTATATGAAATCAATTAAAAGCTATTTACTAATTGTAGTGATTCTTATCTCCTTTTCTGCAAACCTTATGGCTCAGGAGGAAGAAAAAAGACCTGAATTTTATGTGGTAACTACCATGCATTGGAACATGGAACAGGAAGATTATGATTATGATGATTGGAAGGCCCTTGAAAAAGAATACCTTGAAAAAGTTGTTATGAAAAATGAACTCATTGACGGAGCATCTTTTTTTATGCATCAATTCACAGAGGACAATTCTGAATTACTTTATGTTCAGGTGTTCAATAATTGGAATGACATTCATG
>CAYMKR010000203.1:0-4658 GCA_964390865.1 uncultured Flavobacteriaceae bacterium | reverse complement strand
GTAAATACTGTTCCATAACCAGCAAACCCGGAGAGTGCTGGTAATATTTGGTATCCAGCGCTGATTCCGCCACCTAAAGCACTAATCAGGTTGTCATCGCTCACGCCATCTGCATAGGTGCTTCCTCCATGTTGATATCTAAGATCAGCAGCAATCCATAGTTTTTTGGTAAAATTATGGCTTAGATGGCTTTCAATAATAAATAGCGGGTCTTGCGTTACCTGATCTGTAAAAGATCCTCGAGCAGGATCATTGTTGTCGGTATAAAACTGAATACTTGGAAAAATTTCCAGCCATGTGGCTTTTTGACTTAGATCTTTGTGAAAGGGTATCGCCATCGGGGCAGCAAATTCCAAAGTTGATCTGTTGGTTCCGAGGTTTAGAATTTTATTACTGTCATAACTGCCAGAATACCAATACCGAAAGTAGCCCATAAGGCTAAATTTGGGTTGGTGTTTCGAAAACTGAACGGCATTTAATGCAGGCGCACCTATCAATCCTACTTCAAAGGCGAGAAATCCATCAGAAAAACCGCTGGCATTAAAACTTTTTTCAATTAAATCATCTGAAATATCGGTTGTGGCTGAAAAAGAACCAGGATTAACCATGCCATAAATTCTTGCTAATCGATTTTTTATGGCAAAAGAATGTATGAAAGTAGTAGGGAAAACATCAATGGTAATATCCAAGCCTTCAATTAAAATGTTTCCAGCAGGTAATAAGTTTTGGTTTAGATGAAGATACTTCGGATTGGCTGCCCAAACTCCTGTAGGGGCAAACAGATGAGCTCGAGGGCCGTCTCCTTGAGCAAATACGTTTACTCCAGTCAATAGGAGCAGTAAACAAAGAAAAATTCTCATAAAATGATTTTAAAAAGAATTATTCTAGCAATGATTTTGGTGTATACCAAATTGGGCTCGACCATATTCTCTCTTGTACTGTTTTAGCTACCTGATCTGGAAATTTAACATTGTCTCTTATCTCATCCCAACTATTCCATCTTGCAGTAGGGATTTGTAAAACCCTTACATAATAAAACGAGGTTTGGCTCTTGTCAAAATCAGGATCTGTCCAGCTTAACATAAATTCTTTATTTCCTTTTGTTGTATCGTAGCTTCCAGTAGTTAAATCAACCTTCGCGTTTGTAGGAGTCACAGAGCCATCTGAGGCCAGTCTCCCATCACTTGCGGCAAGGTTATAAATTTTTTCTTTTAACACTCCATTATCATACCAGCCCTTGATTACTTGCACTCTGTCTAAGTTTGCATTCATAGGATCTTTTAGTGCCCAGATTAGAAAGGATGGAGTTTTATTTGCAATCGGACTGAGATCACTTCCCATTGGGACTCCTTTTTTATAACCATCTGTCACCAATTGTTCATATGATTTGTATGAATCACCAAATCCATAACCTGCAAAGAACCGAACCTTCATTCTTGGTCCACTGGTGGCGAAGGTTTCTCTATTATACAAGGCATCCCAAATTTCAGCCCTAGTATTGCTTCTGGCCCAAACTCCTGTTATAGCACCAGGGTTGGTATCATAGACTTTAGCCCAACCATCTACGGTGTTATTTACTCTGTCCTCGGCAGTCATATCTGTAAGGCCATGACCACCTGTCCAATTGTCTTCTTCTACGTTACTCATAAAACCATTATGGCTATCAGTCCCTCCGTTGAAACCAAGTTTATATGGATTTACGCCAAGGGTGTTTTCATATTCTAGTCCTTTCTTAAGAGCATATCTAATAAAATTTTTCTCTTCAAATGATCTGCCGCTAAAATCTGCTAATGATTCGGCCGTTTCGAAATCGGCAAACTCATCATTGGGCCAAAACTCAGGGTAGACTTCTGATGCGCCCTTAATTTGCATGATTTCAATCGTTCTTTCATATTTTTGTCTTGCTTTGGCATATTGTTCTGTAATGGGCTCACCATTAGGCATGTTATCATCGAACATCATTCCTTTACTCGCATTAGAGTTATGAGGAATAGCAAGAACCGTAGATCCATTTCGGGTAATTTCGTCTAACCATTTCCATAATTCAGTTTCTCTGTTGGCTTCGATATAACTGACGGGTAAATTCGGCACGATTGTATCTCTAAAAATGATATTACGATGTAAATTTCCTCCTTGAGGAGCACCTGACCATTCAAAGGCGTGTAAAGTGGTAAATTTACCTGGTTTATAATGCTTCTCAGTGGTTTCATTCATAATTTCCCAAGCGCTCATAGTAGAATTGACACCTGTGTAAAAATCAGGATGACTTGGTTTGTCGCTTCGATTGTTACTCACAACATACTTAATGAATAGCGATAAGCCTTCTTCAAGGCTTTTTACATTTCTTATGGATTGGGCGGCTTCTGAATCATGACCTTTGACACCTTTAGTAACTATAGTGTAGGATTCACCAATATACTCGGCATGATCAGTGACAGCTGCAAAGTCTAAAGGTCTTTTTAATTGCCAAGTTTTTCCAAATTTATCCAATTGAATGGCTTCACCTTGTGCGAAACGCAGAGATTGATCTGGAGTAAATCGATTCCCACCAATATAAGCATCGAGGGAGTATTGCGTATGCATGTGTGTTTCGCCGAAATAGGCTTTCTTAAGGGGGCTTATTTTTATTTCTGATTGATCTTTGGTCTCAGAGGATTGAGGGACTTCCTCTGCTTTGTTTGTTTCTTTTTTACAACTAACAAAAATGACCAAGAACAATATCAGGGGGAAAAGTCTCATCGTCTTGTTTCAATGCTAAACCTGATTAGTCTAGTTATTTTATAGGAAACTAAAATAAGTAATTTTCCTGCTAATAAAGTTATCATTTGTTAAGTTGATGGCTTATTTAATTTTTTCTTTATTCTGGAAAAAGAAACAGCCGTAATTCCCAGGTAATTGGCTACATACTTGTCATACGCGTCTTTCAGAAAATCGGGATTCTTCTCGAGTAGATCGAGGTACCTTTGTTCAGAATTCATAGTAATCAAACTATTTACTCGATAAGTCAACCTTAATACCGCTTCTTTTAAACTATTTAAGTATAGTTTTTGAACTCCTTTATGCTTGTGGGCCAGTTTTTCAAAAGAAGCAATTGAAAACATTAAAACCTTTGTTTCATCCATGCTCATAAGGGTCAGTCTTTGCGGTTGATCACTAAATAAAGCTTCAGCATCACCCACAAAAATCCCTTGAGAACGCAGCAGAATATTTTTTTCTTCCCCAGCACTGTCAATTACAAAACCTCTCACACTTCCCTTCAATACAAGGAACGCCTTTTTTAATTTATTTCCATTTTTTAATATAATGGTTTTTGTAGGGTATGAGTGAAATTCAGAAATAGCCAGTAAGCTATTAAGCTCAAAGTCAGATAGTTCTGAAAAATAGGGGCGAATTGATGAAATTAATTCGTTAGGTTGCATGTATTGGTATTTAATTCTAAAAATAAAAAAAAGATCCCATCTAGTGAGACCTTTTTATAATTTTATAACATTTGACTTTAAAGGTTATACCAAATTGGTAATATATAGGCTCTTTTACAATTTGAATTGTATCAAGAATACCTCCGTAAGGAGCTTTCAAAGCTCCTGCTACAAAGTTGGGAGACTTTCCTGAAGGTTGTGTAAATATATCACCACCCATCGGAACACCTTCTTTCAATTCCATTTTTGTTGTGACATGATCCACTGTGATAAAAAATAATTGGATTTTAATAGAAATTTATAGGGTTTCCTGTTAAATAATTTAAGGATACCTTAAATTTGCAAATCATCTGTAAATCATTGACATGAAAATAGTATTTGCCACAAATAATGAACATAAGTTAAAAGAGGTGAGAAACTTATTAGATGGTTCATTTGAATTGATGACTTTGAATCAAATAGGTTGTTTTGAAGAAATTGAAGAAACAGCAACAACATTAGAAGGAAATGCTAAAATCAAAACAGATCATGTGAAGCAAAACTATGGTCATGATTGTTTTGCGGATGATACTGGGTTGGAAGTTGATGCTTTGAACGGAGAACCAGGTGTTTATTCGGCACGTTACGCAGGAGAACAGGCAACTTTTGATGATAATGTCGAAAAATTGCTTGAGTCCATGTCTGGGATAAAAAATAGAAACGCAAGGTTTAGGACGGTAATTTCATTAATTCTCAATGGAGAACAGTTGTTTTTTGAAGGAATTTGTGAAGGTTATATAGAAGAATCACGCTCAGGAGCAAAAGGTTTTGGATACGATCCTATTTTTAGGCCAAAAGGCTTTGATCAAACCTTCGCAGAAATGGATTTGAAAACAAAGGGTCGAATCTCACATCGAGGACTGGCCGTTCAAAAACTGGTTACTTTTCTTAAATATCAGCTTTAAAATAGAGTAATCTGACCTTGGTCATCCTCCTCATCATCTGTCTCATCCTCAGATTCATCATCAGTTCCAGATTCAATTTTAGTTTCAGGATTTTTCTTTGATTTTGGCGCCTCAATAATCTCCTCCTCAACTAATTCAACTTCTTCCAAGATAGGTTCTTCGTAAGAAAGGGAATCTAATAAGTTTATGTCTTTTATTTTTTCTGTAGTTAATTGATTTCCAAGTGCTTTAATTCCTTTCACCGAAATAAATTCTTCAAAATTTATAATTTCATTTTCCAGACTTCTTTTAGAAT
>CAYMKR010000202.1:0-4669 GCA_964390865.1 uncultured Flavobacteriaceae bacterium | reverse complement strand
TTTAACTCGTATTTTGACTTCTAGAAATAAAATCCTAAACCAACTTTAACGGCAAATTTGGTGGCACCTGGTACATCTCTGTAACTACCCCTGTATTCAAAATCCACACGTAGTAATTTAAAGATATTACCAATACCAAAGTGGTATTCCCAGTAAATGTTTTCCGGGGCCACATAAATAATGTCAGAGGCGTTGATATCCCTGTTTTCCTGTGAGATACCGCCTACTACACCTCTGATTCCAATAATTTCTCTCCATTGAAGATCTCTGATCAATGGAATCTTAGCAAATATTTTTCCATTAAAATTATGCTCCAGATGCAGTGATACATACTCGTCTGCAATAAATTCATAATAGTCGAGAAGGTCAAATAATTTCTTCGAGGTAAAAAATGTCTGGTTACCTGGAACAATATTCAATAACTGTAAAGGCACCGGATTAAACGTCTTCCCTATTTCAAAGATTGATCTCAATTTTCCGAAAAGACCAAGTTGTATGGGTTGTTCATAATAAAATTGCAATTTATGATAGTCAAAATCACTGTTAAAAACCCCTTTTATTCCTTTGGTGTAACTAAAAAAGAAAGTGGGATAACGCCCTTCATTACTCACAGACCTTTCGACACCAAATCCATAAGGCTTTCGATTTGGTGTGTATTGTAATGCAAAACTAACATCCACTTGTTCTATGCTCGATTGAATTTCTCCATTTTCATCAAAGTAATCAACGTTAAAAGCCTCAGGATTGGCAGATTCCAAAATCTTATATGTTGTTCCTAATCTCAGGCCCAGATTTTTTATTGGTTCAAAGGTTACCTTGGCATTTGTAAGATCAATATTTGACAATTTCGAATTGTCTCCCGTGGTAAAAATGGAGGTTGTAGCGAAACTTCTGTCTAGCACATCATTAGATGTTGTTAAACTAACGCCCAGTTGTTCCACATCCTTACGGGTACCCAAAGAGAGGATCCACCTGTCCTTGCCTTTGAACAGATGCTTTCCTTCAAAGCCATACTTGACTTTGGCATCCATAAAACCATATGCTACATAACCCTTTAAACGTGATTTGTCATTCTGACTAAAGTAGGTTCTTCCTGCCACACTTAATCTTAGACCCTCAACATCGTTGTAACCAATCGTTGACAAAACCGGTCCGTAGTCAAAACCCTTGGTCACATTATAATATCCTGAAGCAAATATTTCACCGATACTATTGATTTGTTGAAACCGCTTCACATTTTGCAGGGTATCCAGCATTTGATAGATCCCAACCTCATTCTTGCTCAATTCCTCCTGTCTGTTCTTCGTCCAGAATTCATCAGGTTGATTGTACATTGCCTCGTTGTCTTGAATCTGTTCCTTGTAATATTCGTCAGACCTTTTTACATTAAAAACATGGTTATCATATAATGTCGTTCGCTTGCCATAAACTCCTTTGGATTCATCTTTTTGATTCAACGCAAAATCAGTCATGATATAATCCCTTGTTAAAAGGAATACCGAATCATTAAGTACCTCATACTCCTGCTCAATATATATATCCTTCACCCAGTTGACATTGGAATTCTTAGTGGCATACATTTGAATCTCCTTGATGGCATAGGTGGTATCACTCACCCAGAAATCACCTTTAAAAGTCAACTCACTCTTCCTTCTTGGATAGAACAGAATATTATAACACCATTTATTATCTATAAAACTGCTGTCAGTCAAAACATAATTATAAACTTCCGGGCCGAGTTTAGACAAGGGACTTGAAAATTTCTTGTCAAAAAATAAAAGGTAGTTATCATAAATATCAAAATCAACATACAGCTGTTTCAAGAAAGATATAAGCGCCTGATTATCAGAGTAACCTGAATTCTTATTGGCCTTCATAATGCTGTTTTTCTTTCTGGGATAAACATTTTTCCCATAGGTCTTATAAACCGATTCATTGATAAATATGGGCAAATACACCTTCCCAGTTATCTTAGAGGTATCAATCTGATCAAAAACCATTTCCATACCATCAAAAATCTTTTTCTCTGTCAACTTTTCATCAATATTGTTGAGATCAAATTCTATTTTTTCATATCGATCGAATTCATATCGGTCATACATATTGAGCCCATTCTTTCTTTTTTGTGCCCAGATATTTTTAAGGATATCAATCGCTGGATTATTCTTCTTGTCAACTTTACCGGAATATATCCTGACCTCTTTTAATTGATCCCTACCTTCCTCCAATATGACACGCAGGTCCATATTTACGGCACCTAAAGAAATCACTTTGGTCTCGAACCCAACAAATGAGACTTCCAATTCTCTATAACTATTATCGGATTCCAGATAGAATTTCCCATTCTCATCCGAAATCGTGCCTTCAATGGAGCCTTTAAATATAATATTCGCAAAAGGAACTGGTTCATCTGTAGAATCAACGACAAAACCACTAACCTTAATTTGGGCAGATAGACCAATAGAAAAAAGGAAAAATATGTAAATTAGATGCTTTGGCATACTCATTTTTAAATAAAAAATCCTTTCAATAAGAAAGGAGGTCAAAAATATTAATTCTATTACAAATAAATAGGAATTAATAATTAAATTACTAGTAATTCCATGATTAAAGGCTACTCATATATCTTTTTGGCGTAACTCCGAATTTTTTCTTAAAAGCAGCAATAAAATGACTTGAAGTACTGTATCCAACTTCAAAACTCACTTCTGAAATATTGTATTTCCTAGTCGTCAATAATTTTCTGGCATACTCCATCTTATAGTTCACAAGGTAAGCGAAAACGGTTTCCCCATAAATATGTTTAAAACCATCTTTAAGATGCTGGAGTGGCAAATTTATCTGATTCGCCAGCTCAGTCAAGGTAGGTGGTTCAGTCATACTATCAATCAATATTTGTTTTGCTTTCTGAATTTTCTCAACATTGGCCTCATCTTCTAAAAACGGGCAATTCTGAACACCATCATTATCAGATTTATGAAAATACAAGCTGATCAGTTCATATACTTTACCTCTTGAATATAATTTTTCAAGAGAAGAATGTAAACCATAATGAAAAATTTGATTCAACACCATCATCTCATTTGGATTAAGCTCTTTATCTCTATAGCATTTTTTACTTTTATTCTCTCCACTTAGAAAGTGGATCAATCCAGCCTCTTGAGTAAAGAAAGTGTGAAATTTTTCTATTCTAATCAATAAACTAATCACCTTTGCTCCCGCCTCCATTTCAAGATTTATAGGTAGGTCTTGCTCCGGATTATAAAGTAAAAAAGATTTGTTCTCTGGCAAGTCAAGAACGTAATGGCCACCATTAAATTTTAGGCCTGCTGAATTCTTTATACTAAAGTGTAATTGCAAAAAAGATTTGTCAACATTTCTTAAGATTTCAATCGCATGATCCTCTTCATTGTGAAACTTTAATAAGTAAAATCCATCTTCGATCTTATTATCAAGCAACACACTTTTATCGATATTCTGATTTATCATTCTTATTCAATTTAAATTGAAAAACTCGTACTATCTCCTTATTTTAAAGGCCTTAAAAGAATCAAAGATACATAAAAATAATTCACCCTTTTCTAACTTCTATCGTTATAAAAAACAACATTTCAATAAAAAAGCCATTTGAATTATCAAATGGCTTCTTAATGTCTTATATCTATTAACTAGCGGTACATCACCTTTTTAACCGCGTTAATTACGTCATTTTTATTTGGCATCCATTCCTCCAAAAGTACAGGAGAAAAAGGTGCTGGCGTATCTGCCGTTGTGATTCTCTGGATAGGCGCATCCAAATAATCAAAGGCATTTTCTTGAACTTGGTATGAAATCTCAGAAGATACACTGGCAAAAGGCCAAGCCTCTTCTAATATGACAAGCCTATTCGTCTTTTTAACAGAATTAAGGATAGCTTCATGGTCCATAGGACGAATTGTCCTAAGGTCAATAATTTCTGCCGATATCCCCTCTTTTTCGAGTTCCTCAGCAGCCTTATAAGCTTCCTTTATAATTTTACCAAAACTAACAATAGTAACGTCAGTTCCTTCCCTTTTAATCTCAGCAACACCAATGGGCAAAACATATTCTCCTTCAGGAACTTCTCCCTTATCACCATACATTTGTTCTGATTCCATAAAAATAACTGGATCATCATCTCTAATGGCAGCCTTTAAAAGACCTTTTGCATCATAAGGATTTGATGGAACTATAACTTTTAAGCCTGGTGTATTAGCAAACCAGTTTTCAAAAGACTGAGAGTGCGTTGCTCCTAGCTGTCCAGCAGATCCTGTTGGGCCCCTAAAAACAATAGGAATATTGAATTGCCCACCTGACATTTGGCGCATTTTAGCAGCATTATTGATGATTTGATCTATCCCCACCAAGGCAAAGTTAAAGGTCATAAACTCCACTATTGGGCGCGCTCCTCCCATTGCAGAACCAACAGCTATACCTGAAAAACCAAGCTCAGCAATCGGTGTGTCAATTACACGTTTTTCTCCAAATTCATCTAACATGCCTTTCGAAGCTTTATATGCTCCATTATATTCTGCTACTTCCTCACCCATTAGGTAAACAGTTTCATCTCTGCGCATTTCTTCACTCATTGCTTCGGCAATAGCTTCTCTAAATTGTAATACTTTCATATTTTAGTAATAAAGGAATGCAA
>CAYMKR010000201.1:0-4725 GCA_964390865.1 uncultured Flavobacteriaceae bacterium | reverse complement strand
GATGATTTCGCCATCATGTTAGGTCAGGTATTGACCTACTTTATTTATATCAGAAATTTGCAAATTCAAGGGTTTTGGAAGAAACTTCATAAGGCCTTTCGAATCTTTCTTTACGTATTTCCTTTGGTTATATTTTGGTACACGTATAACAACAATCAGTTTGACATGGAACGTGTTTTTAGAAATGAAGACATTCCTGCCTGGTTGATCGTTTTAGGAAGTATAGCTCAGGTAGTTTTTACCCTAAGATTTATATATCAATGGATCTATTCTGAGAAGAAAAAGGAATCTATTTTACCTCTCGGCTTTTGGATTTTAAGTACCGCTGGATCCTTACTTATTATCAGCTATGCCATACTTAGAAAAGACCCTGTACTTTTTGTAGGACATATTTTCGGAAGTATTGTTTACATTCGTAATATACTTTTGATCAAAAATTCTGAACATGAATAACCGATCTTATTTGATTGCGCTTGCATTGGTTAGTTTGGCCATCTTTTTTCCTCATCTCGATGTGGTGGAAGTAAATATCATGGAAGCTAGAAATTTTATCACAGCTAGAGAAATGTTGGATTATGGCAATTGGATTCAAACCACCATGAATCTTGAGCCGCGTTATGAAAAACCACCTCTTCCCACTTGGTTGACAGCTCTTTCCGGATCTATATTTGGAATGAAAAATTTAATTGGATTGCGTCTGCCAGCTGTTCTTTCAGCCGTTTTCTTAATTTTTTCTTTTTACTTTCTTTGTGTCAAAATTCTAAAGCAGAATAAGCAATCCTTTATAGCTGCATTGATTTTAGCCAGCTCTTTTTACATTATTTTTTCCGGAAGAAATGGCCAATGGGACATATTTGCCCATGCCTTTATGGTCTTTGCCATTTTTCAATTATTTAAAGCTTTTGAGGCAACAGAATCTCTATGGAAAGAATGGATGTTGGGAGGCTTCTTTCTCGGCCTATCGTTCATGAGTAAAGGGCCGGTTTCAATGTTCGCTTTGTTACTCCCATTTCTAATCGCATATGGTATCGTTTTTAAATTCCAAGGTGTTCAGAAAAAAATGATAGCACTGCTAACAGCACTAATCATTTTTGCCCTAGTTGGGCTTAGCTGGGGCCTCTATATTTATCTGACTGACACATCTTCAGCTGAGACGATTGCCGACAAAGAAACCCTTGCTTGGGCCAACCGGAGCGTTAAACCTTTTTACCATTACTGGAGTTTCTTTATTCAATCAGGAATATGGACATTTTTTTCATTTATAGCCTTATTGTATCCTTTCATGATAAAAAGAGTCCGAGACAAAAAGTTATATCGCTTTAGTTTGTTCTGGACCCTGTCAGCGGTAGTTCTTTTGTCATTGATTCCTGAAAAAAAGGAACGATATTTATTACCCGTGCTCATTCCAATGGCAATGAACACCAGTTTTTACTTTGATTATCTCATTTCAAAAGTATCAGAGCTTACTAAAGCCGATAAATATATCGCCAATTTTGGGTTTGGCCTGATTGGTTTTATTGGGCTCATATTTCCTTTCGCATTGTATTTCTTTTTTAATGGAAACTTCGATGGATATTGGACTTCTTTCTTTTTTAGTTCCCTGTCACTTTTTTCATTGGGTATCCTATTTGTCATCTGGCTTAAAAAGAAATATTATGAAAGATGCTTTTATGGAATCATACTCTTTTCATGTAGTATAATCCTATTCGCTTTTCCTATGGCTGAATTAACCTATGACAATGATAAATATTTAAGCTTGGAGACCTTGCGGGAAATGGATGGAATGGAGCACTTAAAATTGTATTCAACGGCTAAAATTATACCTTCCCCTGAACTGATTTTTGATCTTGGAGAACCAATTAAAAGGGTGAAAAATATTCGTGAATTACCCCAATCAGGAAGTTTTGCCTTACTTGTTAATGACAGTATACCCCTAAAAATACAGGAAGAATTTTCTATGGATTATAAGGTACAATTTGATATCAATAATCTAAAAGAAGGAAATAGAGGGCACAAGAAACGCAAGACAATGAAACTCTATGTTTTAGAAAAAAAAGAATAAGGTCTGTTTTTAATTGTTATCAACGAAAAATTTTATAAATTTGCATCCGTTTTTGGCGTCATGGCCGAGTGGCTAGGCAGGGCTCTGCAAAAGCTCGTACAGCAGTTCGAATCTGCTTGACGCCTCTTAAAAACCTCATTTTTCACTTTTGTTGGAGATGAGGTTTTTTGATTTAATTAACAATATTTTACACGATTTTTTGCATATTTGCAAGTCTTATAAATTGCTCATGCAGGTTTACCCGATTGAAACCGGAAATTTTAAATTAGATGGTGGTGCTATGTTTGGTGTTGTACCCAAAGTTATATGGCAAAAAACCAATCCTCCCGATGTCAATAATCTTATTGACATGAGCCTCAGATGCATGTTGATTGAAGATGGAAAGCGGTTAATTCTAATTGACAATGGCACAGGTCAAAAGCAAAGCGATAAATTCTTTGGTTATTATTTCCCCTTCGGTGATGCCGACCTGGATAGTTCTCTCAAAAAATATGGTTTTCACCGTGATGACATAACTGATGTTTTTTTAACTCATTTACATTTTGATCATTGTGGGGGTAGTATTCAATGGAACAAGTCAAAAACAGGATACGAACCCGCTTTTAAAAATGCAAAATTCTGGTCTAATAAAAATCACTGGTCTTGGGCTACAGAGCCAAATCCTAGAGAAAAAGCCTCCTTTTTAAAAGAAAATATCAACCCTATTGAGTCAAGTGGTCAACTTAATTTTGTTGACTTGCCTAACGAAGCTATGTTGAAAAATGGGCCTTTGGGCTTTGATATTCTTTTTGCAGATGGTCATACTGAAAAACAAATGATCCCACATCTGAAATATCAGGACAAAACACTGGTCTTTATGGCTGATTTGTTACCGACGGTAGGTCATATCCCATTACCATATGTTATGAGTTATGACGTGAGGCCCTTGATAACCATGAATGAAAAAGAAAGCTTTTTAAATAGAGCCGCTAACGAAGGCTACTACTTGTTCCTTGAACATGATGCTAAAAATGAAATTTGTACTGTAAAACACACCGAAAAGGGGGTGAGGTTGGATCAAACTTTCCGATTCGATGAGGTATTTAATAGATAATAATCCAAATATAAAGTAATGAAGAATAAATTAATATTAGGCTTAGGTTTGGCCGTCGTTCTTTCCGGATGTGGTTCGACAAAAAACTTGCATAGTGAAGTTGTTCCTGAGGGATCAACAAAAGCGGTGAATATGGTTGCCAAAAAGGGCACAATGAATGAGGAGGAAATCAGGGCCTGGCCACATGCTGATATTATGCAGGATTCAATTCCTGGAATGAGTTTAGCTAAAGCCTATGAGTTTTTAGCAGATAAAAAAGGAACTACTATTATTCTTGGAGTTATAGATTCAGGTATTGATAATGAACATGAAGATTTAAAAGACAATGTCTGGAACAACACAGATGAGATAGCTGGAAATGGAAAAGATGATGATGAGAACGGATATATTGATGACATTCATGGATGGAATTTCTTAGGAGGTGAAGGTGAATCAACCCCTGAGCAACTTGAAGTCACAAGGGTATACAAAATGTTCGGTAACAAATACGAGGGGAAATCATCTTCTGATTTTAATCCTTCAGAAAAAGATGGTTACAACTACTATCAAAAGGTGAAAAACGATTTTGAGAAGAGAATATCTAAGGCAAGCGAGAATTACGAACAGTATTCAAGAACATTAATTTATTTTAATGATGTCAGCAAAGAAGCTACTGCGAAATTAGGTAAAGAAGATTATACCCTTGAAGACTTAAATACTTTAGAACCAGCAGACAGAAACCCATACCTTGTGCAGGTTTTAAGCCAAGGAGGGACAGCCATTGATGTAAATGAGGACCTTGAAGGACTTGTTAAATATTACGGAACTCAAGTGAATACACTGTATAATCTTGATTTTGTAGGCAGAAAAGCAACAGGTGATGATGCTTATGATATTAAGGACGTTCCTTATGGGAATGGCTTTACCATCGGATCTTTAGACGATGAAATGCATGGTACGCATGTTACCGGTATTGCAATGGCTACAAGAAACAATGGAAAAGGAATGAATGGAGTAGCTGAAAACGTTAAGCTTTTATCTGTGAGAGCTGTTCCAGATGGTGATGAATACGATAAAGATGTAGCCTTAGCTATCAGATATGCCGTTGACAATGGAGCCAAAGTGATTAACATGAGTTTTGGTAAAAGCTATTCCCCAAATGAGGAATGGGTCTATGACGCGATTAAATATGCTGCGACCAAAGATGTCTTGTTAGTTCATGCGGCGGGTAATGATCACAAAAACATTGATAAAAGTGATAATTTCCCAACAGATGCACCTGACAAAGTTAATGAGATTGCGGATAATGTAATAACGATTGGTTCAATGACCAGAAATTACAATGAAGATCTTATTTCTACTTTCTCAAATTATGGAAAACTAAATGTTGATCTATTTGCTCCTGGCTCAGAGATCTATTCAACCATTCCTAAAAATGAATACAAATCTATACAGGGAACCTCAATGGCGGCTCCTCAAGTTGCGGGCGTGGCATCTTTGATTCGTTCTTATTATCCTGAACTTTCTGCAAGTCAGGTAAAACATATTTTAATGAATTCAGGTATCAAAGTTGATCTTGAAGTAAAATTAC
>CAYMKR010000200.1:0-4727 GCA_964390865.1 uncultured Flavobacteriaceae bacterium | reverse complement strand
AACATGCACGATTTTCGTCAGAGGTTGATTTTGAGTTTGCAAATTTATAAAAAAAAATTTGATTATAATATGCAGGTTTGTAAATATTTTAGGGCAATTATAAATACTGAAATCCCTTTAAAATCGGATGTTGGCGTAAAGACCAACCGTATTTTCCTTGTAGGAAGGGCTTATTATGGTACTGATCTTGTCATTTTTAAACGGGTTCCAATTCTTTAATGGTTCAAATCTATATACAAGATCTGTAACAATAATTCCTATTCCAGCGCCTACCAATACATCGGAGACCCAATGTTCATTGTTTAAAACCCTTAAGGCTCCTGTGGCCGAAGCAAAAACAAATCCACTATAAGCCAATACAGGTTTTGTTTCTTTAAATTCATGAAAAAGGATAGTTGCCATCATAAAAGCATTTGAAGTATGGCCTGATGGGAAGCTCAAATCATCTCTTTCATTAGGACGGGTTTCACCAATAGCATGTTTTAATCCAAAGGTAACCGCATTGGTCGCTATGGCTGATATCAATAGAATTTTGGTTTGCGTAAAAACATCATTTTTGCTTTCTACTTTAAAAAGATCAGCAGTATACATAGTAAGGATGGGGACATACTGTAAAAAATCATCTACATCGGTTTGGAAATCCGGAAAGGCAGTAGTGATTTTTTCCTGAAGGTTTTCCTTTCCAATGGCTCCATCAGAATAATTAATGATTATTCCTGCCCCAATTAAGGATAATGGGACAATACTTTGTTTTAACCATGGCTTTTGATGTGATGTTGCCTGAATGCTTAAACTGTCAATTTGGCTATACGCGTTTACCTGTATAAAAAAAATGAGAGCAATATAAAAATGATTTGTTTTTAATTTATTCATCTTCTAACAAATCTGGTCTGATCATTTTAGTTCTTGCTATTGCTTCATCGTGACGCCATTCTTCAATTTTAGGAAAATTTCCCGACAGCAGAATATCCGGAACTTTCATTCCATCATATTCAGCGGGTCTTGTAAAAACTGGAGGCGCAAGTAAATTATCTTGAAAAGAATCTGTTAAAGCCGACGTTTCATCTCCAAGTACTCCCGGGATCAACCTGATAACTGCATCACAAAGTACTGCCGCAGCAAGTTCGCCTCCAGAAAGAACATAGTCTCCAATAGATATTTCTTTCGTTATAAACTTATCTCTGATACGTTGATCAACGCCTTTGTAGTGACCCGTTAAAATAAGGAGGTTTGATTTGCTAGATAACATGTTGGCAGTTCGCTGATCAAGCGTATTGGCATCAGGAGTCATATAAATAATATCATCATAAATCCTTTCTTTCATAAGCCCGCTTAGGCATTTGTCAATGGGCTCAATCATGAGAACCATCCCGGCTCCTCCTCCAAATTGATAATCATCGATTTTACCATATTTATTTATGGCATAATCTCGAAGGTCATGAAAATGAACTTCAACCTTACCTTTGTCTTGAGCTCTTTTCAGTATAGAATGCTCAAAAGGGCTTCTAATCAATTCTGGTGATACCGTAACTATATCTATGCGCATGTGGCAAATATATTTAATTTTTAACAGCTCTGATCATTCGGTCAGCGCCATAAATATCTTTTTTTAATTCTATCTTTTTAAAACCAAGGTCTTTTAAAATGCTGCTTAGAGTTGAACCAAGATATTGATTTATCTCAAAGTATAAAACTCCTAAAGGGTTCAAATATTTAAGGGCTAAGCTTGCAATATGCCGGTAAAACACAAGAGGATCTTCATCTGATACAAATAGAGCAAGATCTGGTTCATATTTTAATACATTGTTTTTCATTTGTGTTTTTTCACTTTCCCTCACATAAGGAGGGTTTGAAACAATAACGTCATAGGTGTCATCTAATTCTTCGGTATGTAAAATATCCTGTACCGAAAAATTTATGTCAACATTGTTTTTCACAGCATTTCTTTTGGCTACTTCAAGGGCGCCGGCCGAAATATCAATTGATTTTACTTTTGCTTTTGGAATAGAATTACTCAAAACTATGGGTATGCAACCACTTCCGGTTCCGATGTCTAAAATAGATTTCATCTGAGTTTTATTTTCGCTACTCAAGATCCATTTGATCAGCTCTTCTGTTTCAGGTCTTGGGATCAGTACTTGTTCATTCACTTCAAATTTAAGATCCATAAATTCAACCTCACCTATAATATATTGTATAGGATATTCTTTCTTTAATTGTTCAAGGGCTTCACGAAAAAGAAGAATCTTGTCACTATTCAATGTTTCCCCGGGGCTCAAGGCAATATCGAGTCTTGATTTTTGAAGATAGGCTTCAGAAAGAAGGTAAAAAAAACTGTCGATTTCATCTTTTGGGTAGATGAAATTCAGTTGTTTCTGGAACGCTTCTTTTAAAGCTATTATTGTCATTTTTAAGATTCTCTTAGCCATTATTAATTAGGGAAATATAATGTTTAATTACGAAATATAATGTTTTCTTAAAGATTGAGTATTATATGATTAAATTGATGAAAGTAGTCCAAAAAGAAGTATAATCTTTTTAATTTCGCAATATGCAAGAAAATATGGCTGAACATAATATGTATATGAAGCGATGTCTTCAATTGGCTGCGAATGGCATTGGGCTGGTTTATCCAAATCCTATGGTCGGAAGTGTAGTGGTTTATGATGGTTTAATTATTGGAGAAGGTTGGCATCAAAAAGCCGGAGGACCCCATGCTGAAGTAAATGCTATTAATGCGGTAGAGGAGAAGGGATTACTTTCTGAGGCAACCTTATACGTAAATCTTGAACCCTGTTCCCATTATGGAAAGACACCGCCATGTGCTGATCTGATTGTCAGAAATAAGATTAAAAAGGTGGTTATAGGCTCGGTTGAT
Organism: uncultured Flavobacteriaceae bacterium; assembly: GCA_964390865.1. Taxonomy (GTDB): domain Bacteria; phylum Bacteroidota; class Bacteroidia; order Flavobacteriales; family Flavobacteriaceae; genus Lutimonas. The sequence goes on along the minus strand of CAYMKR010000200.1, from coordinate 1,849 downwards.
TCTAACGAAAAAGTTGGGGGAAAAGGGATGAAGAGATTAAAAGAGAACGGGGTAGAAGTAGTCTATTCAGTAATGGAAAAGGAATGTAGAGAATTAAATAAACGTTTTTTCACTTACCATGAAAGAAAAAGACCTTATGTAATTTTAAAATGGGCTCAAACCAAGGACGGATATATTTTTCCTGACGTGGAGGAGGTTGAGTCAGGTATTCCTTTTTGGATTTCCAACGCTTACTCCTTGCAAAGAGTTCATCAATTTAGGGCGGAAGAAGCTGCTATTCTCGTAGGTAAGAATACAGTCTTACAGGATAATCCAAAACTAAACCTAAGGCATTTTGAAGGAAACGGTATTTTACGTATTGCCATTGATAAGGATCTTGAAATTCCAGAGGATAAAAGTTTTATTGATAACTCTGAACAGACCATTATATATAATGAGAAGAAAGAAGAAGAGCAAGGAAAGACACTTTATGCGAAACTTAATTTTTCAAAAGAAATTATTCCTCAGATAATGAGTCATTTGTATAAGAAGGAAATTCAAAGCTTAATAATTGAGGGAGGAGCTTATACATTGAGTTCTTTTATTGAATCGGGTATTTGGGATGAAGCCAGAGTATTTGAAGGCGCTCAAACTTTCAATGGAGGGATTAAGGCTCCTGAGCTAAAAGACAAACCTTATACAAAAGAAGAGGTGCTCAATGATACAATGTTTCTCTATAAGAATAAAAGATGATGGAAATTAATAATACTGATCTGTATCAGACACTAGGAAGACCATCTGAGGAGCAAATTTATAAAGAAAAAGGGAGTAAATTTCTAGGTTATGCGTTTCCGATTGAAAATATTGATGAGGTGGAAGGTTATATTCATCGACTAAAAAAAATGCATACCAAGGCCAGACATTGGTGTTATGCTTGGCAAATCGGTGTCGAAGATCCTGCTTTTAGATATAATGATGATGGGGAACCCAATAATAGTGCTGGAAAGCCAATTTTTGGACAAATACAATCTTTTGGATTAACCAATGTCTTGGTTGTTGTGGTTCGTTATTTTGGAGGCACAAAGCTCGGTGTAGGAGGGTTGGTTACTGCCTATAAAGCTACTGCCAAACTCAGTCTGGAGCAAGCTGAAAAGGTGGAAAAAATGCTGATGGATACATTAATTCTTGAATTTGAGTATGTTCATATGGATAAAGTGATGCGCATAATTAAAGAACATCAACTACAAATACTTCAGCAAAAAATGGAATTGAGTTGTTTATTTGAAATATCGGTGCGAAAGAATAAAGCTGAAGGAATATTAAAATTGTTTAAAGACCTAAGATGTTTGAAAGCAAAAAGAGCTAATTAAATTGTGAATAGATTTGATCTAATAAATAGGCAGGAGCCTTAATGGGTTTATTTTTTTTCATATCCATAAACACCAAACTTGTATATCCGGTTGTTAGCAGTTCGTCTTTTTCGTTGCGAACTTCAAAATTAAATTCAATTTTCACAAGGGGTTTTTTAGAAAGCACAGTCGTAATTGTGAGTAGATCATCATACCTTGCAGGTTTCATATAGTTGACGTTCAGTTCAATAACTGGGAGCATAATTCCTGATTCTTCCAAACTCTTATAACTAGCTCCTAAAGCGCGGAGCCATTCAACCCGACCAACCTCAAAAAACTGAGCATAGTTTCCGTAATAGACATAGCCCATTTGGTCCGTTTCGCCATATCTTACACGTATTTTTGTTTGGTTTGTGATCATTTTGTCGTATTTTGTGGTCAGACAGTTTAATGAAAAAATAAATAAGAATCAATAGCAATTTTATTTTTTTATGATAAAGTTTATTCACAAATTTGTCATG
>CAYMKR010000199.1:0-4745 GCA_964390865.1 uncultured Flavobacteriaceae bacterium | reverse complement strand
TCATATGTAATTCCTTTCTGCGATTTTTAATGATTTCTCCAAAATAATAGGAAAAAGCATTTTCTCTAAATTCTTCACGTTCTTTTGAACCTTCTTTTCCGTATCGTTTTGCAATCAGTTGTTTTGCGTTTATTGATTTTCCCATAATTACTTTTCTTTTAGATAATTCTCTAATATTTTTTCGGCTTGTTTGATTGCCTTTTTATAATCTTTAGTTCCCTTTTTCTGAAATCCGCATAAGCATACAGCTTTTGTACATTCGGTAAAATTCAGATGGTCTATTGCAAAGATTATAACTCGATATTCATTTCCTGCTTTAATTCGCAATTCATAAAATTGTGTCGATTGCAGTTTTTTCAAAAAATTTGAATTGACAACTTTTATTTCTCCAATAACTTCAATCAGTTGGAAGAATTTCAGCCCAACTCTTTCGTTTTGGCCGTCGATAAATTCCAAACATTCTTCTGTAATATCGATTTCTCTCACTCTACAAATGTAACGAATAAGTTACAATTATTAATTCAATTTATTGATTTTTTCTTGAAGACGGATTTTTTTAGTATGAAACACAACTAGTTATATATATTAAAACAATACTCTATATCAGAGATTGTCCCGGGATAACGATGTAAATGTATCATTATTATCGGATTTAGATAATTGCTTGATTATTGTATCCAGGGGGCTCGATATACTCAACATATCTCGTTTGGTTACATGCGTATAGATCATCGTTGTTTCGGGTCGTGAATGCCCTAATAATTCTTGAATATATCTTAGGTCAACACCTTGTTCCAACAAATGTGTTGCATAACTATGTCTCAAAGTATGTGGTGTTATTCTTTTCCTAATTCCAGCTCTTTTCACATCTCACTTCATGATAGGATTACCTCCCTTCGGTCGGTGATCCTGAAGAGTCCCCTTGACTAAAAAAGCCCTGCAAAATTTGAAAAGCTTTTTTAGTCGGGTGGCAGGATTTTTCAATCCCTTGTAACACTCTGTATTTCAATAGAATAAAAATATAAAACATTTGAAACACACCATATTGTACATCAATGCTATAAAGAAATCATATAACAATCATCACTCAAATCATTTAAAAATTAAAGATAAAATGGATTTTTGTATTGACCAAAAATTGTTAAAGTTGTATTTAAATCTAAACTAATAAGTTGATTTCTTCCACAATTTAATCCTAATAAGGATGTGTTTTTTGTTAGCTTTTCTTTTCAAATTTTAGAAGCACTAAATTAATTAATGTCTTTTAGATTCCAATGATGTCAATAATTTTTGATAATCCAATGGAAAGATAGTAGGTGTTAAGGAAGTAAATTTGGTATTTTCTATTTCATTAATCAACATAATTTATTCAACATCAATGGAGTTTTAAAAATTACTCCTTCTTTCCCCCTTTTTTTATTAATACTTCTCCAATTGAAGATGCCGGAGGGCTAACCCCCAAATAAGCTGCAATTGTTGGTGCAACATCTACCGGATGAACCAATCGGTTTACCTTTTCTGCAATTACACCTGCCCCGGCAAAAATAATAGGAACATGTGTATCATATTTCCATGGACTACCATGCATTACTCCAATGGGCCCTTTTTCAAACAAAAACCAATAAGGGCTTTGAGCGATATAAATATCTCCTGATCTGGACGGATGATAGTTATTTTTGATCTGCTTATAAATGGGTTGTTTTTCTAATTCATTTACGCCACTTCTTCCAACAGCTAGTGCGATGCCTTTTGTTTTAGTAAGTTCTTTTGCAATTTCTATTTCTACTTTTTGAACATTTAATCCTTCAGCATTAATTTTTTCCTTATCTAAATACAATGAAGGTCGAAAAAAAGATTTTGCTATTCCATCAATATTATATAATTTTTGCCCAATTTTATTAGCTCGTTCAATAATTTCATCAGAATAAATTCTACCAACCTCATACCCTAACTCCGTCATATATTCTGGCATTTCTGCCATCCCATGATCAGCTGATAGTACAATGAGCGTTTCATCCAATCCAATATGTTTATCAATAAAATTAAATAAGTCTCGCAGTCTTTGATCGAGTTGTAAAACAACTTCCTCATTTTCTAAGCTTGAAGGACCGAAAAAATGATTAACCGCATCAACGCCTGAAAAACTGATAGATACATAATCTACAAACTCATCTTGCCCAATTTTTTCATTAAGCATCAAGGATTTCGCAAAATCCAAAGTCAAAGAATCTCCTTTTGGACTCACCAATACTCTTGTTGCCAATAGAGGATGTCCTAATTTTCCGAATTCATGGGGAAATACCCTACCATATCCTTTTAAATCTATTTCATATTCACGATCATCTTGATCTCCAAATTTATACGTAGATATTTCATTTAATAGTTTCCAAGATGTTCCTGCTAGTTTTTCAATATTTCTTTGTTCATTCCATTGTTTTACCCAATTAGGATACTCATTATAATAATATTTGCTGGTAACAAAATCTCCATTATCATTTGAATACCAAAAAGCTTTGCCCATATGCCCGGCCATTGCAACGGCACTTCTATCCTTTCCTGACACGCCAAATATTTTAGACTTACCTGCGGTACTTTTGAATATTTCATCGGCAATCGTATTTGTTAAAATTGCTTTGGGGGATCTGCCTTTTGATCTTGAAGCTCTTTGAGCAGGATCTACTTGTTCTCCATCAATTATATTATCTCTGGACGGCAATATTGGGGCTTCCTGATCTTCAATATTATAACCAATTTCTCCTGAACTCTGATCAAACCATACATTTCCTACCATGCCATGAACCGATGGAAACGTACCTGTGGCCAAAGTAGTATGGCCAACTATAGTTTCTGTATTTGCATGCTGATATTGAGCATTCGTAAAAACGGCTCCTTTATTTAACAAATAATTAAATCCCCCATCTACAAATCTATCCTGATAACGATTAATTAAATCTGCTCTAAGACCGTCAATTGTAATTTGTAATACCAGTTTAACTTTTGGTTTTTTTTGTGATTCTTGTGGCTCCTTTCTGGCACAGGAAAGAACCATCAGAGAAACTGAAATTATAATCAAATAGAATAATCGGTAAGGTTTTATATTAAATTCCATATTTTTTATTACTTTAATAATACTCATTATAAATAATCCAGTAACATTTAAAAAGCTTCCATAATACCGAAATAAACCCCTTGATTACCCTCAATACCCTTTGCAAAATCTAATCTTAAATTGATCCTCTTTTTTAAAGAAATCATATATCTGACACCTACACCTACACTTGGCAACCATGATCTCTCTGAGAATTCCTGCTCTTCATCATTACCCCATACACTTCCTGTCCCGGCGAAAGCTACAGCTCCCCACCTGTTATAAATATTCCTGCGATACTCAGCCTGTAAAGCAATCATATTTTTTCCTCGAAATTTACCCGTCTCATAACCTCTTAAATTACTGCGACCGTAACTTTGATAGCCATCAAATGGGACATCACCTGAAGCAAAACCTCCTGCTAATGAAAAGGCCATCACCTGCTTTTGTGAAATGGATATATAGTAAGTCGCATTATAATCGGTGTCAACATAATCATTATCACTACCTAGCCAATCTGTATAAAATTTAGGTCGAATACTAAACATCATTCCCATGGTTGGGTTATAAATATAATCTCGGGTATCAAACGAAAAAGACACACCCAGACTGGAAATAAAATTATCTGTAATACCATTTTCTTCAAAAAACATTTCAGCGAAATCATTCTGTTCTTCTGTTCCCTGATCAAATCTATATTTTGTCTTGACGCCTAGATATAATAATCCTAAATAAAAATCACCAACAATTTTCCTGCTGTATTCTGCAGAGATAAAACTGCGTAATTCAGAATATACTAAACGGATATCTTCACTCCCATCAATATCATAGGTTACATCATGATTAAGCCTTGAAGGGCCGGCAATGAATGTTGCACGATTTTTATCTTCATTCCAATACATTCTCGTAGATGCCAAAAAAATGTAGCTGTTATTAGTTGAATATAAGCCGGCCAAAGAAGCGATAGAAGGGGGCGACTTTTTGTCTTCTTTGTCAAACTTAAAAAAGAATAGACCAACACCACCAAAACCGGTTCCAATCGTTGGGTTATTTATTATGAGAGGAATTGGTAAAAAGGTTTTAGACGATTCATCAAAAACTGTATCTAATTCCTTTTCTTGAGCCAGAGAGCCTAAAGAGATCAGGAATGCCAGAAATGAATAACAAAATGATTTTAACATAAGTGTAAATATTTATATTTTTTCCTTATTCAAATTCACGGTCAATCCCAAAAATAAAGAAATCTCATTGAGGCTTGCGCTTGCCTCGTTCAGTCTTAACCCCTCTAAAGACTGCCTTGTTTGAGGAATGTATTCAATAGGGTCTGCATAATTGACAAGTGGATCAAGATCTGAATTTCTACCAAATGAATATTGAATTCCTGTAATTACATTAAATCGACTAATTTTTAACACCGGCCCAACAGTAATATGATACTTATCCATATGGATCTCGTTAATTTTGAAACTATCATCTATAAACCTTATCTCATCTTTTCTTCCTGAAGTAAAATCAGTCCTGAATCCTCCCATCATAATAAAACTTGGTGAAATATACTGTTTAAACCCGAATCCGACATTTGTTACTGAATTTGCAGAGTGAGTATAGGATAAAAAATCTTTTTCAGACGGCAAATCAATTAATGAATAAGGGTCAA
>CAYMKR010000198.1:2850-4766 GCA_964390865.1 uncultured Flavobacteriaceae bacterium | reverse complement strand
TTAGCATTTTGTCCATATAGCGGCGCATTATTTTTTGGTATGTTGGTCCCAATGACAATTACGTCAGTAGATGGACTTTATCTGCCTATAATATTCGCATTTGGAACAGGATTACCTGTAATTCTTTTCACTTATTTATTAGCTTTTACAGCAGGAAAAGTAGGCGTATTCTACAATAGAATTACGAAAATTGAAAAAGTGATGCGAACAGTTGCAGGTGCCGTCTTTATTATAACAGGACTGTATTATGTTCTCATTTTTACAGGAATATTGGAATAGTACTATTGGTCAATTCAATGAAAATCAAAGTAAAAATCAAACTGAAGAAATAAAAGCAACTAAGTTGGAGGAGCTTCTGATGCTTAATTTCAAAGAATAATCGTGAAAGTCTTTTTTGAAATAACGAAAAAAGAATAACAAAACAACATTAGTCTGTTTGTAGAAAAAATAGCCTCGCAAAAATTGCAGATTTATTTGACAAAATATAATTAATCAATTAATTTTTAGACTCTCAGAAGGAAGTTCTCCAAAAATATTTTTATAATCTTTAGCAAATTGACCTGCATGCCAAAAACCTAATTGATTGGCTAAACTATTGACCATTTGTTTTTGATCACTTGATTTTAATAATTTCCTAACTTTATTTAATTTAACATTTCGAACAAATTTACAAGGTGAAATGCCAATATTTTCTTTAAAAATATATCTCAAATTGCGCTCACTAACTCCAATCGCTTTACATAGTTTTAAAATATTAATTGAATGTTCAATGTTTTCAAAAATATAATCTTGGGCCCGTTTAAAAATAATACTTCGCGAAGTTGAGTTTACAATTGGATCTTCTTTTAAACCTGCTTCAATTGATGAGATAATCAAGCGTGGTAAATGAAATAAAATCAAGGATTTATCAAAATTATTAGAATTACACAAGAAAATGATAATTCTATGAATTTGTTTAGCCTTGTTTTTGTCAATCAAAATTACTTCTGATTTGTTGATGTGTTTTATAAAATTTGGATAACCTAAAATATTAGAAATTTCTACTAAATAATCATCCGAAATGGATACAGGCATACCAATAAAATTAGGCAGGGTAATACAACTATGTTCCATACCACTTTTTAAAATCCCGATTCGATCTCCGCTCAAGCAGTTTTTTCGCCAACTAAAATCTTGTTCCATATTACCGGTAATCAAAAAAGTAGTATAGTCTTTAATGCCCGCTCCTTCTTGCAAAATGGTTCTATTCATTTTGTGTAACCCAATAATCACTGGTCCTTGAGTAACCTGTGTTAAGCTTCCTTGAAAGTTTCCAATATCAATTTGAGATTGCTCAAGATTGGCTTGATTGATCATTTCAGCAAATGCATCGAAATCATTGAATGAAAATTGTTGTTTAAAGATTGTGTTTTTCAATTTTGCCGTTTTTTGACGTTATCGAATATAGTCAATTATTATATTGCAAATTAATGACTTAATTATAAATACTTTATGAAATTTTTTAAACCTCTATTAATATTGACATTAGCATTACTTATCTACGGTAATTCTATGGCTCAAAATGAAATTATCCACGATGCAGAGCATTATATACTCAAAGAACAAAATGGTGAAAAATGGGATATTGCAGACAATGACCTAAAGAAAAAACTCAGTGCACTAGAAAAAAAACATGGTACATCTCCTAACATTATTTACATTTTATGGGATGATCAGCAAGTGGGCGCTATTGGTAACGAAATGATCCAAAAGTTACTTGGTTACAAAACGCCTAATATGAATAAAATGGCATCTGAAGGAATCAATTTCCTGCGCATGTATTCGGAGCCAGCTTGTACACCAACACGGGCCGCTTTTATTACCGGCCGTACTCCAGTTCGTAATGGCATGGGTATTGTTGGTATGCCACATGAATC
>CAYMKR010000198.1:0-2750 GCA_964390865.1 uncultured Flavobacteriaceae bacterium | reverse complement strand
ATGAATCAAATTGGTTCTATGTGGAACGAAACGGGAACAGCAGTTAACGCCATTTTAGGAATGCACCCACATATGTTACCACCAGACCCTTACGCAATGGACAGTCCAGGTCTGAATCCTGTAGGTTGGGTTATGACCATTGAAGGTAAAAAAGGCGAACAAGGAAAGGAGTTTTGTGGAACTTCAAATGAGTGTTATTCTAAAATTGATGATGAGTCTCAAAAGCGTACGATCGATTTTATACGTAGAAATGCTAAGAAAAAACCTTTCTTTATCACCTACCAACCAACTTGGTTGAATTTCTTAGCACCGGAGCCAAATAAATCAAGTGAAAATGGTGGTAAAATCCCTAATTCATACGCCAAACTAGATGCTTTTGTTGGAACCGTAATGGAAGAACTAAAAACATTGGGAATTGAAGAAAATACACTATTCGTTGCTATGGCAGATAACGGACCAATGTCTCATGATCCACCTCCTGGTTGGGCAATGACAGAGCTGTTATACCGAGGTGGTAAAGGAGACTACACTGAAGGAGGTGTTCGTGTTCCTGCCATTGCATGGTGGCCTGGAATGATAGATAGCGGGCAATTGGTCGGCGACATTATTCATGTTACTGATTTGTTCACTACTTTTGCTCGCCTAGGTGGTGCTACTCAGTACATACCTACCGATCGAATTATAGATGGTGTTGATCAAACCGAACTTTTACTAGAAGGTGACACTCATAGTCACAGAGATTATGTTCATATTTATCAAGGGCACACGTTAGCTGCGACGGTAAAAGGTCGCTACAAGCGTCATTGGTTAGGTCAGAGTGCTGGATCTGCTTCAGGTCTCTCTGCGGCTTATTATGATCTGTATCAAGATCCACATGAGCACAATCCTCAAATGATCCCAATGATACACTTTCAGGGGCAATTTACAGCTATGCGTGAGCGTCATGAAATGATGAAAAAGACATACCCTGACAAACCAAATGCCCATGGTATTCCTTATACAGGATTAAGTAATGCGCGACCTGAAACGCTGGAAATCGAAAAACGACTTAAGCGTGAGAAGGAAGCTATGCCGAGTAGTGTCAGAAAAAACATGCATTAATATTCTGAATCACAGTAATTATTGGGCATTAATCATAATCATCATCCACTTCTACCTGAACAATTCGGAGAAGTGATTATTCATTATTTAATCAATAAGTAAAAATATTGTGATATAGGAGTAACGTATACGAAGCCCTGTGAAGGCCTTAAGAATTTGGATCTGAAACTAAAAATATTGAAAAACTTTATCACCAATATGAATAGGTTTTTATTGATTGGCTAAATAATATTAGTTTTATAAAAAAAGTCATTTGAAAGGATGACTTTTTTATAATTCAGATATAATAGCAAAAGCATCATATTGGAATTTTCATTTTAAAAATTAAATTGTTTGGTTATGAAAAATAAACTACTTAAGAATAATTTCATCATATTTTTTTTGGTCTCTTTGAGTCTTTTGTTTATTTCATGTTCCGAAGTTGAAAAAATAGAAGAAAAAGAGAAGAAACCGAATATCGTATTGATCGTATTGGATGATGCGGGCTATAGTGATTTGGGTCCGTTTGGAAGCGAAATAAACACTCCTTCTATTGACCACCTGTCTTCTGAGGGAATCGTGTTTAGTCAATTTAGTGTTACTCCAAATTGTTCATCAACAAGAGCTTCGTTGTTGACAGGCATGGACCATCATAGAACAGGCATTGGTTCTCATGGAGTGTATACGGACAATCAGAAAGGTAAACCGGGCTATGAGGGATTTTTGAATCAACGTGTGACAACCTTGGCCGAGGTTTTACAAAGTGGAGGATATTTTACCATGATGGCAGGAAAATGGCATTTGGGGAATAAGCAAGAAAACACGTGGCCTTCTGGTAGAGGTTTTGATAAAAGTTTTGCACTACTGAATGGTGGCGCTAGTCACTGGGATAACACACCATTATTTCCGGGGAAACCTAATACATATGTTGACGATGGAAAACCAATTCAAAGTTTTCCAAAATCATTTTATTCGTCTGATTATTATACAGAAAAAATCATAAGCTATATTGAGAAAGGTGAAAACAAGAAACCTTTCTTTGCGTACCTTTCTTTTACAGCACCGCATAACCCGTTGCATGCACCGGAAGAATTAATTAGAAAGTATCAAGATCAGTATAAAGATGGATGGGATCAATTGCAATTAAGACGACTGGAACAGTTAAAATCCAGTGGTGTAATAGATAATGAGGTAAACCCTCAACCTCGTCCTGAATGGATTTCTGCTTGGAAGAGTTTAAGTAAAGAAGAGAAAGAAATTGCCTCTAGAGATATGGCTGTTTATGCCGCGATGATAGATCGGTTGGATCAAAATATAGGATTACTTGTAAAGAAATTAAAAGAAATGAAGGAGTATGATAATACCATGATTCTTGTATTTTCTGATAACGGACCAAGTAAAACAACAATGGAAGATTATATGGAACTTTCAGGTACGGATCTTAGTTTTATGGACACCTTTAACAATAATTTGGAGAACCGAGGGCTTCAAAACTCTAATATTGATATAGGGCCTGGCTGGGCATACGGAATTGCAGCTCCATTTAGATTAATGAAAGGCTATCAAAGTCAAGGAGGGGTAATGAGTCCATTAATTATTAAACCTCCAAAACAATGGAAGATCAATAAGTCTCATATTAAAAAACCGGTTCATGTTATGGATATCATGCC
>CAYMKR010000197.1:0-4826 GCA_964390865.1 uncultured Flavobacteriaceae bacterium | reverse complement strand
ACTGTATTAAGTGCACAGTATTATGTGCATCAGATCCTTATGCAGTTTATGGCGTGATGAAAAGTTTTAAACTCAAACCTGATATTGTTAGTGGTATAGCTACCAATACTTATGCCGGATCCGATTTGATAGAAAAGCTTTGCGGCGTTAAGGCCCTTAATTTGATAGATCCTGATACTTCTCAAGAATTGAGGCGAATTCTATCAATCAAATTGGGTATGTCCTTAAATGAATTGAAAGCACCTTTATCATAACTCATTTAATCGTATTTCGGTTTTTTTTATTCAATTACTTGCTTTGAAATCACTTTTGGGAATTTCACTTTAAATAAGTTACCTTTGGTTTTTTCAATAAAATACTATGCGTAAAATCGCCATATTATTCCTTCTTTTTACCGGTTTTATTCAGGCTCAGAAAGACAGCACTTTTGTGGATAATAAGTATCTAGAAGACCAGCTGTATTTTAATCTCACTTATATTCATATGCTAAATTTACCTGATAAGATCTCGCAATCAGGATTTTCTTTTGGATTAGGAGGAGGTTTTATTAAAGACTTTCCTTTGAGTAAGAAGCGAAATATTGGATTAGGAGCAGGTCTGGGATACGGCTTGAATAATTATTATTTCAATGTTGAATTAGACGTTGCTGAACCAACTGAGTCGGATGTGACGCTTAAAAACAATAAAATTATACTGCATACTGTAGAGTTTCCTATTGAATTAAGGTTTCGAAATTCGACGGCATTGAAGTATAAATTCTGGCGCTTTTATCCTGGGGTCAAAGTTGCATATGTTTTCGCCAAAAATACAAGTTTTAGCAGATCAGCTGATTTTGACGTTAGTGATATCATTGAGATTAACGAATTTATTTATGGATTGACCTTTTCTGCAGGATATAATAAATGGAATTTGCACCTTTATTACGGATTGAACGACTTATTTAGTGAAACAGTAGCCAATGATTATAAGATCAATATTAGCGACTTTAGAATTGGCCTTATATTCTATATATTCTGATAAACCTGAAAGCTTATAAATTGCGAAATCAGTCCTAGTAAGAATCCGATATAAATTTCTTTAGGTCTATGTGCGTTTAAAGCAAGTCTAGACACTCCAATTAATCCAGCTAGGATAAATAATCCTGCTAGCAAGGAATTAAAATTCAATCGATATTCATAACTCATCACCATCACAAAGCCTATTATCCCTCCAATTCCAAGCGTGTGAAGACTGGTTTTAATCTTAATATTGAACAACAAATAGGTAAAACTCAAGGCAAATGCAACTCCGAAAAAAGAAAATGCCAATAAATCGGCTACCTGGGTGCTAACCATGGCTCTTCCTATCAGGAATGACAACATGATAAAAAACAGAATAGGAAATTTTCGTTCTTCAATATTTCTGAGGTGGTAATCATTAATCATGTGTACTCTTTTTAAAAAAGCCAAAAGAAGAATAGGTATGATATAAGTACTTATAAAAACAATAATAAGAATTATGTATTGTTGCTCTTTTAAGATGTGTTTTGGGCTCAGATATAAATAAAGGAAGCTACCCAAAAATGAAAACAGCAATGGGTGCAATACATAAGAGATGAGTTTATATATAAACATAAATTAAAGAATCTTTTTTCTTAAACGTGCCACAGGAATGTCAAGTTGCTCTCGATATTTGGCCACAGTTCTACGAGCGATAAGATAACCACTTTCTTTTAATACACTTGATATTTTCTCATCAGTGAGTGGTTTCTTCTTGTCTTCTTTTTCAATTTCTGTTTGAAGAATTTTTTTGATTTCCCTTGTTGAGATGTCTTCGCCTTGATCGTTTTTCATTGACTCAGAGAAAAATTCTTTAACCAATTTTGTGCCGTAAGGCGTATCTGCATACTTGCTATTGGCAACCCTCGAAACTGTTGAAACATCCATATGAATCTGATCAGCAATGTCTTTTAAGACCATCGGTCTCAATTTTCTTTCATCACCGGTAAGTAAAAACTCTTTTTGATAATGCATGATCGAATTCATTGTTATCATCAGTGTTTGTTGTCTTTGTTTAATGGCGTCAATAAACCATTTCGCCGCATCCAGTTTTTGCTTTATAAAAAGAACAGCATCTTTTTGAGATTTTGATTTATCCTTGGATTCAGCATAGCCCTTGAGCATATTATCATATTCTCTCGAAATATGGAGGTCCGGAGCGTTTCTTGCATTCAGGCTCAGTTCTAAAACGCCTTCATTTATGCGTATTGTAAAGTCGGGAACGATATGCTCAATAACGGTCAAATTACCTGAAAAGGATCCACCTGGCTTAGGATTTAATTTCTCTATTTCCTTGATCGCCCCCTTAAGTTCTTCCATGGTAATATTGAACTTTTGGGCGAGTTTAGCATAGTGTTTCTTAACAAATTGATCGAAAGATGTATTTAAAATTTCCTTGGCTAAAATTCGATCTTTATTTTCTGCTTTGCGATTTAGTTGAAGAATCAAGCATTCTTTTAAAGACCTAGCTCCAACTCCTGCCGGGTCAAGTTGTTGAACGAGGAATAAAACTTTTTCTACATCCTCGTGAGCGGTATAAATATTTTCAGAAAAGGCAAGATCATCAATAATATCTTCAATAGTGCGTCTTATATATCCATTATCATCAATGCATCCCACCATAAACTCAGCAATTAATTCTTGCTCAGGGTCAAGGCTAAAAGTATGAAGTTGGTTGCTTAAATACTGGTTGAAGGTGATGCCTCCAGAGTATGGAATTCGATTATCCTCATCATCGCTGCTGTAATTATTTGCTTGGAGCCTATAACTCGGAATTTCATCATCGCTTAGATAATCATCGATGTTAATATCCGTCTCAATCGTTTCGGTACCTGTGTCATCATACTCATCCTCAGAAGAATCTTGAAACTCATCCACAGATTCTTTACCGCTTTCCAAAGCAGGATTTTCTTCAATTTCCTGACTTAACTTTTGTTCAAAAGCTTGCGTAGGCAATTGGATCAACTTCATCAATTGAATTTGCTGAGGCGATAATTTTTGTTGCAGTCTTTGTTGTAAACTTTGCTTTAACATATGAAATTTTACTTCCAGCTCAAGTTACAAAAAAAGAACTTCCGAAGAGATTGAATCGTAATTAACAAGCAACTACTAGAACTCAGCACTTTGAGGTGCTCTAGGGAATGGAATCACGTCTCTGATATTACCCATACCTGTTGCAAATTGAACCATTCTTTCAAATCCTAGCCCAAAACCTGAATGAACGGCCGTTCCAAATTTTCTTAAGTCAAGGTACCACCAAAGCTCCTTTTCATCGATCCCTAAAGCTTTGATCTTTTCTATTAATACATCTAGTCGTTCCTCTCTTTGACTACCTCCAGCAATCTCTCCAATACCAGGGAATAAAACATCCATGGCTCTTACAGTTTTACCGTCGTCATTTAATCGCATATAAAATGCTTTGATATTAGCAGGATAATCAAACAAGATTACAGGTGATTTAAAGTGCTTTTCGACCAAAAATCTTTCATGTTCACTTTGAAGATCGGCACCCCATTCATTGATAGGAAACTTGAATTTTTTCTTTTTATTGGGTTTAGAATTTTTAAGGATATCAATAGCCTCAGTATAACTTACCCTTTTAAAATTGTTATCGATGACAAACTTTAGTTTTTCTCTTAAGGGCATGTCACTTCTTTCAGCCATAGGTTTGCTTTTTTCTTCATCAAGCAATCTTTTTTCAAGAAATTCAAGATCATCTTTGCAATGTTCTAAAATATAAGCAAGAATATATTTTATAAAATCTTCACTAAGATCCATGTTCGCGTCAAGGTCATTAAAAGCAACTTCAGGTTCTACCATCCAAAATTCTGCTAAATGCCTTGAAGTATTAGAGTTTTCAGCCCTAAAAGTTGGCCCGAAAGTATACACTTTTCCTAAAGCCATGGCATAGGTCTCAGCTTCTAATTGTCCTGAAACGGTTAGGTTGGTTTCCTTACCGAAAAAATCCTCTTTAAAATCAACTTGCCCTTCTTCAGTAAGTGGTGGATTCTTTTTGTTTAAAGTTGATACACTGAACATTTCACCAGCTCCCTCAGCATCTGATCCGGTAATAATTGGCGCGTGAAAATTATGGAAACCGTTATTCATGAAGTATTGATGGATCGCAAAGGATAATACCGACCTGATGCGCATTACAGCACTAAATGTGTTTGTACGAATTCTTAAATGAGCATTCTCACGTAAAAATTCCATACTGTGTTTCTTCGGTTGAATGGGATATTCATCAGGGTTTGAAGCGCCTAATATGATAATTTCTGAAACTTGAATTTCAACAGATTGCCCCTTTCCCTGACTCTCTACTAAAATTCCCTTTATGTCAATTGCAGCACCGGTATTGATTTGTTTTAATACATCTTCAGGCGTATTATCAAAATCAATGACACATTGAATATTCTTGATGGTTGAGCCATCGTTTAAGGCAATGAATCGGTTACTTCTAAAGGTTTTAACCCATCCTTTAACTTGAATCTCCTGTAATATATGATTAGCCTTTATTAATTCAGCTACGCTTAAGTTTTGCATCCTCAAAATTTTGGTGGCAAAGATACGTAAAGCGTTAAAATTTAGAAAGTATAATTATTTTAATATTTCCAGTAAATATTGTCCGTAACCACTTTTTAAGAGAGGTTGTGCCACAGCTTTGAGTTGTTCAGCATCAATAAATCCTTTTCTATAGGCGATTTCTTCGATACAACCGATTTTAAGACCTTGTCTTTCTTCAATAACCTGCACAAATTGCTGTGCTTGAATAAGTGATGAAAAGGTTCC
>CAYMKR010000196.1:0-4854 GCA_964390865.1 uncultured Flavobacteriaceae bacterium | reverse complement strand
TACCCAATTATGCATGGTCTTTTGAGATGATTGTTCCAGAAAATGGTTTGGTCTTCGAAAGTAATGGTATACTCTTAGAAGTGTCGTTTGATACGTTAATGTTCCAAGAAAGAGATAACATCTTAGGGAAAGCAGCGAACAGGTTCAAAGATGAATTCCCGATTCGTTTTGACTTTTTAGATACTTTTAACGGCGGAAACTTATCCGTGCAATGCCATCCAAAACCTGATTATATAAAAACCCATTTTGGAGAAAATTTTACGCAAGACGAAACTTATTATATCTTGGATGCCGAAGATGATGCCAATGTATATTTAGGTTTTAATAAAGACATAAACCCCTCTAAATTTAAGAAAGCTCTTGAGCATAGCTATGATACCAAGGAAACTCTTGATATTGAAAATTACGTTCAAAAACTTCCAGCAAAAAAGCATGACCTTTTTTTAATTCCTCATGGTACTATACATTGTTCAGGCACTAACAATATGATTCTCGAAATTAGTGCTACCCCCTATATTTTCACATTTAAAATGTATGATTGGCAACGTTTGGATTTAGATGGCAATCCAAGGCCGATGAACATAGACCGTGCTTTTGAAAACCTAAATTTCGAACGAAAAGGACAACAAGTGCAGGACAAGCTAATAGCTAAACCTGTTGTGGAAACTTTTGGTGCTGATTGGAGAAAAACGCATCTATCGACGCATCCAGAACATTTTTACGATATCTTTAGATATGATTTTGATGATAAGGTACATATCGAGACCAACGAACAATGTCATGTGCTTATGTTAGTAGAAGGAGTAACTATTGAACTTCACGTCAATGAAAATAAACAGAATTTTCATTATGCCGAAACATTTGCGGTCCCAGCATCTGCGAAAAGCTACACCTTGATTAATAATAGCAAGAAACGGGCAAAAGTTATTGTGTCTTTTGTAAAGGATGAAGCTTGTTAAAACAAAATAAGATGAAAGAATTTAAAATCAAATTATTATTTTTAAGTGTAATGCTTCCTCTCAGTTGTTTTGCGCAAAATGAAATTGTTTGGCAGATTGGAAAATCAGATAATAGCAGTGCAGAATTTGCTTTGTCAAAGGCTGAATACAGTAAGTTTTTAGAAAATGATTTTGGTTGGGAAGATCGATTTTATGTTATTGGTTATTCCAATGAAAAAGAGGAGTTTCCTTTTGTTTTGCCTGGAGCCATTGACTATTGGGGAGGAACTTCTGGTTTGGCAGGTATACGTCCACACGAAATAAATATCTTGTTTGGTGTAAAAACGAAACCAAAGAAAGGTGATTGGAAATTAGTTATCGATGTGCTAGACTGTAATCCAGAAACTCCACCCTATTTTAAAGTGACAGTTAATGGTAAATCTTGGAAATTTAAATTGGACAAAGGTGCTAATGCAGAAATTTTAAATGGGACAAATAAAGGTGCAAAAGAACAAAAAATAGAAATTCCAATTGATGCCGACTTAATAAAAAATGGGGGTAACAGCATTCAATTTACTACTTTAGAAGGAAGTTGGATGGTCTTTGATCAAGTACGATTGGAAGGTCCTGAAAATGTAACATTATTACAGCCAGATAAAGCATTTGTAAGAAATGTACAAGTTGCTGCTTATGAATTCAATGAAAACGGACGAACGATTCAGCCTTTATTGTTAGATGTTCAACATCTTCGAGGTGTTTCAAAGCTTAATGTTGAATTGGATGGAGAAACTATTTTTGAAGAAGCCATAGAACATGGCCGCTATGAGTTTGAAGTACCAATGAAAGCAGTAAGTAAGTCAAAAACAAGTACGTATGCCATTTTATTTGATGGAAAAGTTGTTGAAAAAGGGAATGTTAAAAGAAGTCATAAAAAGCAAAATTCACTAGTTAATTATGTAGATACTAAAATAGGAACGGGGCATTCGAGATGGATGATAGCTCCGGGTCCTTGGATGCCATTTGGTATGGTTAAAATAAGTCCAGATAATCAAAATGAAGGGTGGCAGGCAGGGTATCAACCCACTTTTGAAAGTGTTGGTACGTTTAGTCATATCCATGAATGGACAATGGCAGGGTTAGGTACATTTCCAACCAATGGTCCATTAATAACAGAAGTCGGCAATCAAGGAGAGCCAGATTCAGGCTATCGCTCACGTGTAGATAAAACGACTGAAGAAGCACCGTTGGGGTATTATTCGGTTCTTTTAAGTGACTACAATATTAAAGCCGAATTAACAGCGACTTCTCGTGCAAGTTTTCAACGATACACGTACCCAAAAGATGTTCCAGATTCTAGAATATTAGTCGATTTAAAAATACCTTCAGAATATGCCTATAATATTACAGAAGCATATTTTAAGAAGGTGAGTGACTATAAGGTTGTAGGTTATAGTAAACAAATTTCGCCTTCAGTTTGGGGAGAACAGTACTACCGAAGTAAAATGGTGGAAGATGGTGATAAACCGAGAGAATGGGATGTTATTGCACAAGAATATATTGTACATTTTGTCATGGAATTTGACCAGCCTATTAAAAAATTTGGTGTTTGGGTTAATGGTGATAAAGCAGGAAAAGAGGATTCATATACAATAAATGAAATTGAAATAACTGTTGCAAACCCCGAAGATATTGTTGCTTTTATAGAGTTTGATACTACAGAACATCAAGTGGTACAAACAAGAACTGGTATCTCCTACGTAAGTATAGATAATGCAGGTTTAAATTTAGAACAAGAAATTTCCAAGCCTTTTGGATGGAGCTTTGAAAAAGTCAGAGCTAATCAAGAAAAAACTTGGAATAAGTTATTTGAAAGAGTTTTAGTGTCATCAAATAACAGATTTGAAAAAACAAGGTTCTATTCTAACATGTACCGTGCATTAGTAAGCAGAAATACGTTTAGTGATGTAGATGGTAGTTGGATTGATTCAGAAGAAAATATTCAAAAATTTGAAGACCCTAATGATGTAGCCTTAGGATGTGACGCTTTTTGGAATACCTTTTGGAACCTCAATCAGTTTTGGAACTTGGTAACTCCTGAATGGTCTTCTAAATGGGTAAAATCACAACTAGCCATGTATGACGCTAATGGTTGGCTGGCCAAAGGACCTGCAGGAATGGAGTACATTCCAGTTATGGTAGCCGAACATGAAATACCACTAATTGTAGGAGCTTATCAAATGGGAATTAGAGATTTTGATGCAGAAAAAGCTTTTGCGGCAGTTTATAAAATGCAAACCACTAAAGGAGAACAAGTGGGAGGTGGTTATGCAGGAAATAGAGATTTAGAAACTTATTTAAAACATAAGTATGTACCTTATAATAAGGGTCGTTTTTCAAATACCCTTGAATATTCTTATGATGATTTTACGGTATCTCAGTTTGCGAAATCTCTTGGTAAAACTAAAGAATACAATGAATTCATTGATAGAGCTTATTGGTGGGAAAATGCGATTGACCCAGAAATTGGTTTTGCGAGATTAAAACATTCAGATGGCACTTGGTATGAAGATTTTGATCCTATCGAAACAGGAGGGAATCATCAATTTGTAGAAGGAAATGCTTGGCAGCTCACCTTTTTTGTGCCACAGGATATTCCGGCATTAGCGGATATTATTGGAGAAGACACATTTGTAAAACGATTAGATGATGGTTTTAAAGTGAGCAGTAATTGGCGTTACAATGCCCCAAATGAAAAATATTGGGATTTCCCAGTAATTCAAGGGAACCAACAATCCATGCATTTTTCTTTTATGTTTAATTGGGTGAAAAAACCATGGTTGACTCAAAAATGGAATCGTGATATTGTATCTCGTTTTTATGGTTATGGTGTATCAAATGCTTATTTAGGTGATGAGGATCAAGGACAAATGAGTGCTTGGTTTTTAATGTCTTCTTTAGGTTTATTTCAAACCGATGGAGGGACTAGATCAGAACCTATTTATGAAATTGGAAGCCCGTTGTTTAAAAAAATAGAAATAGATTTAGGAAACCAGTACAATAGAGGAAAAACCTTTATTATTGATGCTAAAAACAATTCTTTTAATAACAAATATATACAAAGTGCAACGTTGAACGGAAAGGAGCTCAAAAACTTTTGGTTTCCAGCGAGCGAGTTGTTAAAAGGAGGAAAATTAGAATTAGAAATGGGACCTGAACCAAACACTAGTTGGGGAGTCAATGAGATGCCTGCTAGTCCAAAACAAAATTAATAATGAAGAATTTTAAACTAATAGTAATTATTTTTATACTTGGTCATTTCGTAGCATGTAATGATCAAGTAATTATTAAAGAAAGACCTTTAGTAGAACTTACTGAATATGTAGATCCACAAATAGGTTCTGTACATGGGCGGTGGTTTTTTTACACCCCTGCAGCGCGTCCGTTTGGAATGGCAAAATTAGCCCCACACACCAATGCCTATAACAGTCAAGGTGGATGGGGACCCACTGGTTATGATGACCGTCATACCTCTATTGAAGGATTTGGTCATTTTCATGAATTTCAAATTGGAGGGTTGGTATTTATGCCTACCATTGGAGAACTAAAAACCATTCCAGGTTCTTTGCAAAATCCTGACGGAGGATATCGGTCTCGATTTAACAAGACTACCGAACATGCAGAAGCCGGCTATTATAGTGTAGATCTTACAGATTACAACATAAAAGCAGAATTGACCTCAACAGAAAGAGTAGGTTACCACCGTTATACCTTTCCAAAAACCCAACAAGCTCATTTAATTATCGATATTGGGCACAAACAAGGAGAAAGCAGCGATGTGACCGATGCTTATGCTCAAATAACGAATGAAAATGAAGTAGAAGGTTATATTGAAACCTATCCTGAGTATGCAAAATTT
>CAYMKR010000195.1:0-4877 GCA_964390865.1 uncultured Flavobacteriaceae bacterium | reverse complement strand
GTGGACTTTTCGCAGGTATTCTCGGCCCTATTGTAATTATTATCATGGTTTTGGTTATGAACGCCCTCTTTACTTAAGCACGATGTACTTTTAATGGTTTGGTTAAGCGTTTTCAATTTTATCACGTCCAAGACGGTCAAGCACCAATAAAATAGTTAATCCGACAAGGATGTAAAATAAGGAATACCAAGTTGTAGGGTCTGATAAACTAGGCAGATATCTTTGGTAATTCTCGACGATTCGGTTACCAAGAGTATCGAACTGATAAACGCCTTCATCCATTTTATAAACTGTCTTTTTCCAAGGCCAGACAATGCCTAATGATCCTCCTATAAAACCAATGATCAAGGCGGTAATTACTTGGTGATATCTTTTCAAGAGAAAGCCCAAAATATGTGAAGTTATTACCAAGCCAAAGATAGATCCCAATCCAAAACTACCAACGATCTTCATATAGCGCATTCTTACCTCATCATGAATAAACTCAAAATTCCAGGTAAATATATCCCGAAAAGTTTTATACAATTCATTCACCGAATCAACCAGAAGCAACACGTAATTACCCATTAAAATCAAAATAAAAGAACCTGACAATCCAGGCAATGTCATGCCTGAAACACCAACAATACCGCAAAAAAAGATAAACCATAAATTATCATTCTCCTTGGCTGGGCTCATAAAACTGATGGATATTCCGATAGCAACACCAATTCCCATGGTGACAATATTGGTTCGCGAAAAGTCATTAAAATCTTTGGCTACATAATAGATAGATCCTAGAATCATCCCGAAAAAAGTAGCCCAGACGTATAATTCAAAATTCTGCATCAAATAGTCAAGAACTCTGGAAACCGAAAAATAACTAAACGTACTTCCGGCAAAGACCAGTAAAAGAAAGCGACCATTAACATATTGATAAAAAATTTTGAATCGGCCATTCAGGAGAAGCTTAAAAGCCTTTCTATTGATCTTTTGCAATGAATAAATCAACTCTTCATAAAAGCCAGTTACAAAGGCAACGAGACCACCTGAAACACCAGGTACCTTATTGGCTGCTCCCATCCCTACTCCCTTGACAAAGAGTAGTAACTTATCCAAGAGAGTTCTCGTATTTTCTGGCATTTAATTATTGTTTTTTAAAGCTATTTTTTCAAGAAAGATAATAAACAAAAAACCTGTAGCCGCTAAAAGAAGCGCAAAACCTATTTGAGGATTTCCCTCAAAAGAAGAAGGCATGACACTTATTTCGTCCAGTATTTTCAATTTTCCGTTAATCATTTCTGTTTTTAAGACTTGTTTCCATGGCCATATTTTATTGAGTGACCCTATTATAAAACCTGTTAAAACGGCCAAAGTCATATTTTCATAATGGTCAAAAAGCCACTTCAATAATCGTGAGAATGAAAGCAAGCCTACAATCGCACCAGCCATGAGCGTTGCCAGCAAACCAATATTTTTATCGTGAATTGCATCCAATACCGGTTTATACATACCAAGTAAAAGGAGGATAAAACTACCCGAAATTCCTGGAAGGATCATGGCGCAAATCGCCAACGCACCAGATAGAAAAATATAAGGATAAGAAGCATTCGTTACCTGAGGTGTAAGCGTCGTAATGAAATAGGCCACTAAAGCACCTAACACTAATAAGATGATCGTTACTATATTCCATCTGGTAATTTGCTTGCCTACATAAATAATACTGGCCAATACCAAGCCAAAAAAGAAAGACCATATCAACACAGGTTGTGTTTCTAGAAGGTGTTTGATAATTTTTGCCAATGTTATGATGCTCAAACCAATACCAATCAACAAAGACAATAAGAAATTACCATTCACAGATTTCCACATAGAAGAAAAACCTTCTTGCTTCCATATTTTAATTGTCGATAAATTGACTTTACTTATCGAATCAATTAACTCTTCATAAATACCTGATATAAAAGCAATTGTGCCTCCTGAAACTCCTGGAACAACATCTGCTGCGCCCATTGCCACCCCTTTAAGTGCTATTACAAAATAATCTTTAAGGTTTCTTTTTCCCAAAATATTCAGCTAAAAAATTAAGAGCCAAATATAGCTAAATTTGCTCATTGAAAACTGATAATATTTGGGCAATTCAAACAGGTAAAAAGCTTGGACTTAGTTCAAATCCTTGAATTTGGCAATCAAGACTTGTACATCTTTTAAATCCATAACAGTGGGATATAATTCTTTGGCAACATTCAAATAATCGTAATCCGACTTTAAGGCTGTTTCAAAGAAAAACAAACCTTCTTTTTCTTTTTGAACCAAAAAGTGAAGTCCTCCCAATCGGTAGGTAATTTCAGCAAGCTCCTTATAGGTTTCTTTGGCATCGAGTAGCACTCTTATTGCTTCATGAAACTCACCCAAAAAGTGTAAAACATCTGCTAATGCAAGATAAACTTCTAACCTATCGTCCTGCAATCCAATGCATTTATAATAAGCTTTGGCAGCCTCTTCAAACAGGTTTAATTTCAGATTGATCTCAGCAAACTTGTGCCAATATAGATAATTCTCTTCGTCTATTCCCAGAGCTTTATTTATAAAGTATAAGGCCTTGTGGTAATTCTTGTCGTTGATATAGACATCAGCAAGTGCTAGCCATCCTTTATCAAGCAAAGGATCCTCATTTACTGTTTTATTATAAAAATCTATGGCGTCTCTTGTTGAATTAAGCTTTTCATAACACTTTCCTATTCTCAGATATGCAAATGAAGTCGGTGTATCCAATTCCATAGTTTTATGATAAAAAACTATAGCATCCTCATAGTGACCTAATTCCTCTAAGGTTTTAGCTTTCTCCAAATGTGCCCCTATAAACTCTTCGTCAATCAATATTGAATACTCAAATGCCTGAAGGGCTTTTTCGTAATCATATACGATATAATACTGTCTACCTAATTGATGCCATGCGATTTCACTGTAAGGGTCTTTCTCAATGTACTGCTGTAAATATTCTATTGCTTCAGTATGCTTTTTCATCATATCAAAGCAATAAATCACATTGTACAGAGAAGAATAATTTTCATATTCAACCTCAAGGCTCTTGGAAAAATTAAATCGTGCTGTATCAAAATCTTCAAGAAACAAATACTCCATTCCAATCATTGACAAAATCTCAGCATCTTCATCTGCATATAAGAGCGCAGTTTTGAGGTTATCTACTGCTGCTTGGTGTTTTCCTTTTTTCGAATAAATAGTTGCCTTTTGGATATACACATCTTCATTAGAAGGTTCAATCTCTTTTAATTGATCCAGAATTTTTTCAGCTTTTTCAAGCTTCTCATCCAATATCAGTAATTCAACATGAATCAATTTCAACACTACTGAAGATGGATGTTGTGAAAGCCCTAGATGAAGCGCCTTTTTAGCCAAAGAAAATTTTCCGCTGTCAACGTAAAATAGGATAATCTCCTCAAATTCGTTGGAATCAAAAAAATATACGCTATTGGTTTTTAACATCAATTCAAATTTTGATAAAGGTTGATTATCGTTATTATTTGAAAAATGCTGCATATATTGGCTTTTTTATAGACACTAAAGTAACATCTAATATGGCCCGTGAAGAGGATGACTTTAAATTTTCTTAACAATTTAATTAACAGGCTAAATTTTATTTATCATCACAAAAAAAACTGTAACTTTGTTTCATATTTAATGCCTTTAATGCTACTATGGCCAAAAAGACCTTACTTAACGAAAAAGAAATATTTATCATTCTTAATCGTTTGGCTTGTCAGCTCATCGAAAATCATCAGGACTTTAGTAATACAATATTGATTGGAATACAACCAAGAGGTATATATCTCGCCAATCGATTGGTTCAGATTTTAACAGAAGAGTACCAAGTTAAAGATATCAAGCTAGGAAAGCTTGACATCACTTTTTACAGGGATGATTTTAGGAGACGAGAGGATCCTTTAAGCCCAAGCTCAACCGATATCAATTTTATAGTTGACAATAAGAACATTGTTTTTATTGATGACGTGCTGTTTTCCGGAAGGAGTATCAGGGCGGCACTGACTGCTATTCAAGCCTTTGGTAGGCCCAAGAATATTGAATTATTGGTTTTGATAGACAGAAGGTTCAGCAGGCACCTTCCGATACAACCAGATTACAAAGGACGACAGGTAGACGTTATTAAAGACGAGCAGGTTAAGGTAGAATGGAAAGAAAATGACCCAAGGGATAAAGTTTGTATCGTTAGTCCTGATTTATAAAAGGATTACAACGAATGAAGGCATAATTAACTGGATTATTAAATTCAATTGGAATAAAAGAAATGGCTAAATTAAGTGTATCTCATTTACTTGGGATAAAACATCTGAATCTTGAAGACATTAATTTGATTTTCAATACAGCAGATCATTTTAAAGAGGTTATTAACAGACCTATAAAGAAAGTTCCTTCCCTAAGAGATATAACAATTGCTAATTTATTCTTCGAAAACAGCACAAGAACCAAACTTTCTTTTGAGTTGGCTGAAAAAAGATTATCGGCTGATATCATCAATTTTTCAGCAGCCCAATCATCAGTAAAAAAAGGTGAATCCTTAATTGATACTGCCAACAATATTCTGTCAATGAAGGTTGACATTATTGTGATGAGACATCCTAATGAAGGTGCAAGTGATTTCCTAGCCAAGCATATTGATGCCAAAATTATAAATGCAGGAGACGGAGCGCATGAACACCCAACCCAAGCCTTGTTGGATTCTTATTCAATTAGAGAAAAACTGGGTGATGTTAAAGGTAAAAAAGTAGTAATTATTGGAGATATCCTACATTCTAGAGTAGCGCTCTCTAATATCTATGCCCTTCTATTACAAGGAGCTGAAGTAAAACTTTGTGGGC
>CAYMKR010000194.1:0-4901 GCA_964390865.1 uncultured Flavobacteriaceae bacterium | reverse complement strand
AGTTATTCACATTGATGTGAAAGTTTTTAACACAGTGGTTAAGAAGTATTTTTTCGTTCTTTTATACTCAAACAAAAGATTATTTTGAATGACATGTACTTGTCAAGAGAACAAGACTTTACCTTTGAGATGAAAGAAATACTTTAGTAAAAAAAATTATTTAGTCATGAATTGACCAAGGCTCATAAGTTGGTAATCTTTCGTATTGATTGTTTTTTCTAATTTTTGAATATCAATTACAGTCATTGAGCCTTTTTCATTAGTAGAGGAATTCTCAAAGTTCATCTCCATCATAAAACCTTTTGCTTCTTCAGGGATATTACTAAATGAATTACCTCCTAATGAATTGCTAAGATTAAAAAACATGTTCTTTTGGAATACTTCCAATTCTTTCGTTACCCAAAAAGAAAATGAATTAGTTTCATTTGTCGAAATGAATTCTTCACAAACATGGTTGAGTATTTTTTTAGTTCTTCCCGATTTATTAATTGAATTGAATTTAGTTTCGACAGAATCCTTCAGATTTTCTTCTATAGCAATATCTTTTATTTTGTCCATTGAAAGTATTTGAGCAATTTTTTGTTCTTCCATAATGACAATCATGGCTTGATTTTTTTCATCTAAAATACTCAGCATTGAACTAGGCATGTCTCGCGAATCTAAATCTTCATTACTTTCAACTCTGGTGGCCATATAATGGGCATCATCTGAAAACCACATTTCATAATTTACGATTGAAGGTGCTTCTTCACCTGATATTTCCATTTTATACTTGACCTTTTTATCAAAAACATATGATTCTTCAATAGGAATTGATTGACTTCCAGCAATCATCATCTGATTCAATTGATTTTGGTAATTAGATTGATAGTCAGAATCAATATCCAAAAGACTATCCATGGCTTTGCCAGTTTCTTGCGCAGATTTTTGAGCCGCTTTTTCAATGACAACTTCTTCGGTTGCTTCTTGTACTCTTTTCTTAAGTTTTTTAAGTAATTGTGCCTCTAAGTTGTTGAAAGAAAAAAAACTGATCAAAATGGATAAGGTAACCGATTTATAAAGTCTCATAATTATTTTATTTGGGGATTGACTTCACCAATAAAGTTATGAAAAAGATCAGTTTAAACCTAAAAAAGGCCTGAATTAACAGGCCCTTTTCTGATGATTCTCTTCGAAAAGAGAAACAATACATCCAAAAATACTCTTAGGTTTATATTTTGACTCAAATTTTAATCAAGTATATATCTTGGTGCGCAATTTTGTTTAGAAGTAAGCATAGAATTGCAATTATTCTAATTAACAAGTTTTGGATCCTAAAAGAGAATTATGAATTTATGAAGCTTGAAGATTGTTGAAGAACTTGAGATAAATGGTCAGGCAATGAAGATGATGTCCAAGGTTGCATGCTGCCAAATGTATGGTTTGCATCAAGAATCACTGAAAGCTGCGTTTTTGGATTCCAAGATTTTAATAGCTCGGCTTCTGTTAATAAAACTGTTTCATCCATAGCTCCATGTACAATCAAATAAGGGATAGTGAGTTTTTCAACAGCTATTTTTATGGTAAGGGATGACTCAAATTCTTTAAAGTTAGTATAAAACTGAAAATAGTGTGGCATTTGCTGATTGGTTCTCCCATTTGTGATAAATGCAACTCCGTTTTCTCTCCATACTTCGAGTTGTTCACCAATTGGAAATCTGCTTGCAAAATCTGAAACACCAGCCCAGGTGATTACTCTTGAGACTCGTTTATCAGATGCGGATTTAAGCAATACAATACCCCCACCTCTCGAATGACCAATTAGGGTTATTTGTTGCTTATTAATTTCGTTTTTATACGTTTCGGTGTTACTAATCCATGATATGACACTATCCAAATCATCTAATTCCTTAGTAAAATTGTTTTGGCCAAAAGCTTCCAGGTCAGGAAAATCTATCGGCTGTTCTTTGGTACCTCCATTGTGCGAAAAATTCATTTTAATAAAGAAATAGCCCTGTTTAGCGAATGATTCAGCAACTAAATTCCAAGCGCCCCAATCTTTATAACCTTTATATCCATGACAAAAAATAATGATATCCTTGGGAAGATCATTTTTTATGTAGAAAATATCTGCCAGAATAGGTTTGTTGTGCTTGCCTTTAATTTCAATGTTTTTAATCGTATTCATATTCGTTTTGTTAAGTATTGATTTAAAAATTAAAACTGGCTAATTCCTTTTCTAAAAAAGGAATGTCCTGGTTGAACAACTCTAATATTAGGCGATCAAGTTCAGATACAAAGGACTCCATAATCTCATCAGTTATTTGTCCTCCGTTGAAAGGCATAAATCCAGCCTTTAGATTTTTAAATGAAACTATACCACTTTGCAATAAAAGTTGCTCTAATGGCCTGTCAGATTGGTCTAGATACATGAAGGCATAGCAAAGAACCTGGAAACTCTTAGAATATTTTTCATCAGAACCTAGAAGATTCCAATCTTTGATTTTGAGTTGTGTTTGAGAAACCTTACCAGTTTTATAATCCATGATTCTTGTTGCGCCATCAATCTGATCTATCCTGTCAATTTTACCTTTTAGTTTAACCCCAAAATCAAGGCCAGAAACCTGATGTTGCATACTTATTGGGATTTCAAGACCTAAAAGTTTGATTTTTTTGCCTTTTTTCAATTCGCTCGATTCAAAATCAAGAAAATTTAATACAAATTGTTTTGCAATTTCAAAGGCCAAAAAGTTTTTTCCAGATGCTATTGAACTCAATGAAAAACTTTTACTGAATTGTTGGCTCACTTGGTCATCCGCTTTTAAGATCATTTGTTTTATATCATCGCCTTGTAGAAACTTGTTCAAGTAAGGAGTATATAATTGCTCTAAAGTATCATGAATAATAGTACCGAAAGTGTTTGCTGCTATAGTTTCTTCAACCTCTTTAAACTCTTTAATACCAAGAACACTTCTCTTGTAAAAATCAAGTGGGTTTCTTATATAATTGGTCAAAGAACTTGGTGAAAACCCCTTTGTTGCAACTTCCTTTAATCTTAAAATGATCGTGTCGTTCTTGATTATAGAATTTAAGTAAATAGGATCTGCTTGAAGTTTAGGATTAATTGTTTTCTTTTTAAAAGTAACTTGATCAAGCTGCCCTAATGCCTTTGCCACTTCTAATTGCCTTATAAATCTACTAGGTTCTCCTGAACCAAAATCATCTGTGATATTGTTGTAAATCAAATAGATATTTTCAGCCCTGTGAAATAATCTGAAAAAATGAAACGAAAATATGGCATCCTTTTCAAAAAATGTAGGTATTTTTTTTTCAAATTTAATATCCATGGGAATAAAGGAATTATTAGTACCCGAGGCGGGTAAAAAGCCTTCATTTACTGATGTGATAATGATGTTCTTAAAATCAAGACCTCTTGATTCAAGTAGGCCCATAATTTGAAGACCTTCGAGAGGTTCTCCTTGAAACGATAATTTCTCGGATTTGAGTATTTGTTGAAATATTTGATGCAGTGAACTAAGGCTATCAATAAAACCATAAGTTTTATTGAGATTAGAAAGCTGTATAAAAATATCATAGAACCTGAACAAGTATTCTATGTGAAGATTGTTCTGTTCCTTTGATTTCCTTAAAACATCAATTATTTGGATGATTTTATTGATAACTGTATCGATGGGTTTATCCCAATCTTCAAAAATAAGTTTAAAAAGAAGTTTAATATCCTCATAGTCATCAACAAGTGAAAGAATTTTTGCTTCAGAGATAAAGATTGTTTTATCAATATAAAGGATCGATTTTAAGCCTGTCTCTATTTCCTTGTGTTGTATCCAGTGAGTCTTGAAAAATGGATCATTTAAAAGAATGTTAAGGTCCTTATAGTAATAAGTTCGTTCCTTTTTCCATTTAGATTGATTTAAATGCAAATTAAAAAGAGCCTGGAAAAATGTGCTTAGGGCTATGTTTTGCAATTCATAGCCCATTGTGATATTAGCTTTTGTTATTTCCGGGGGCATTGAATTCAAAAGCGAAGGAAGAAGTTTTTCATTACCGAGAATAACAGCTGTATCTTCAATTCCTTCTGAGTCATGAAGTTCCTTTAGTAATGATCCAACATGCTTAATTTGACTTATGTTTTTAGGTAAACCATGGAAGTGAACTATTTTTGGCGTGTTTATGTTTGATTCTTTCCATTGGAAATTATGCGATACATAGTAAGGCCATGATCGTTGGTATTTTTTAAAAAATTGAGCAGACTGGTTGTTTGATTTTTCATAAAATTCATCATGATCCCAATAGATTGAAGCAAGATCATTTATTAATAAATCTTGGATGATTTTTTCTTCAGCCTTGTTGAGTGCATTGAAGGCTGCAAAAACAAATTTGTGATTAATATGCTCACTCTTGTAAGAGGCTAAAGCCTCTAGAGCCATGCGGTAGACGAGACCTTGATACCCAACGTTTTTAGGTATAAGATAGTTTTTAAAGGCCGAATGGTAGGTGATAATCTTTTCGAAGAATGATAAATACTTTTCAACCATTGAACTAGTGGTTGGCTCATCTGGATACCATTGTTCTATCCTTTTAGTTTCACTGAGATATGATAGAATAGAGGTAGTATCAAAAAGGTTACTGTCCAAGTCATTAAAATCTTGTATCAAAATACTAGCCCATTTTGAAAAATGCTCAAAGCTATCAGTTTCCGTTTTTGGAGTATTCTCCTTGTATATGCCATAGAATTCAAATAGAAGACTAACGTTGTCTAGAATGTCGAAGCCTGTTATTTCCTTTACAAATTCTTCAATACTTAAAATTCTTGGTAAAAAAGTGACATTGTGAAGTTGTTCTTTCAATACAGTTTTCAAAAATATTCCAGATCTTTTATTAGGAAGTATGAAAGTCACATT
>CAYMKR010000193.1:0-4913 GCA_964390865.1 uncultured Flavobacteriaceae bacterium | reverse complement strand
GTTGTCAATAATAAATCCGTATTTCATATGCGCAATGGCTTCTTATGATAGTGAAATCCTATTTGACTAGGATAAAAAAAGAACAAGTTCAATGACTTTGAACAGATGTTCCGGATACTGTTTCCCAAATTTAATCAATTGCATCTTTTAGGCTGTAACATTAGTTACTTAAAAAGAGCAATTTTTCTAAATATTATTCTGATGATGATTAATTTTTTCCTCTTAAAGGTATTGGTTATTTTTGTTAAAAATCGATTATGAAAGTCAATATTCTTTTTTTTGGTATGTCTAAAGATTTGGCAGGAGAAAACGGTAGCTCCTTAGAAATTGATGAGGACATGAACATAAGTAATTTTAGAAATTTTTTACAAGATAAGTATCCCTTGTTTTCTCGAATGGACGCATATTCAATAGCAGTAAATGAATCCTATGCTGAAGAGGGTTTGACATTAATTGAAAATGACACGGTTGCCATCATTCCACCTGTGAGTGGGGGCTAAAATAATTTATGGAGAATTCAATTTACATAAAACTTAAAGAAGGCAAATTGTCGCTTCAGGAATGTTATGACTTTGTTGAGGACGATAGTTGTGGTGGTTTGTCTTTATTTGTTGGTACCGTTAGAAATAATACAAAAAGCAAGGAGGTTTTTAAGTTAGAATTTTCGGCATATGAACCCATGGCTGTAAAAGAAATGAGGTTAATTGCCAGCAAAGCAATCGAAAAATTTAGCATCAGTAAAATTGCCATACATCACGCAACGGGTACTTTAGGTATCGGCGAAGTTCCTGTGATTATAGCTGTTTCTTCTCCGCATAGAGAGGCTGCATTCAAAGCTTGTCAATATGCCATCGATACGCTAAAAGAGACAGTTCCGATCTGGAAAAAGGAATTTTTTGAAGATGGAGACATTTGGGTCAATTCTCACCCATAATTAAATAATTTCCATTTTCTTTAAAAGAAAAGAAGCATTCATGTTGGTGCAAATACCATCTTTTAATTTGTAATCAAAAATTAATTCCTCATTGTTGATTTTAGCATCAAAATATTTATTTTTAATTTGAGGATATTCTTGTTCAATATCACACAAACTCAAATCATGGGTAGCTATAATACCTGTAGAGCCTGACTTGACTAATTTTTCGACAAACTTTCTTGATCCAATCGCCTTGTCTTTACTGTTTGTGCCTTTTAAAATTTCATCGAGTATAATAAAATATTTTTCATTTTTCATTTGATCAACTATAAAGCGTAGCCTGACAATTTCAGCATAAAAGTAAGAACTTTCCTCAGCTAAAGAATCGGTAGTTCGCATACTGGTAATCAATTTTATTGGGGAATAAATGAATTTCTTTGCACATACAGGTAAGCCAGAATTCGACATAATCAGGCTTAAAGATATGGTACGCAGAAAGGTGCTTTTGCCTGCCATATTGGCTCCTGTTATGATTTGAAAACCTTTCTCTTCAATGCTAAAATCATTGTTAATTCTCGATTCTTTATCAAGCAAAGGGTGGCCTAATAATTCAGCTATGATACCTTGCTCTTTTGGATTTATTTCAGGAAAATGATGATCAGGGTGATTAAAAGCATAATTTGACAATGAAATTTGCGCATCAAAATAGGCAATCACATCAAACCAGTTTTCAACTTGATTTTGATAGGTGCTTATCCATATATCAATCTTGTATGTTTGGCGAATGTCCCAAAGAAATAAGCCATTTCCTAGAATTCCAAAAAGCATATTATTTCTTTGATCGAACGCATCGAGAATTTTAGAGAATTCTTTGAAAATGAGAGAGGCCTTTTTTCCTGAAGATTGAATTTTATCTTGCTGTTCTTTAGCGAAAGCGGACCTTAACTTTAGGTTTTCAATTTCATTTAATAAGGTATGATACTGCCTAAAAGTATGTTTTATTTTACCAGCTTCAAGATACAAATGGTTGACCCTTTTGAAATAAGGCAAGGTGATTGCCAGTCCTAAAAAGAACCAGCCCGCAAGCAAGAAGGAAGAAATTTGATCAAGAGATACTAGAAGTATTAAAACTAAGGAAAAGAAGCTGTAAAACAAGGGTAGGTAATTCATCAAAGGAGGTAGAAACGACTTGTAGTTATGGATCCATGAAACTATGGTATTATGGTCAACTTCCGTTTTAACCATTTTGGCCTTGGCCAAATATCGTTGCCTCCACGGAGCCATGACAGATAATTCTTTGATAACATTTTGTTTCAATACAATGTTTTCTACATCATTGCTAGTCATAATTTTAGCCAGTAGCTGTCTGCCAGAAGAGGTAGCTGTTCTGTTTAAGTACTGAAAAAATGATCCTTTTCCGAAAAGATCCACATCGTTACTGAAAAAATGCTTGGGATCTGAAAATTCATCTCCGGTTGGGAGTGATGCATACTTGCCGTTTAATGCGTCAATTTCAATATTATTTATTTTTATAAGATGTTCCGATATTTTTTTCTGGTTTCGTAGACTTTGATGTTTGATAACTAAGATGATGAACCCGATGAATCCTGTTGCTAGAACTGCTATAAAAACAGGAGTGTAATTGAAGCTATAATATACAGCAGGAATTAGAACAAGAAACAAAGCCATTCTTAAAACACTATATAGGTTTGACTTATAGCGAAGTTGATCTCGCTGTTGCTCAAACTTTGATTTTTCTTTTTGATAAAAATTATGGGGCTTTGACATGTATTTGTATGATGTTAATTTCCTGATCGATTAGTAATTCTCTAAACCGTTCTTAAGGCTATAAACCTTTATATCGGGAAACTCATTTTTAATTTTCTTACTTGCAGCGTAACTTGATATACCTTTTTGGCAAACAACAACAACTTGATTACTTAAAAAGGGTTTTAATTTTTCAGCATCATATTTTGAATTTGGCATATGAAGATCAACAGGGAACGGAAAAGGGAAATCATCATCAGCAATAACAGAAATAATTTTTATGTTACCATCCAGAAGTTTATTTCTAAGTTCTTTTGCTTCTATGAGTAAATTTTTGTGCTGCACCTCGCATTTAGCATCAAAATAACTTTCCGAATTAAAAATAGAGGCAACCCTCTCAGCTGGAAAAGTCGATTTCAACTTCATTATAAATTGGGAATTAACCAATGAATTATAAATAAGAATCTTATTGGTTAGTAGGTTCCCAATTCCAGTTATTATTTTAATAACTTCATTGGCCTGCATTAATCCTATCATTCCAACGATTGGATTTAAAGTGCCAATTTCAGAGCAATTTGGAACATGTTTTTGTGGCATGTCAGGGAAAGCATCTCTAAGATGGGCAGTTCGCCCTTCTTTTGACGCGACATTAAAAACACTAACATATCCGTCATGTTTATATAATGAGCCATATACCAATATTTTATCGTTTAGAACGCAATAGTCATTTAAGAGGTATTTTGTCTGAAGGCTATCAGTACAATCAAGAATTATTGAAAAACTCTTTAATTGCTCCTCAATATTATTTTTAGCGACTGGTTCTTCATGTATACTAACTGAAACAGATGAACTTATATTTTCTATATGATTTGCAAGCGACCTTACCTTTGAATTTCCAACTTCCTTCAATTTGTAAAATACTTGACGATGTAAATTACTGATGTCGATTTTGTCATAATCAACCAAATGAATTTGACCAATTCCAGTTGCTGCAAGATAAACTGCTGCCGCGCTGCCAAGACCACCGCAACCGATAATAGCAATTTTTGCATCCAATAATTTTTCCTGTCCCTCTAAGCCAAGTTCTGGCAAAGTGGTCTGTCGTACGAACATTTTCTCCTTCTCAATATTCATATTATCACGCACTATTTGTGTAGCTCTTTTTTTACTGCTGAAAACTCTTCTGGAGTGTTTACGTTCATGATAAAGTCATCATCAACTTCTACCAATTTCACCTCTGAATTAATTAATACTTTTCTCGGACAAGATATTCCTTGTGCTAAAAATTGTAACATGACGGGGTAAGATTTGGGTTCCCAAATGGCAATAAGTGGTTCAGGAAATTTTTTGTCCTTTCCTTTTATCGCAGTGGCTAATTTACTAGAATCTCTGTTTTCCATTAATAGACGAATTAATTTTTCATCCGCATATGGCAAATCAGTAGCAAGAACCAACCAGGCTGAATTGGGGTCATGTTGAAATGCAGAACAAATAGCTCCAAAAGGTCCAAGTCCTAAGAATTTATCTTCTATAATATTTTTTTGATCCAGTTTTTGTTCCTTCCTGACGGATAAAAAAGTATTGAGATTCAATTTTTCCAACATTTCCAAGGAATATAAGCGCTGGGATTTTCCAAAATAATCCAAAAGCCCCTTATCCGTGCCCATTCTAACACTTTTTCCTCCCGCAAGAACTAAGCCCTTTAGTGGAGCTCTATTCATCCCTATCAATTCTAGAATATGAGTGCTTATCTGTTCGAGGTCATGAATGGAATAAACTTTTAAGTCTTTGATATTTGGGTACTTTTCTTGAAGAAAAGGAAAAATTTCGGATCGGTGGTTTAAGTTTATTAGGAATGCTATATCATCCAATTGATCTATTCTCTTGAGTACTGAAGCCTCTTTTTCGTCATCTAGAATAAGAATTTGCTTGTTTCCAGGATAATGATTCCCATTAATGAAGAGAAGATCATACGGATTGAGTAATACTTTATCAGTATAAGGATTCATATGATAAGTTTTACGCACTGCCAAATCACCTGAATGGTGAAATGTAAATTCATCATAATCTGGAGCTATTGTTTCCTTATTATGCGAGGCATCTGCATAGCCTACTTTAAATTTACCATCAATTTTAATTGAAACCTCTTTTACCAATTCTTTTATAATTGAACATTTGGTTCCTAGAATAGCAATTTCAAACGGAGCCATTTGCCCAAAATTTCGCCTTG
>CAYMKR010000192.1:0-4930 GCA_964390865.1 uncultured Flavobacteriaceae bacterium | reverse complement strand
AAGATAATAACCCTGTTGATTATCCACAGTATTCTAGTCCGTGGACCGGTCCGGTGGACTTTCTTGGAACAAGAGGTCTTTTCTTGAATTTGACTTTTGAATAGAATCCTTGCAAGGTAATCGGAAATCAAGGCCTCACTTCCGAGACCTTCACTTCTGAAACCCTCACCTCCGAGGGGGTGAGCAAACTGTGTAAGGAGAAAATAGTTTAATTATTAGAAATTAAACCATTTTCATAAAGTCCCTACCCATTAATCTTTAAGATTGGAGATCATCCGCATTTAGAATGTCCACAACTCACACATTGTAAACATCCTTCTGAATAAATAACCCCTTCCGGATCACCGCATTCATTACATTTCTTATCAGCCGCTGCAGTACCATCTGGAACATATCTTTTAAGCGCTCTGGCTACACCATTTTTCCACGTGTTGATGTGGTCATCATACATATTCAGGTTTTGAATCAAATCAACTACATAATTCATCGGCATTTTATGACGCAAAATTCCTGAAATGAGTTTGGCATAATTCCAAAATTCCTTATCAAAAGATCTTGAAAGCCCTTCAATGGTGATTTTATAACCTTCGCCATCCAAGTATTGGAAATCATAACGGGCCTCTCCATTCTCATCTCTGTTCTTAATAACCCAGCCTTTCTCCAACCATTGTGGCAAATTAAAAGCATCCTTCATTTTACCCGTAAATATTTCATAGGGTCTGCCATCTATGAGGCCAACAACAGCCAGCCATTTTTCAGATTCATTATGGAACCTTACGATTTCCGCTTCTATTCTTTTCGGTCTTTTTGTAAATTCAACCTCCTTATTATAATTGCTGTCTTCTGGTTCCTTCTTGTCATCCGCAATCAAAATACCACTTCTTGATCCGTCTCTATAAACAGTAATTCCCTTAAGTCCTTTCTTCCAAGAATCCATATAAATATCACCAACTAAGTCTTCGGTTACATCAGCCGCTAAATTAATTGTTGAACTTATTGAATGCGTCGTATATTTTTGGACCAAAGCCTGAAGTTCGACTCTCTTCTTCCAATCAATTTCAGACGCAGTAGCTCCAGCATAAGGGCTTTTATTCATATCCGTTTCACCAGTGACTTTCATCCACTCTTCTATTTTCTTGTGATAAACCGTGAACTCTTCAAAGGCATCACCTAGATCATCTACAAAATCAACCCTGGCATTTTTATCGTTTTGATTTATTTTTCTTCTTCTCTTATATGAGGTCATAAATACAGGCTCAATCCCAGAAGAAACCTGAGCAAGCATGCTCAACGATCCGGTAGGAGCAACCGTACTTATAGATATATTTCTACGACCATGATTCATCATACGCGCATACATGTCTGGGAACTCATCGCTTAACATTTGAACAAATTCAGAGGTGTCTTCCACATTTCTGTTAAAAACTTCAAACTGCCCTCTTTCAATAGCCATATCAATACTGCTATCAAATTCAGCGGAAATTTTAGTTTTCATCAATTTGTCAACTTCAGCAATAGCCTCAGAAGAGTCAAATTTTAATCCAAGTGCAGCCATCGCATCCGCAAGTGCCGTAAAACCCAAACCTGTTCTGCGTCCCTTTCTTCCTGCTTCTTGCAGTAGTTTCCAAGTTTCTATCTCATCCTTTTTTATGTTATCTGGTTCAGGATCACCTTCAATTTTATCCAAAATTTTATCAACTGCCTCAAGCTCAAGATCTACAAGATCATCCATTAAACGCTGACTTTCGTATATAACTTCATAAAACTTTTTATGATCAAAACTCGCATCTTTTGTAAAAGGATTTTCTACAAAACTGAACAGGTTTACAGCGATCAACCTACAACTATCTCCCCCTTGCATTGCAATTTCTGAACAAGGATTTGTAGATGAGTTTTTAAAGCCTGGATATAAAGATGAGGTAGAATAATTATGTTGTCTGTCCCAGAATATCAATCCTGGTTCAGCAGTATTGTGCGCGCTTTTTATAATTGTATTCCACAATTGCTGGGCATCGATCTCTTTGGTATATTTAGGGTCTTTTGACTCAATTGGCCATCTCAATGTATAGGTGTCTTTGTTCTCAACGGCCGTCATGAATTCATCTGAAAGTCTAATTGAAATGTTGGCTCCTGTAACCTTGGTCAAATCCTGTTTGATAGTGATAAATTCTTCAATGTCTGGATGAGCAATATCCATGGTAAGCATCAAGGCACCTCGTCTTCCATTCTGTGCTACTTCTCTGGTAGTACCTGAAAAACGATTCATAAATGACACGGCTCCTGTGGTTGAACCAGCAGCATTCGAAACCCTTGCATCTTTTGGTCTTAATTCAGAAAGATCCACTCCTACTCCACAACGTCTTTTGAACAGTTGAGCCATCTGTTGATCTGTATAAAAAATACCTCCATAAGAATCGTAAACTGGTGGGATCACTACACAGTTTGATAAAGAAGCAATGATTTCATGATTTCCAAGACCAAACATTACGCTTCCTTGAGGAATCACATATTTAAAATCTTTAAATAAATTATAAATCCCTTTTTCAGTTAATTTCTTCCTGTCCTTTCCATAAATAGAAAGACCTTCCTTAG
This sequence comes from uncultured Flavobacteriaceae bacterium, assembly GCA_964390865.1. Taxonomy (GTDB): domain Bacteria; phylum Bacteroidota; class Bacteroidia; order Flavobacteriales; family Flavobacteriaceae; genus Lutimonas. The sequence goes on along the minus strand of CAYMKR010000192.1, from coordinate 2,338 downwards.
TGGTTTTCACCTTATTATATCTAGCTTCAACTCGACCAAACTCCTTAGCCATTCTTTGATGCATATCATCAGGCGTCAATTCAATATAGGTTCCATCACTTTTTTTAACAGCATATTTATTAATCCACGTGGTAGCAGCAAGCTCATCCCCCTTAAAGTATGATAATGAACTGCTTAACACTTGTTCATAGCTATACTCTCCTTTTTTAACTTTTTCTTCTATCATAATTTTTAATGTAATTTGAGTTTGATCGGGGATTTAAAATTAGTCTAAAAGAGAAGTTTAAATCAATCCATTTTTAATAATTATTAACAAAACATGGTTAATATTTTTTATTCGTTTTAAAAGTCAAGTCTGACGGTCATCTCGGGAGGTTAATATAAAAAATCAATTATTTTTTTCAAGAATAATGGATTTAATTCCTTAAATTTTTAGCAGTAAAATAAATTCTATGAACTACCGCTCCAAAATCTTTATTTTCTCAGGGCTGTACGCACTTCTAGCCATAATCTTAGCTAAGAAATTGTTTTACGATTATTATAATAAAGAGGACGGCATAAATTTTCTGCCCATTAATTATTTTGAATTTGTTCTTTTCGCAATAGCTATTCTAGCATTTTTAATGACGCTTATTACCATCTCAGCCCTTGTCAAAAGAAATAATCACTCTGTAAGCTATAAAAAAAGGTTTCATCTGCTTATCCCAAGTTTTATGGGGCTGATCATCATTTTTTTGTTGATTAATGGGAACCATGGAGAATTAGTAGTCCCTGTTTCAATCCTTATTTATGGATTGATTCTATTAAACCTCAATAGATTTGTAACCAGCAGACTAGTCATCCTCGGTGTTAGTATTCTCTTTCTGGGAATTACAGCTTTTTTCCTGAAGCAATGGCACTGGGAATTATTGACTTTGGTATTTGGTATGCTTCCAATACTTTTTGGATTCCTTGTCTGGCTAAAACCATCATCAACATTATAGACTACTCTGAGCCATCAACAAAGGCTTGCAAATATCTATATCTGTCAGTCAATTTACCATTTTGTGTCATTCTCGCTCTCAGTAAAACACCATCCTTATCTCCATTGAAAAAAGCTGGAATAACATGCGTCACAAAATTTTCACTAAATCCTTGGGATGCATCTCTTGGCAATTCATTGGGAAGGTTGTCAACCGCCATAACAGCTATTGCTTCAGGGTCTTTAAAACTCACTTCTGTTTCTTTGTGAGGGTGATATCCATAAATTGGCTCCGCTATTGTTGAAGCCCTTAACGTAGACGCTACAGGACCATCAATATCACAGCTAATATCAGCAACCACCTGAATTTTAAATTCATTTGATTTTGCCTCCTCCCTAGTAAAAATATACGGAGCTCCGGTAGCGTAAAAATGACCTGCAATATAAATATCACTCACTCTTGAAAATCTGGCGAAATTACTTTCATAATCCTCTGGGTGATCAAAAAAATCATACATGTCTATGACTTTCCCATCAATTCGTTTATTATAGTCTAAAACATCTATCTGACAATATACAGGTTCCTCAAAAGTGTTAGACAAATAGGACTCAACACCAATTTCTTTCAAACCCATACCATCCAACATTTCCTTTGCGCCATTACTTACCCGTCCTTTGCCGGTAAGTACTAATTTAATATTAGGTAGCGTAATTTTTTTTAATTCTTGAATGAGTTGTTCTTGATCTGCAAGTTCCTGAGCCTTAGGTAGCTGAAAAGACTCCTTTTTTAATCCAAAGGCACGAATCCCGTTATAGGCTCCGACAATTCCTGCATAACGACCAAAAGCAACCAATCTGATCTCTTTTTCATTAGTTATCACCTCATGATCATATAACTCAACATTTTTATCTAAAATGGCTCTTAGCAAATCTCTGTTATAAGGTTGTTTTTTGATCGTATGAGAAAAAAAGAAATACTTTTTATTAGGAACTAAACCGTCAATTGGCACTTCTTTAACCCCAAGCAAAACTTCTGCCGAACTAACATCTTCAGTAACTTCTATACCACATGCCCTATATTCCTGATCTGCATACGTTCTATTCGCACTTCTCTCCACTATGATCTCAATCTCCTTAAAGGTTTCATTTAGAGCACTACAGGCCTTTGGTGTTAGCACTACTCTTTTATCTGGCGGGTTTTTACACTCTCTGATAATACCGAATTTCATATGGGTTCTGATTTTAGAAAAGATGACAATGTTACCTGTTTTCCAGATTTGGAACAGTCTTTGCGCTAAGGTATTTGGAATTGAACAAATGCACAAGTAATCGACTTGAATTTTATACATTTGCACTTTGTAAGTTCTTTACATTTTG
>CAYMKR010000191.1:0-4940 GCA_964390865.1 uncultured Flavobacteriaceae bacterium | reverse complement strand
GGTGAAGAACAGCAAGAACCAAATTTGAACGAAGAAATAGATTTCTAAAATTATGACGGCATCATGGTATCCAGAGGCTGATGTATTAGAAAATAGCAATATCTATAAGATGATGCTGAAAAATGATTTTGATACCTATCATGATTTTTGGAAATGGTCGGCCACTCAAAAAGCAGATTTCTGGGAACAAACCATCGAAAACCTCAATATTTATTTTAATAAACGATTTGATTCTGTGTTGGATATTTCCAACGGAGTTGAGCAAGCTTCATGGCTAAAAGGAGCCGCGTTTAATATTGTTGATTCCTGTTTTCAGAATGCTGATGATTCAGTTGCCCTCATTTACCAAAAAGAAGGAAAAGCAATTTCAAAAATAACCCAGCTAGAGCTTAAAAAATATGTAAATAGAATAGCAAACAGTCTTCTTGATTATGGTTTAAAAACTGGAGACCGCATTGCTATAGACATGCCAATGACTTATGAGGCAGTTGCTATTTATCTTGCAGGTATTAAGGCTGGTATTCCTGTTGTTACCATTGCCGACAGTTTTAGTTCAAACGAAATTGCCATAAGGCTAGCAATAACAGCGCCTAAATTAGTTTTTACCCAGGATGTGATAAACAGAGCTGGAAAAAAACTCCCTCTTTATGAAAAAATTCTAAAGGCTGAAGCTCCCTCAACTATAGTGATTAGCGAGGATAGTGATCATCTTAAACTCAGAACTGGAGATGTTTTTTTTAATGATTTTCTTTCAGATAATGATGAATTTCAAACCAGAATTCAAAATCCTGAAGATACTATCACTATTCTTTTTTCTTCGGGAACTACCGGAGAACCTAAAGCCATTCCCTGGACCCATAATACGCCTATAAAATGTGCTTCGGATGGTTATTATCACCATAATATCCAAAAAAATGATGTGGTCTGTTGGCCGACGAATTTGGGATGGATGATGGGGCCATGGCTCATTTTTGCTAGTCTTATCAACAAGGCAACTATTGCCTTGTATTATGGAGCCCCGATGGGTAGTGAATTTGGGGCTTTTGTTCAAAATTCTGATGTCAATATGCTTGGGCTTGTTCCAAGTATTGTAAGACAATGGAAGCTTAGTGAAAGTATGGAAAAATTTGATTGGTCAAAGATCAAGTGCTTTAGTTCTACGGGTGAGGCTTCAAACCCAGAGGAAATGAAATATTTAATGCAATTGGCTAATAATAAGCCTATTATCGAGTATTGTGGAGGAACAGAAATTGGAGGAGGCTATGTTACAAGTACTGTTGTTCAAGCAAATATTACCAGTACTTTTTCTAGTCAAGCACTTGGAGGTGAATTTATCCTTCTTGACGAAAATGGCGATCTTACCGATCAAGGCGAAATGTTCTTGATTCCACCAATAATGGGTCTTTCAAATTCCTTATTAAACAGGGATCACCATAAAGTATATTACGAGGGTATTCCTACTTATAAAAACCAGGTACTTCGAAAACATGGTGATGAACTAATTTGTTTAGAAAATGGCTATTATAGGGCACAGGGAAGAGCTGATGATGCAATGAACCTTGGTGGGATTAAAGTGAGTTCAGTTCAAATAGAAGAAGTAATAAACCAACTTGAATTTATAAAAGAAAGCGCTGCAATCGCAATTTCTCCAAAAAATGGTGGACCTTCTCAATTGGTTATTTATACTGTTGGAAATCCAAGTGATTTAACAAATGAGGCCAAATTAAAAAAGGCCAAAATTATTATTAGAGAACGGTTGAATCCGCTCTTTAAGGTTGAAAAACTAGTTGAAATTGAGCTTTTACCTCGCACTGCTTCTGGTAAGGTAATGCGCAGAAAATTAAGGGATATCTACTTAGATATCTAGATTCAATGTTTCGTTTTTTTTACGATCTTTACGAGCATCAAAAATACATCCATGAAAGTAATATCATATAATGTCAATGGCATTCGTGCTGCTATAAAAAAAGGTTTTTTAGACTGGTTAAAGGCTGCTAATCCAGATGTGATCTGTATTCAGGAAACAAAGGCCCAAAAAGAACAGTTAGATCTTCAACTATTTGAAGACATTGGATATTCATATAACTATTGGTTCTCAGCGGAAAAAAAAGGCTACAGTGGTGTTGCGGTTTTGTCAAAATCAAAGCCCAATAATGTGGCTTACGGAACCGGTATAGCGTCTATGGACTTTGAAGGTAGAAACTTACGATTGGATTTTGATGATATCTCTGTCATGAGTTTATACTTACCTTCAGGAACCAATGATGCCCGATTGGATTTCAAGTTTAACTACATGGCTGAATTTCAGGAATATGTTAACGAACTAAAAAAAGATATTCCTAATTTATTGATCTGTGGAGATTACAATATATGTCATGAAGAAATGGATATTCATAATCCCAAACAAAACAAAAACACTTCTGGTTTTCTCCCGGTGGAACGAAAATGGATTGATAATTTTATAAATAGTGGATTTATAGATACGTTTAGATTTCTTAATAAAGAACCTCATAACTATAGCTGGTGGAGTTATCGGGCCAATTCCAGAAATAATAACAAAGGATGGAGAATTGACTATTGTATGGCAAGCGAACCTCTAGAAGGAAACATTGAGCGCTCTTTTATTCTGCCAGAGGCAAAACATAGTGACCATTGTCCAATAGGTGTCGAATTTAAATTCTAAGCAGTAGTTTTATTAGCGAGCTGACCACAAGCGGCATCAATGTCTTTGCCTCGGCTATGCCTTATATTAACCGTAATTTGGTTGCGCTCAAGCTCTCTTTGATAATAAGCTACCGCTGCAGGGTCTGCCTGTTCGAAACCGTCCTCCTCAATTGCATTATATTCAATCAGATTAACTTTAGACGGGACTTTTTTACAATAAGCTACTAAGGCGTCAATATCTTTTTTCTTGTCATTGATGCCCTTCCAAACTACATATTCAAAAGTGATGACTTTATCTGTCTTGGCATACCAGTATTGAAGAGAAGACAGCAAATCTGCTAAAGTAGATTTGTCATTGATCGGCATCATTTTTGACCTGACCTCATCTATGGCAGAATGCAAGGATACTGCCAAATTAAATTTGACTTCGTCATCGGCTAATTTCATAATCATTTTATGAAGACCAACAGTAGATAGGGTAATCCTACGGGGTGACATACCCAATCCTTCATCTGAAGTAATCATTTCAATCGACTTGAGCACGTTCTTATAATTTAGCAAGGGTTCACCCATTCCCATAAAAACAATATTGTTCAATTTATGCCCTTTGTAAGCCCTACTTTGTCTATCAATGGCCACGACTTGATCATAAATTTCATCTGGATTCAGATTACGCATTTTCTTTAATCTGGCTGTTGCGCAAAAGGTACAATTCAAACTGCAACCCACCTGACTAGATACACAAGCAGTCGTTCTGGTTGGAGTTGGGATAAAAACAGATTCAACAATAAGACCGTCATGTAACTTGATGGCATTCTTAATCGTACCATCAGAAGATTGCTGCATGTCATCAACTTCAATATGATTAATTACAAAATGATCTTGTAAAAATTGCCTTGTCTCTTTCGATATATTGGTCATACTATCAAAGTCATGAGCTCCTTTATGCCATAACCATTCATACACCTGATTTCCTCTAAAGGCTTTTAGTTCATGCGCTACAAAGAAATCTCTGAGGTCTTCTTTCGAAAGGGATCTTATGTCTTTTTTTTCACTCATAGGGTATAAAAAAACGTCCGACAACCAATCTGATGACGGTCGAGCGGACGTTTTAAATCATTTTTTACATTTTATATGATCAACATGGCGTCACCATATGAATAGAATTTATAATCTTTTTCTATTGCTTCTTGGTACGCTTTTTTCAATAAATCATGACCAGCAAATGCTGAAGTCATCATCATCAAAGTAGATTTTGGTGTATGAAAATTCGTAATCATACAATTTGCAATACTGAATTCATATGGAGGAAAAATAAATTTATTCGTCCATCCCTCATAAGGTTTCAAATGTGCGTCAGCAGAAACTGAACTCTCCATTGAACGCATTACCGTTGTTCCTACGGCACAAACTCTTCTCTTATTATCTATTGCTTTGTTTACTGCATCCGCTGTGTTCTCAGGAATAAATACCTCTTCAGAATCCATTCTATGCTTAGAAAGGTCCTCAACCTCAACAGGGTTAAAGGTTCCTAAACCAACATGAAGCGTAAGTTCTTTTAAATCCACTCCTTTTATCTCAAGGCGCTTCAACAAGTGCTTAGAAAAATGAAGCCCTGCAGTTGGAGCTGCTACCGCACCTTCATGCTTTGCATAAATCGTCTGGTATCTGTCTTCATCAGAAGCTTCTACGTCTCTTTTTATATATTTTGGAAGGGGCGTTTCACCCATTTCATTTAATTTCTTTCTAAATTCTTCGTAAGAACCATCATAAAGAAATCTAAGTGTTCTCCCTCTTGACGTTGTATTGTCAATTACCTCAGCAACCAATCCACTATCTTCACCAAAGAATAATTTATTTCCTATTCTGATTTTTCTAGCAGGATCAACCAATACATCCCACAACCTGCTTTCTGCATTCAATTCTCTCAATAAAAACACCTCAATCCTCGCACCGGTCTTTTCTTTATTCCCGAATAGACGCGCTGGAAAAACTTTCGTATTGTTAAAAACTAAAATATCGTCAGTGTCAAAATAGTTTACTATGTCTTTGAAGGACTTGTGCTCAATAGTGTCTTCTTTTCTGTTAAGAACCATCAATTTAGCTTCATCTCTATGCTCAGATGGATATTCAGCCAACAGTCCTTCAGGTAAGGTATATTGGAAATTTGATAACTTCATATTTTGTTTTTTTGATTAAATGCCTGCAAATATACAATCTCAAACTACCCTTTGTCAAGTGTTTTGACAATTAAATTGCTTTTTTAGTGCAATGAT
>CAYMKR010000190.1:0-4979 GCA_964390865.1 uncultured Flavobacteriaceae bacterium | reverse complement strand
TGTTCCTATAAAGAAGACTATTAAAATATTTTTTCCGTTTCTACTCATAATATTCTGCTTACTGTTAAAATCTTATCTCAAATGTAAGGTCTTTATCTCTTACTTCAAATTTTGAATCCTGAAACCTATATGCACCAAAACCCTGCATATCGCAGCTCCTTCCAAAATTTTCTTCTAAACTATTGATAGAAGAAATATTTGCTCCATTTTTTGTACTCATTTTATTTTCTTGAGCCTGTGTAAACATTGTAATCAAATAAAGAACTGCGGTTATAAATATTCGTATCATGTTTTAACTAATTATATTATTATCGTTTGATGAAGCAAATATCGCATGAGATGGTCTCATTTAAAATTTACATTTACCCAATTGTCATTTTTTTAGGATGAATTGTCATTTTTATATAGTTTAACCAAAATCAATTTGTTTGAAAGAATTCGTAACAAATTATCAAGTCGAACTACTAATAAGTAAATCAACTATTGGTGACCAAAGAATTGGAACAAAAATTTGCTCAGGAACTCGAGCAACATCAGAACATTATTCACAAAGTATGCAGGTCATACACGAATAATGAAGCCGCTCATAAGGACCTCTTTCAAGAGATCACTATACAGCTATGGAAGGCATATCCAAAATTTAGAGGTGAATCCAAATTTAGTACTTGGATGTACCGAGTAGCGTTCAATACAGCTATTTCGCTTTTTAGAAAGACCAAAAGAAATATTGAAACTACTCAAATTTACGACAACCTTAAAGAATTAGAGTATCACGATTACGATGACTCAACTGACAAGCAATTAAAACTTTTATATGAGGCTATATATAGCCTAAATGATATTGAAAAAGCACTGGCTTTAATGTATTTGGAGGATAAAAGTTATAAAGAAATTTCTAAAACACTTGGTATCAGTGAAGTTAATGCAAGGGTTAAGATGAACAGGACAAAGACCAAATTAAAACACATATTAAATCCATAAGAATGGAAAATTTTGAAAGTTTAAAAAATATATGGAAGAATCAGGGGGAATCTAAAATTAGATATACTCAGAATGACATCCAAAAAATGGTTCATAAAAAATCATCTTCTATTGTAAAGTGGATTCTAATTATTAGTCTATTAGAATTTATCTTACCGAATCTGTTATTCCTTTTTACAGATTTTGATGCAACTAAACAATTCTATGATCAATATGGATTGAGTAAAAGTATGATGATTTACACAGCGATTCATTTTGTGGTTATCATTGGCTTTATTTACATATTTTACAAAAATTATAAGAATATTAACGCTGAAAGCACTGTTAAAATACTTCTAGGTAATATTATAAAAACAAGAAGAACCGTTAAATACTATATTTATTATAATCTTACGATTATGGGAATCATAGGAATTAATATATTTCACTCAGTATACAAGTCCGTAGAATTCCAAAATACGCTTTCAGAAGGAACCAGTATGCTTAAAATCTGGACGATTTCAATTATACTATTAAGCCTTGCCTTATTTATATTTTGGGTTTTTTACCGAATTATTTATGGATTCTTTTTAAGGAAACTTAAAAAGAATTATGCTGCTTTATCGCATCAGGATGATTTATAGGATATCCAGAGATCCCTTGCCTTCTCGTATAACAACTATTTCACTTTCTGAAAGATCTATTATAGTAGAGGCTATATTGTCACCATATCCACCATCAAGAACAAGATCGACCTTGTCACGCCATTTTTCAAAAATAAGTTCAGGATCAGTGGTATACTCTATCACGTCATCCTCATCATAAATTGATGTTGATATTATTGGGTTACCGAGTTCCTTAGCAATGGTTCTAATGATATTATTATCTGGAACTCTGATCCCTACGGTGCTTTTTTTCTTAAACACCTTTGGTAAATTATTATTCCCTTTTAAAATAAAGGTATAAGGGCCTGGTAAAGCCCTTTTCAGAATCTTATATGTTGGGGTATCAATTTGCCTGATATATTCAGATAAATTACTTAGATCGTGACATATAAAGGAAAAATTAGCTTTTTCAAGTTTTATCTGTTTCAATCTGGCTATTTTCTCAAGGGCTCTTGTTTTAGTTATATCACATCCTAAGCCGTAAACAGTATCTGTAGGGTAAATGATAAGTCCTCCTTTACGGAGCACTTCAACTGCATGATCCACAATCCTTGGGTCAGGATTCTTTTCATAAACCCTTAAAATTTTTGACATAAAATTATAATAAAATGAGCTTCTTTTTTTTCAAAACTACAAATAAAAAAGGCTGTATCAATCTGATACAGCCTTTTTAAAATATAATTTAAATCATCAATCTACAACAAGTCTAAATCCTTCTCCATGAATATTAACAATTTCAACTTTCTCGTCAGGTCTAAGATATTTTCTCAATTTCGCGATATAGACATCCATACTTCTCGAGGTGAAATAATTATCATCTCTCCAAATCTTTGTAAGTGCCAAATCTCTCGGTAAAAGATCATTCTTATACATAGCCAATAACTTCAAAAGTTTATTCTCCTTTGGAGAAAGCTTTCTTGGTTCTTCGCCGTTAAAAGTCAATTGACGTAACTTTGAATTCAAATGAAACCCACCAATCTCAAACTCAAATTGATTATCATCGTTTGCTGCATCAGATTCTTTTCTTTGTAATATTGCCTTGATTTTATGCAACAGAATCTCAGAATCAAATGGCTTATTCAAATAGTCATCAGCGCCCACCTGATATCCTTTCAGGACATCCTCTTTCATTGATTTTGCCGTTAAAAAAAATAACGGAATATCTGTATTCACAGCTCTAATGTCCTTTGCCAGAGAAAACCCATCTTTCTTTGGCATCATTACATCGAGAATACAAATGTCAAAATCGTCATTTTTAAACGCAATCAGTCCATCCAGTCCATCCTTAGCGTGATGAACGTCGTAATCATTTAGTCCTAAATAATCTTTCAATACGGTCCCAAAATTCGGATCGTCTTCCACCAGTAATATTTTTTTATTTGCCATCGTTAATGAATTTAAATTATTGGTAATTTAACTGTAAAAGTACTCCCCTTTCCTTTCTCGCTTTCTACGTAAACGCTGCCATGATGCTTTTCAACGATACTTTTTACATAAGAAAGCCCTAAGCCATGTCCTTTTACATTATGAATATTCCCTGTTTGTTCTCTATAAAACTTATTAAAAGCTTTTCTTTGGGCATTTTTTGACATTCCAATACCCTTATCAGATATTTTTAAAACCACATTGTTTCCAGCATTTACAGTCTCAATCTTTATTTTAGGAGCTCCTTCTGAATATTTAATAGCATTGTCCAGCATATTGGTAATTACATTCATCATATGAAATTTACTCGCCAACATTTCTGTTTGTTTAGCATTTAAATATTGCTCTATATCACCTTCTCTATCTTTTATAATTAGGTCAACATGTGAAACTGCATCTTTTATTATGTCGTGAAAATTCACAACATCCTTACTAAGGTCTAGTTGATTTTTCTCAAGCTTAGAAATTCTCAATACATTTTCTACCTGTGCATGCATTCTTTTATTTTCCTCTCGAATCATTTCTGCATACCTGATCACCTTCTCCTTGTCATCTATAATTTTCGGGTTTCGAATAGAATCAATCGCAAGGTTTATCGTTGCTATAGGCGTTTTAAACTCATGAGTCATATTATTTATAAAATCTGTTTTTATTGCCGAAATCTGTTTTTGCCTTATCAATTGATATAATGCACTTGCAAATGATACGATAATAATGAAAATAAACACTGCAGATAAAACAAGGATCCATGAAATGGTTGAAAGTATGTACTCCTTCTTTTCAGGGAAACTTACAAACAGATCGTAGTCAATACTATCATCAGTATAAAATAAAGGGACATTATATGTATACCCTCTTTTTTGGACGAACCTGTCCGATTTAACCTTAGTAATCAGTTCTTCACTAAATACACCAAATTCAAACTTTGTATCAATATTCCTTGCTCTTAATTCATTATCCAGATTCATCCTAATCTCATTAGTACTAACTCTATCATGAATTGGTGTCCTTGACACAATATTTTTAAAGATACTCTCCAACTCAAGTTTATCATAGCGATCCAGTCTTTCCACCTTCACCATTCTATCTTTTGGTGACAAGTGACTAAAATCTTTCGATGTGAATTCGATCTTCTCAATCTGCGTTTCCTCTCTACTTAAAAAGGTTTTAAAACTAACCGTGTCAGCTTCAAATGGTGAAAATTGAGATTTATAATTGTTCTCAAGTATACTCTGACGGAAGGTGAAAATTTCATTTCTGCTCGTATCAATTTGTTGAAAAACAAAATCCCTGACATTGCTTTGCTTTGATTTTTGCATACTATCAATAAGCGGTGCATATCGGGATATATTTTCTTTAAATTCTCTTTTCTGAATATTCTCAGACACTCTTGCAAGTGCAAATTTTACACTTGTGGAAAACTGTTCCTCTCTCATCTCAATAGATGATCTAATCCAAAATATTTGAACAGTAATAATTCCTAACAAAGAAATTACCATCAAGACCACTAAAAGTACAAAAATCCGTTTACTCATTAAAACAAATTTATAGTTTCTTTATGTTTTAATTAATCTTTTAACAGATATTAACGAAACTTTCGATTAATTTAACAAAATTTTAAGTTGATTTCAATTTTATTAAGGAATTTCAGACAAAAGCTGGTCATTTATTCTCCTAACTTGAATCTTTGTATTTTCCAGATTATCATTTGTAATGACGAAATCAGAATTATTTATTTTCAATTGATCCTCCTGTTGGTTTTTTATTCTTGCAAGAACCTGGTTCTTACTTAGACCATCTCTTTCCACAACCCTTTGAATCCTAATTGGCTCCGGAGCAGTTACAGTTATTATATAATCAAAATCCTTTTCTGTCTTATTTTCAAAAATCAATGGATTTTCCTGAATTACGTATGCGGATTCTTTATGT
>CAYMKR010000189.1:0-4979 GCA_964390865.1 uncultured Flavobacteriaceae bacterium | reverse complement strand
CCAGAATAATTTTTACCAGTTGTTTGCTTACCTTCATTATAAAAATGACAAACGGCAGCTGCCAGCCCGTCGGTTGCATCAAGATTCTTAGGAATTTCCTTTAATCCTAAAAGACTCTGTAACATCTTAGCCACCTGCTCCTTAGATGCATTCCCGTTTCCAGTAATTGCCATTTTTATTTTTTTCGGTGAGTATTCGGTGATACTGACTTCCCTTGACAATCCGGCCGCCATAGCTACCCCCTGAGCACGTCCCAACTTCAACATAGATTGAACGTTCTTCCCAAAAAAAGGTGCTTCAATAGCGATTTCATCTGGATGATGGGTATCTATTAGTTCGATTGTCCTTTCAAAAATCAATTTTAGTTTGGTATAATGATCACTGTACTTGGTCAAAATGAGCTCATTCAATTGAATGAATGACATTTCTTTATCTACAACCTTAATAATACCATAGCCCATAATAGTGGTTCCAGGGTCAATACCTAATATAATCTTCTCTTTTGGCAATTTTGATTCTTTTGACTGTTGGAGGCAAATATCAGAATGATATTTTGTTTCTTTGTGTAAATGTACAATATCTTGCAAAAATACTTTTCCAGTTTAGTGTTTTTAATTAAAGTAATAATCATTGCTGGTGCTTATTATCTCATTTCTGATAGGCTTTTACACAATGACAATTTCAATCAATTTTTATGGTCTGAAAGAATCGAATCCCTTGGAACATTAGGGTTCTCGTTTGTTATTTTCTTATTGCTTTTATCAATTTTGAACTGGGTACTAGAGGTTTTAAAATGGCAGTCATTAGTTGAAACAATCAAACAAATCTCATTTAAGACATCTGCAAAACAAAGCCTATCATCGCTTACAGCTTCATTAATGACCCCTAACCGGATTGGAGAGTACGGTGCAAAGGCTGTTTATTTCAAAAAAAAGCAAAGGCCCAAAGTACTAGTTCTAAACTTTATGAGTAATGCCTATCAAATGTGTATTACCATCCTTCTAGGACTTATTGGGATATTCTTTTTACGAAATTCCATTACCCTCGTTCCAATAGAATTTTCAGCTTTTTTAGCCTTTGGGATTTCGATTTTACTTGTCTTGACGGCCTTGATTTTTATCTATAAAAAATGGAGAACTTCAATTCAAAAACTTCTTATTGAATTCAAGCATGTCCCGGCAAAAACACATACAAAGGCATTCTTATTTTCGCTTGGCAGATATGTTGTTTTTTCACATCAGTTCTATTTCTTTCTAATCTTTTTTGGCGTAGAAATAGATTATTTATTGGCCTTACCAATAATCTACTCAATGTATTTGATCTCATCAGTAATTCCAGGATTTGTACTTTTCGATTGGTTGGTAAAGGGATCAGTTGCTGTGACTTTATTTCGGTTTTTTGGAGTGGATGATATTATAATTCTCAGTATCACTGCCTCCATGTGGATACTGAATTTTGCATTTCCCGCTTTATTAGGAAGTTTTTACGTTTTGACATTTAATAGTAAGCAGTTAAGGTTAAATGAAAGCAAGATTTCAAAATGATATTCGCCCTTCTCATCATATGTGTTTTATATTCTGTTTTAATCCTTTATTTCAATAGTGGGTTTGATAGATTAGAGCCTACCGTGTTAGACAATATCAACCCTGAAGCTAATTTTTCAATTCTGGTTCCATTTAGAAATGAAGAAATCGGTTTACCCAGACTTTTGAATAGTATTTCTGCATTGAATTACCAGCTAAATCAATTTGAAATTATTTTGATCAATGATGATTCAAATGATGACTCCATTCAAATTATAGAGAGTTTTAAAGAACAATACCCTGAATTAAATATTGTCTTAATCAACAAAACGGGAAGCAGTTCATCACCCAAAAAAGAAGCCATTAATCAAGGAATCAGTCTAGCCTTACATCCATGGATTGTAACTACTGACGCTGATTGTATAGTACCAAAGAATTGGTTGATTTCTTTTGACAATCTTATCAGGCAACAAGCGTCTAAAATGATAGTTGCTCCAGTAGGCTATGAAGCCCAAACTGGATTTCTTCATAAATTTCAGGCCTTAGATTTTTTGAGTCTTCAGGGAACTACAATGGGAATTTTTGGCTTAAAAAAAAATAAATTCAACCAACCTTTTTTATGCAATGGAGCCAATCTGTGTTATAAAAAGGAAAGTTTTATTCAAGTTAATGGTTATTATGGAAATGAGCATATAGCAAGTGGAGATGACGTATTTCTACTTGAAAAAATGATTGCTAAATTTCCCCAAGAGGTTCAATTTATCAAGACCAAAGATGCAATCGTCTTGACAGGTTCGAAAAATACATTAAGAGAGTTACTGCAGCAAAGGGTAAGGTGGGCTTCTAAAACGGTAGCTTTTGACCACCCTTTTGGCAAATTAGTAGGGGTTTTGGTATTTCTTGCAAACTTCAGCCTCCTTCTGGGGATGTTCTTAGCCATTATCGGAAATATCCCATGGCTGCATTTCGGGTTTCTTTTTATATTAAAATTCAATGTGGACTTTTTACTCTTGTATAAAACCGCTGATTTTTTCGATCAGAAAGAACAAATGAAATCTTATTTCCTCAATAGTATAATTCATCCCTTTTTTACTGTACTTGTAGTAGTACTTTCTTTTAAAAAAAATTATACCTGGAAAGAAAGAAAATATTGATAAAAACTTTATTCCTTGATTGAAATAAGAATGGGTAATTTAAACATTGAATTTACAGGAATACCTCTTTTTAGGGATGGCTGGACCGCGGCTGGCAGAGAGGCAATACTTTTATACAGAAGACTGTCAAGCTCTGGGATTTGTTTTGCTACATTCCCATTCTTATAAATCTTAGTAATCGATATTTTACCTTCGGTATTTACAAGAATATCAAGCAGAATCGTATCATTTACTTTTCCCGATACATCTATTAAGTTTTTACTAGTCAATTTTTGCAATCGTCTGATTAATTCCATTTCGAAGCAGAGGTTCTGTTTTTCACTGCTGTCGCAATTATTGCAATCCATAAAAAGTGGGTAAACGTCTACATCATTGAAGTCAATTTCTGTATCAATAAAAGCTGTATTTCTTAGAGTCGTCTTTTTAGGTGATATAAAATCACAGGAAATCGTTACCATAATTATGGATATGAAGATGACCAGCCTAAAAAACATTGTATTCGCTTATACCATGTGAATGTACAAATATTTTTGAAAATCCGTCTCCTTTGTACAAAACTTGGGTAAATTGTTAATACTATCATTAATACACTATAATCTAAGGCCTCGCCTTCAAGGTTCAATCGGTTAAAATTGTTTTCAAAAACTTTCCAGTACATTCGCCTATGGATTTGATTTTAGTTCTTTTTGGTTTCATTCTGGTTATTCTCGGAATTATTGGGTCAGTCCTTCCTGTTTTACCTGGGCCGCTTATGGGTTGGTTTGGCATTCTACTTCTATTTCTGACAAAAACCATTCCAATGAGTTATTATTGGCTTGGCATCACCTTCGGCATAGCTGTTCTTATTTTTGCTCTTGATTATATTATACCTGGTTTAGGAGCGAAAAAATTTGGTGGATCTAAAAAAGGAGCTACCGGAGCTACGATAGGTTTGGTCATCGGGCTTCTTTTACCAATTCCATTTGGCTTTGTTATTGGCGCTTTTGTTGGTGCCTTAATCGGGGAGCTTATTCATGATCCTAAAGATCTTAAAAGAGCACTCCGATCAGCATTTGGGTCTTTTGTAGGATTTCTTGCTTCAACCACCATGAAGCTGTTTGTTAGCGTCATTTTCTTAGCTATTTACACGTATAAGGTTTTTGAATATCGCCTTGAGTTATTTTCTTTATAACTGTGTAATTTAGACTTGTTTTAATTATCAAATTATCTAAACTCCTCCCTTTCATTTTCAATATTTTAATTGTAAATTTGATAGTGTAATTATGTCTTGAACCTCTATAGTATTTACATTAATCAAATATTTACCTTGACATGACATTCCCTTTTTTTGCTGGTTTACTGGCATCCATGCTTCATGTAATCATGGGGCCGGATCACGTGGCTGCAGTTCTACCGTTCGCTATTGAAGCCAAAAGAAAAGCTTGGAAAATTGGATTATTCTGGGGTTTGGGTCATATTTTTGGAATGCTACTCATTGGGCTTTTATTTTTACTCTTCAAAGAGCTCATTCCTATTGAACAAATATCAAATTATAGTGAACAATTGGTTGGTTTTGTTTTGGTAATTATAGGTCTTTGGGCATTTATTAAAGTATTTTGGTCAGATCCTAAACATAAGCATCTTCATATTCATAGTGAAAACCAGCCAATCATTCATAAGCATCTTCACGAACACAGCCATAATCCAAGTCATAACCATGTGCATCCCCCAGAAGAAAAACAAGGTTTTTTTGCTTCCTTCTCAATAGGCGTACTTCATGGTTTAGCTGGAATTGCTCACTTTATATTATTCATTCCCATTCTTGGATTTCAAAATAATTTTATGGCGGGTATGTATATTACAGGTTTCATTTTTGGAATTATTCTTGCAATGAGTTTGTTTTCAATGATTGTAGGAAAAATTGCCGCTTTTGCCAAAAACGAACACAACAAAAACCTATACAAAGGAATTCGACTTGCTGGTGGTGTATTTGCCATTCTTATTGGTATTTATTGGATTATTGGTCAATAAAAACCCCTTTAAGCCTAACAAATTCTCGGTAATTGTTCTCCTATCAAAGGACTTACCATTCGCGTCCCACCAATTGAGCTCTGCATAACAACCTTTTTAGGATGGTCAGGAGTTATATGCCCTACACAGATGGCATTTTTCCCCTTAGGATCCCTTCTCATAAGATCAAGAAGGTCATCTGCAATTTCCTCATCAACTATACTTATAAACACCCCTTCATTTGCAACATAAAGAGGGTCTAATCCTAATATTTCACAAGCAGCAGCAACTTGTTTTTCTAAAGGAAAGTCAT
>CAYMKR010000188.1:0-4999 GCA_964390865.1 uncultured Flavobacteriaceae bacterium | reverse complement strand
ATACAGTGGCAATTTCTAACTTTGGATTATTTAAATCTTCAGAAAAAGAAAATAATAGTCTCTAAGAAGAATAGAACATATCGTTATCAATTGAATTTCTATCATAATGGTAAAAGGATTAGGGAAACGATTAAAGAAGTTGAATTCCTACCTTAACAAAAATACACCCTATCAATTTTTGAATAATTTAAGAGATTTCTTAAAAATAGATATATGAGCAATTAAGTTAAATGCTTAAATTTAACATCATAGTTTAAAATTTTCAATAATGAAAACCTCAAAATATTACCATTTTTCTGGATTGGCGTTAATTATTATTCTTTTCATTGGACTTATCTCATGTGAAAAAAAAGATAAAAAACCATATGCTATCGGTCCAGATATTTATACTGAGGATACTGATTTTAAAATTGTTGGCTACCTTGGTGGAGGTGGATTTGAAAAAATTAATAATCTTGAGCTTAAAAAACTAACCTACCTAAACCTAGCCTTCGCAAATCCAGACAAAGATGGTAAACTTGTATTTAGTAGAAACGCTGATATCAAATCCGCTGTTGAAAAAGGTCACGCGGCTGGGCTAAAAGTATTTATTTCATTGGCTGGTGGGGGAAAACCAGATACAACAGTTTGGAATTCCGTATTACAGCCGGAAAAAATGCAAGGCTTTGTGAAATCCATTTTAGATTATGTAGAGGAGAACAATTTGGATGGGGTTGATGTGGATATTGAAGGTAATTTATTACCATATATTGGTAATACGTATACACCATTTGTACTTGAATTAAGAGATGCATTACATGCGAAAGGTAAGGGTATCTCTTGTGCTTTGGGAGCTGTTGGATTTCACGAAGCTGTAACCCAGGAATCGTTAGAAGCCTATGATTTTATAAATGTAATGGTATATGATAAAACCGGACCATGGAGACCTAATAATGTCGGCCCACATGCTCCCTTTTCCTATGCAGAGGAAGCCATAAAATTCTGGGTTGAGGAAAGAAAAATATCTTCAGATCGAATTGTGCTCGGCATGCCCTTTTACGGATGGGAATTTTCGGATCCAGCCCGATCCAAAACTTATAGAAACATAATTAAAGGAAACCCGGAACATGCATATATGGATCAGGTAGATAGTTTATACTTCAATGGGATTCCTACAATTGTTAATAAAACACAACTGGCAAAAGAAAAACTTAATGGTGTAATGTTCTGGGAGATCTCTCAAGATACTGTCCATGAAATGTCATTGTTAAGAGCGGTTGATCAGACCCTCCAGGCTGGAGATTGTGATGTAGCTACATTTTACAAGGATGAAGATGGTGATGGATTTGGAGATCTAACCAAACCTTTTCAGGCATGCACATCGCCAGAAGGATATGTGTCAAACCGTGATGATTGTGATGATACAAATCCGGAAATCAATCCGCAAGCTTCCGAAAAGCGGGATGGAATTGATAATAACTGTAATGGAAAGATTGACAAATAATTTTGGGAAAATGTTGATGACCTAGATTTAATTGGTCAATTCATAGCATATATTAACTGATTATATTAAGACTCAAAAATCATGCATTAATCAGTGATATATTTTTAAGAAAGTCATAATACTGAATCAATGGAATTTAGCAGATTATATCACAGTTATGGTCATGTAATTGTCATAAATTTTTTTTCAATTACTGTTAAGATCAATATTTATCAGGGCTACAGGATGTTCAATATATTCTTTTCCAAATGAAACCTGAAGCGCAAACTGCCAAAACTGTAGAATTAAATGAGGATGAAAAAGCCGTTTTAAAAATACTTCAAACAGCGGAAAGAATTGAATTAGCGGATATGCTGATTCATCTAATTTATAGATTGAAGCAGGTAGACGCATATTTACTGTCACAAATCCGCCACTCGTTTAATAATAAAACCTATTCTCATATAACCAATAAGGTATTTTAAGTTTTCATATATTTATTAAAGAAAAAAAACCACATTTTATTTGTGACTAATTTCTTTAGAAACACAATGCAAGGTATTTAGGATAATGAGTTTTGAGTTAAATATTTAAGAATTATATGATGAGGAAAGTACAAATACATTTGATTATAGGATTTATTGGGATAATACTGCTTAGTTGTCAGCCTGAGATTAAGATTAAACCGGTTCAAATTATTCCACAACCAAATTCGATTGTAGAAAGACAGGAAGCACCCTTTATTCTCAGTAAAAAATCAAGAATCGTAATTGAGGATGATTCTATGCTTGCTGTGGCCAATTCATTAAGACGGGTATTAAAAATAGATCTTCCAATTTTTGTAAGAACAGAAGTCAAAGTTGGGAAGGGTGATTTTAACTTTATCTATGATTCCGAATTAGACTCGATTAAACCCGAGGGTTATTTATTGGATATTTCAAAGGATGAGGTTACAGTGAGGGCCAGAGATGCTGCAGGATTGTTTTATGCCGTTGAAACCATTCGCCAATTATTACCCAATGAATTAGAAATTCAATCGGTTCAGGATATAGCGATCCCTTCTCTACAGATTTCCGACAGCCCTCGTTTTCAATGGAGAGGAATGCATTTGGACGTTTCACGGCATTTTATGCCCCTTGATTTTATTAAAAAGTACATCGATTATTTAGCCATGCATAAACTCAACGTTTTTCATTGGCATTTGGTGGATGGAATTGGTTGGCGTATTGAAATTAAATCCCACCCAGAATTGACTGATATTGGCGCGTGGAGAGTTGTAAAGGAAGGTAAAAGACCATGGCAAGATTATGAAGCCTGGAAAGAGGGAGACGACCGCCAGAAATATGGAGGTTATTATACGCAAGAAGAAATTAAGGAGGTCGTAGCCTATGCAAAAGAGCGATATATTACCGTGTTGCCTGAAATTGAATTACCTGGGCATTCTGAAGTTGTTTTTGAGTGCTACCCTGATTTGATTTGCAAAGACTCAGAAAACAATCCATTGAATAATAGTGGTGTTTATTGTGCAAGTAATGACAAGAGTTATCAATTGTTAGAAGATGTTTTAAACGAGGTCATGGATTTATTTCCATCCGAATATATTCACATTGGCGGTGACGAAGTTGGAAAATCAAACTGGACAAAGTGTGTTAACTGCCAGCGTTTAATGAAAAAAAATGCTTACACCCCTAATGAGTTGCAGAGTCATTTTGTTAATCATTTCGATAAATATTTAAAAACAAATGGTCGTAAATTAATAGGGTGGCACGAGATTTTGGAAGGTGAATTATCAGAATCGGCAACCATTATGTATTGGGGTGGAGAAAAGGGAGTCAGCAGTAATGTAAAGAAAGGTCACCCGGTTGTTTTAACCACTGGTTCTCATCTCTATTTTGATCATTATCAGAGTTTAAGCAAACATGAGCCGAAGGCTTTTGGAGGCTTCTCTTCTTTAAGAAAAGTATATGATTATGAGCCTATTCCTGAAGGCTTGGAACAAGAATTTATAGAGCTGATACTCGGAGTGCAGGCCAATGTTTGGACCGAATATATGGCCGACCCCAAACATGTGGAATACATGACTATCCCGAGAATGGCAGCAGTAGCAGAAATTGCCTGGCAAGCAAAAGGGACTAAAGATTGGTCTCGTTTTAGAATTAAAATGGATGAGATGATCAATCGTTACGAGCTACTCAATATTAATTATGCACCAAGTGCATTTCGTCCTGATATCATATTTGATATTAATCCTGTAACTAAACAATTAAACGTTGCATTGGAAACAGAATTGATAGCAGATATATATTATTCTGTGGATGGTTCAGAACCTTCAATGTCAACTTCGGTAAAATACTCCGAGCCTTTTCTTTTAGATAAGTCTGCAACAATAAAAGCAATTGCGATTAAAGATGGAAAAGCAATGGGAATGTCGGAGGTTAAGGAAGCCATATTGCACAAGGCTAGAGGTGCAAAAGTTATACTTGATCCAAAGCCGGAAGGTAAATATAGCGCAAAAGGAGGATTTACTTTAGTTGATACTGATTTTGGAGGAGACAAATGGGGGAATGGTAAATGGCTCGGAACCTTAAGTACTGATTTTACGGCTACAATGGAATTTGATCAACCTATAGACATTTCAAAAATAGGGTATAGTTGTATTGAAGAAACTGCGGCAGGTATCTATTTCCCTGCAGGATTAGAAATTGCTGTTTCTAAGGATGGTGAAAATTTTGAAACAGTAAAAGTTTGGAATACAGATCGAAATATTCCTATAGAATCAAGTTCAGAGATTCAAAACCAAATTATTGAATTAAAATTTAAAACAATAAATTGTAAATATTTACGGATAAAAACAAAATATCAAAGAGTGCCTCAGACAGGTGTATTTGTCTTTGTCGATGAAATAATTGTAGAATAATTGGTGGTCAAATCTATTACTTGATTGAAGCCAAAAAATAACTTGATTGGGTTTCTTTCTATTTACAAGAAGATAACGACTTGAGTTGAAACCGAACCGAATTAGGGCATACAAATGAACCGGAAATCACTATTGCATAGTAATTGTAATACTTATGATAGTGCATTGATTATGATATTAAAATAGTAACAATGAGGAAAGACCTAGAAGTTATCAGCTAGGCCTCCTCTCTTGAACCCGGCTTTAATGCTGAAATTTTTGTACTTTTAAGTGATCCTAGATTAAAGGAAGTTTCTATAGAAGGATGAAGGCCTGACAGGAGTTGGAACACTTTCTCAGGGGCGTATTGGGCGATGACTTTTCATTGGCACAAGTTCCATCGGAGGTAAAACAAGGCTGGATATAACCTGTTGGAAATTTGGAGGTTCTCTATGAGCGACGGTTTTCCGCCAGTAGATCCTCCAGCCATTCATACTTTGGACCTACCCGCTCTCCTTATAGCAGGCGAGCTATCTCCCACATATCTCTATGTGATTTCCAACGAATTGCACCGACTGTTGCCCCGAAGTGAAATGGTCCGTTTCGAAAACATGAACCACGGGCTTTATGTTGAGAAACCT
>CAYMKR010000187.1:0-5001 GCA_964390865.1 uncultured Flavobacteriaceae bacterium | reverse complement strand
ATTATATGGCGGTTTAGGATTATTATTCGGTTTGCTATTTGGAGTTGTATTTTTACCCAGTTTAGAACGCTCTTTAGGTATTTCCCTAGGTTTAATTGGTGGAATGGTTGTCGGCTCACTTATCGGTCGTAATATGGATTCTAAAGCTAAAGCTGCAGGAAATATGATCTAATACCAAGTTTCGTAACAACAAATAATGATTTGGAAAGTCAAAACCTTAATTCTTAGTTGAATTAAGGTTTTTTTATATTACTAACGCTATGTATCAATCATATTCTAGCTCCTATTTGCTATACATATTTTTATCAGAATGATTAGAAGTCGAATAAAAAGTATTGAACTAAACAAAATTTATCCTTTATCTTTACCCCATTCGGATAAAGTTTTTAAATGAAATTCAGCGGAAAAAAATTATGGATTACTGGAGCCTCTTCGGGCATCGGTCGAGGAGTTGCTATTGAATTGTCATTAAGAAAATGTCACTTAATCCTATCTTCAAGAAATACGGAGGACCTAGAAAGAGTAGCTAGTATTTGTCAAAAAAACGGAAGTACTACTTCTGTAATTCCTTTTGATTTAGGTGATCCAGCCTCCATAGAACAGGCTGCGAGGATTGTATTGGAAGCAGAGACCCATATAGATGGATTGTACCATTTTGGAGGTATCAGCCAACGATCTTATGCAAATGACACAGAAATTGCTGTTGATCGGAAGCTATTTGAAGTTAATTTTTTTGGAACCATTGAGCTTACAAAAAGGGTATTGCCAGTCATGATTAAAAATGGAGGCGGTCAAATAGGAGTAACAAGTAGTATTGTAGGAAAATTTGGATTCCCTTACCGCTCTTCTTATGCGGCAACTAAACATGCCTTACATGGTTTTTTCGAAAGCCTAAGAGCTGAAAATGTTGCTAACAACATCTTAATTTCGATGATTATTCCTGGTAGGGTTAAAACAAATATTTCAATGAATGCCTTGGATAAAAACGGGGAAGCCCATAATAAAATGGATGAAGGACAAGAAAAAGGTTTGTCAGTAGAACAGGCATCCAGAACTATTGTGAAAAAATTAGAGAAAGAGAAAAAAGAAATATTAGTAGGAGGAAGTGAATTAATAATGGTTCAGATTAGAAGGTTTTTCCCGAGATTGTTTTATTATCTTTCAACCAAAGTTCAGCCTTTATAGTTCAAATAAAAAAGAATAGATTGTTATGAAAATTAACGGGATACAACAGTTAGGAGTTGGAGTAGAAGATGTGCATGAGGCATGGAAATGGTATCGTAAACACTTTTCTATGGATATTTTAATGTTCGATGAAGAAGCTGTTGCAAAACTAATGTTAGCACATACTGAGGGAGAACCTAGGGCAAGACATGCTATTTTGGTTTTAAATATGGAAGGCGGAGGAGGTTTTGAAATCTGGCAACATACTGACAAAAAACCAAGTCCGATAACGATTCCAATTGTGTTGGGAGATTTAGGTATTAATATTGGAGTTTTAAAAACGGATAATATTGAAGTTGCTTATGAGAGATATAATGGATCGGGGTTAAATTTGTTGGGAGAAATTTCTGAATCACCAAGTGGTGACAAACATTTCTTTTTAAAAGATCCTTATGATAACGTGTGGGAGGTTAAAGAACATCCAGTTGTTTTCAGTAAAGAATCATCAGTAAATGGAGGGGTTTTTGGAACTGTAATAGGTGTAAAAAATATTGAAGATAGCCTTGTAGTTTATAGAGATATTTTAGGATTTGATGAGGTGGTTTATGATGATGCCGGAGTTTTTGAAGATCTTTCTGGAATTCCAGGAGGAAATCAAGAGTTTAGAAGGGTTTTATTGCGTCATTCGGATGTTAAAAATGGCGCTTTTAGCACGCTCTTTGGTAAATCTGAAATAGAGTTGGTTCAAGTATTAAATGGATCTCCAAAGGACATCTATGAAGGTAGGATTTGGGGTGATCCAGGATTTATTCATTTGTGTTATGATATTAACGATATGGATGCGCTAAGAGAAAGAGCTAAAAGTTTTGGTTTCCCATTTACTGTTGATAGTGCTCGAGCAATGGACACTTTTGATATGGGAGATGCTGCTGGAAATTTTGCTTATATCCAAGCCCCGGAAGGCACTTTAATTGAATTCGTTGAAACACATAAGATACCCTTGGTTAAAAAGCTTGGCTGGTATATCGATTTTAGAAAAAGAGGAAACCACCCCTTACCAAATTGGATCTTAAAATTATTTCGATTTAAGAGGGTAAAATAAGAACAAGCTTATTTTTCAATTCCATATTCTCTGGCGTTCATTCTTGCCACTGGAAGATATCTTTGAAGATCTGCTATCCTCGTGTCATGAGAAGGGTGGGTGCTCAAAAATTCGGGTGGTGCGCCTCCTTTAGAATCTGCTTTCATTCTTTTCCATAAATCAATGGCTTCTTCAGGGTCATATCCGGCCATGATCATAAACACCATACCTAACTTGTCTGCTTCTGTTTCATGCGTCCTGCTATAGGCAAGCATGCCTACCTGCGAGCTAATTCCATAAATACTATTCCATAACATTTGCGTTTCATAGTTTTGCCCAGAAGTTCCCAAAGCTACGGCCATACCGCCCAATTGTTGCCCATAAGAACTGGTCATCCTTTCTTGACCATGTTTAGCAAAAGCATGCGCAATTTCATGGCCCATGACGGCTGCAATTCCGTTAGTATTTTCACAAACAGGTAAAATACCAGTATAAAAAACCACTTTACCTCCAGGAAGACACCAGGCATTCATTTGCTCATCTTCAACAAGATTAAATTCCCATTTATAATTATTAGCCTCTTCGGTCATGCCATTACCTCGCATAAAGCGATCAACAGATTTTGAGATTCTCTCACCAATTTCTTGAATCTCTTTGCTTTTTTCTTTGTTGGTTGACAACTTATGCTCTTTAAGAAAGCTATCATATTGAGCAAAACTGGCAGGAAGAATTTCAGAATCATTAACTATATTAACACGCTTTCTTTCAGTTATTGGCACAGAACTACAGGCTATTATAAGGCAAAGTATCAAAAAATGTATCAGTGTTTTTCCTATCATTCTTTCAATTGTAATGGATATTAAATCTCAGCAAAGTTAAGTAATCAAGAAGGATTTTCTTATGAAGATTAAGACAAGTTATAATTTTAAAAGACATAAATTTAGTACAAAATGTAATGTTTGTTTTACATTATGATAAATAATTCATACATTTGATTATCCTAAATAATAAAGTATGAAATTTAATTACTTATTTCCGCACCCATTAAAGCGAATTGGATTGGCTTTAATTATTCCATTATTAATCTTTGGTTGGTTTGTGATCAACTATGATGTTGAACCAGCATTTTTAGATTTTAAAGTTCCCGCCATTTTTGTAGACGAGATTTTTGGAGAAAAATTTACGTTTGGCATGACAGAAAATAATCTTTTAAATGAGTTCATTGCTGTTGCTCTTATCATTAGTTTCCTTTTTGCTGCATTTTCAAAGGAGGAACAAGAAGATGAACTTATCGAAAAGATTCGTTTGGATTCTTTAGTATGGGCAACCTATGTAAACTACGCTGTTCTCTTGTTTTCAATTTTTTTTGTCTATGGAATTTCGTTTTTTTGGGTAATGATCGCCAATATGTTTACCATTCTTCTTTTCTTTATCATTAGGTTTAACTGGCAAGTGAATGCTTTAAATAAAACAATGGGCCATGAAGAATAGTATAAAAGTAGAAAGGGCCAAAAAAAATATAACTCAGGCTGATTTGGCTAAATTGGCCAAAGTGAGCAGACAAACCATCAACGCAATGGAATTAGGTAAATATGTTCCTAGCACGGTGTTAGCGCTTAAACTCGCCAATATTTTTGAGACAGAGGTTAGTGAAATCTTTGTTTTAGAAGATGAAGATTGGTCTTAAAGACAATTCAAATAGGCTTATAAAGACCATTTTTGATTTAAAATATTCTTTGTAAAATCTTTATATGACCACCCAATTGCAGATGCAGCTAAGGCACTTAGACTATTTTGGTCCTTTCTACCCATTCTGATATCACCAGTCATGTTGGGTTTAAGGTTGAGATCAAACAAATAGTATTTTCCAGAATTGTTGGCCCTGCAATCAATTCTAATGGGAGCTTTTACTTTTAAAAGAGAGGCGGCTTGAATACATTCTGAAACGGCCTTTTGGATATTTTCTTCTTCCTGCTCTGAGAGGGTTAATACGCGTGAATTATGAATTACGGCAACATTACCACTATAGGGTGCAATACCCTTTACATGGTTAAAACGAACTACAACTGGCAAACACCAATGTTCTTTACATGTTTTCTCTTCACGGTTCATATAATAATTTCCAGGTGGCATGACTGTAATGGTAATTTCTTCACCTGATAAATACGATTCAGCATAAACAGTAGTCCCGAATAACTTTGATGCAAATAGAGTCTCTAAGCCTAATTCAAGCTCGTTCTTATTTTGAACGACCAAAACCCCTTGACTTCCTCGGCCTCTTATTGGTTTAAGTACCATGGGGAAGGGAAAAGGAATTTGATTGAGATTGGTTTCATCTTTGCGAATCATAAAAGCATTAGGAATGGGAATATTATTGCGACTAAGCAATTTGTTAGTGGTCCATTTATTATCAAATTTCTCAACCATATCAGGGTCTTGACCAACAATCTCAATCCCTTTATTAGTAAATTTTTGGATGGGATGGTCTTTATATAACACTGTGTTTAACCATAGAACCTCTGCATTCAGTTTAAGAGCCATATTAATTCCGTCCTCTGTATCTGGAAAAACCCAATCCATATCCACGATTTCTCTAGGCGATTTTACCGGTGTTAAAATGGTGTTTTTAGTTTTACTTAAGGCAAAAGCGAGATCGGCACCACTATCAGAATAACCTCCTTTTTTCATAGGTTTGATGACCCCATCCTGTGATGGAGCTGGATTAGCTTGATATAGAATTGCGATTCTTTTCAATA
>CAYMKR010000186.1:0-5010 GCA_964390865.1 uncultured Flavobacteriaceae bacterium | reverse complement strand
AAAGAGATGGTAGATCTTTAGAAAAACTAGGAACTTACAATCCTAACACAAATCCAGCGACCATCGAGTTAGACATTGATGGAGCAGTTAAATGGCTTCAAAATGGAGCACAACCAACTGACACTGCTAGAGCAATTCTATCTTACAAAGGTGCTTTATTAAAGAACCATCTTGCAGGCGGAGTTAAAAAAGGTGCTTTAACTGAAGAACAGGCTGAATCAAAATACGAAGCTTGGTTAGAAGAAAAGGCAGCAAAAGTTTCTGATAAAGAAGGAAAACTTGCAAAAGCGCAAGAAGATGAAAAAACTGCAATTTTTGAGGCTGAGAAAGCTGTAAACGCTAGTCGAAAGGCAGCAGCTGATGAAATTGAAAATGAAGCGATCAAGGCTAAAGCTGATGCTAAAGCAGCGGCCGAGGCTGCAGTTAAAGCTAAAGAAGCAGTAGTCGATGAGGCTCCTCAAACTATTGACGAAGCAGCTAAGGAAGCAAAAGAAGAAGAAAAATAAAATATTTTTCTAATATTATTAAAAACCTGATATGAACGTATCAGGTTTTTTTGTTTTAAATTTGTCTGATTTGAATTTCAAATAAATGAAAAAAGAGGATTGTTTTTATCTCGGTATAATTGCCAAAAAGTATAGTTTCAAAGGAGAAGTAGTCCTAAAATTGGATACAGACCAACCTGAAATTTATGAAAATCTGGAAGCCATCCTTGTAGATTTT
This sequence comes from uncultured Flavobacteriaceae bacterium, assembly GCA_964390865.1. Classification (GTDB taxonomy): domain Bacteria; phylum Bacteroidota; class Bacteroidia; order Flavobacteriales; family Flavobacteriaceae; genus Lutimonas. The sequence continues at coordinate 4,287 of CAYMKR010000186.1, read as the reverse complement.
GGCAAAACACTTGTGCCTTATTTCATTGAAAAAGTTTTATTTCAAAAAGGCAACCAACTAAGAATTCAGTTTGAAGATGTTTATTCGGAACAAGAAGCTGAAAAACTTCTTAAAAAAGATGCCTATTTACCTATGAATTTACTTCCTAAATTGGAAGGGACAAAATTCTATTATCATGAAATAACTGGATTCATGCTTGAAGATATTAACTTCGGAGAAATAGGACTTATTCACTCTATCAATGACTCATCTTCACAACCTCTTTTTGTTATAAAAACTGAAACTGATGATATTCTAGTCCCAATGGTTGATGATTTTATCAAAAAGATTGATCGCAAAAACAAGAAGGTTCTTGTAAATACTCCTGAAGGCTTAATCGATATGAATAGCGTCTAATTAGCATGTCTAAAAAAGCATTTCAATTCAAAGAATTTACCGTTGAACAAGATCGTTGTGCCATGAAAATTGGAACCGATGGAGTTTTGCTAGGTGCATGGGTTGATATACCTGAAGATGTAAATTCAATCTTAGACATAGGAACTGGAACCGGAATTATTGCCCTTCAACTTGCTCAGCGCAGCCAAGCGGAAGTAATTGATGCCTTAGAAATAGAGGCAGGTGCTTTCGAACAAGCTGTTGGAAATTTTGAAAATAGCGAATGGGCTGACAGACTCTATTGTTACCATGCTTCTCTACAGGAATTTGTGGGCGCAATGGATGAAAAATATGACCTGATTGTTAGCAATCCCCCTTATTATAATGATACATTTAAAGACTTGAATAAAAAACGTGCTCTAGCCAGGCACACTGAAGAATTGTCATTTAAAGAATTGTTATCAGGAATAAGCCAGATCTTGAACCTTGAAGGAACTGCAGCTTTTATCATACCCTACAAAGAGGAAGAGCACTTCATAAGTTTAGCAAAAAACATAAAACTTTTCCCTTCTAAAATCAGTAGATACAGTGGTAATTTAAATTCTGAATTAAAAAGGAGCCTGATCCAATTAAAACATCAGGAAACACCCCTTATTCAAGAAGAGTTCTTTTTAGAACATTCTCGTCATGAATATTCAGATCATTATAAAAATCTGGTTAAAGATTTTTATCTTAAGCTATAAATCTATTTCTTTTGATCGTTTCCTGAACGCTATAACAAGCCCTGCCGTAAAAAACATTAATAAACTATAAGTTAACGGAACTATTGTATACTCAGGCTTATGAAGCAGCAAAGTTGCAATTGTAATTGCCAGGGTTCCATTTTGAATTCCAGATTCAATAGAAATCGTGATCGCTTGATTTTTTGGCAATCTAAAAAGAATCGCCAACAAATACCCAGCTCCCATAGTACTAATATTTAGCAGAATTGAAGGTAATCCAGTCTGTTCAAAATACTCGAAAAACTCATTTCTATTGCTATAACTAACACCGGCTACAACGAGAATAAATAAAATCATTGAGGCCTTCTTCACAGGTTTTTCAAATCGAAATGCAAATTCAGGGTACTTTTTATTGATAAACATACCAATCAACACTGGTATAATAATGATTACAAATAACTGCTGTAAAGTGGCTATAAAATCCAAAGTCATGGCTTGCGACTCATCTAGGAAAAAACCAAAAGCCAAGTTCATTATAACAGGAATTGTCACAAATGACATTAAACTTGCTATGGCTGTTAGTGATATTGATAATGCAAGATCTCCTTTTGCCAAATAACTGATCATATTTGATGTGGCTCCCCCCGGACATGCTGCTATAAGCATTATGCCTATGGCAACAACTGGTGGTAAATCCAAAATATATGCAATAAAAAATGCTATAGTGGGTAATAGAATTAGTTGACTACTCAGCCCGACGATCACCGCTTTTGGATAATCAACAATACGTTTAAAATCCGACACGGCTAAAGACAAACCCATACCAGCCATGATAATAAACAAAGTAATAGCAAGAATAATTCCTGTAATTGAACTCATAGCAGCAAAAAGGTTAGTTGATTGATTTAGAAATCAATATACAATATTTCTATCAACATCCTTTCTTTGAATTAATCCATAGATTGCTGATGATATCACGTCCCTAAATTGTTTGGATTATATCCCAAATAAGAAACCTCTTTCTCATTAAATATAAGTTCATAATTTTTCAATTCCTCCAAAATAGGCTCATAAACTTCTCGACTAATTGGCAATTGAACTCCAGGACTCTTTATTTTCCCATTCAAAATACTTAGGGTGGCAATAGCTACAGGAAGGCCAACCGTCTTAGCCATTGCTGTATAAGTTTGATCCTCTCCTAGAACAACCATATTAGATTCTATTTGTCTTTTTTTACCTTCCATTTCAAATCCAAACTTGTGATACATAACAATCATATCTTTATCGTCCTTTTGAAGTGTCCAGCTATCCATTAGAATCTTCTGCAAAATCTGAGCTGGTGTAGCATCTTTAAGTCCAACAGTTTTAGTTCCATTAAAAACATCAAGTTCCAATAATTTCTCCCAAATTACGTCGTCTTGATCAATCTTCAAATAGTGTCTCAATTTGAGTTCCACCGAATCATGAGGTTTGTATGGCAAAAAAGAATTTGTGAAATCCCTGTAACTCATATTTTCTGAACCTTCCATAATATAACTGTCATCCGTCATACCTAACTGAACAAAAATATTCCATGCTCGTGAAAAGCCCACCCTTCTCATGGTGCCTCTATAGAGTGTTAGTATATCTTTAAGACCATAAATATCTCTGTAATTAAGAGAGTCTCTGTTTGCTAATGCTTCAAATTTTCCATAACCATCAATTGATAAAAACTCAGTCCTCCTAAACAATTTATGATATGGAATATATTTATACTTTCCTTCTTGAATAAATTTAGCTACACCACCTTGACCAGCAACCACAACATTTCTTGGATTCCAGGTGAATTTATAATTCCAGAGATTATCATCACTTTCAGGAGCAACAAGGCCTCCCGTAAAGGATTCAAAAAGTAACATTTTACCTCCTTTATCCTTAATCCTGTCAATAACTTGCATGGCGCTCATATGATCAATCCCAGGGTCAAGACCAATTTCATTCATAAATACCAGCCCTTTCTTTTTTACCTCATCATCTAAGGCCATTAATTCTTTGGAGATATAAGAGGCTGTGACAAGACTCTTACCGAACTCTAAACAGTCTTTAGCAATTTCCAAATGAAACCTTGCTGGCAACATTGAAATCACAATATCCGCATGATTGACCAAATCCTTTCTACCTTCAATATTAAAAATATCCAGTTCAACAATTTCAGCATTTTCATGACCTTCTACAAGCTTCTTGGCATTTTCTATTGAAATGTCGGCAATAACTACCTTTAATTTTTCTAAAAAAGATTTTTCTAAAAGATACCTTACCAGAGCCGATGAAGACCTTCCTGCTCCTACAATTAAAATACTTCTCATAAGCGGGTTCATATTTCCTCAAATGTAATTAAAAATGAGAAGAAGCCTCTTGCTCTAAACATGTATTTTTTTCTATTTACGAATTAAAAAAATCCAAATTAAAATCATCAATTACAATATTTAAATCACCTTTATTAATTAAATTTAAAGACTCAAAAAGCAAGATAAATGAACAACAAAATTTTAGGCATTGCTGCCCTATTAGGACTATTAACCGTGATAATTGGTGCTTTTGGAGCGCATTCACTTAAAGAAAAAATTGATCCCGAAGCCCTTGAGAGTTTTGAAACTGGCGTGAGATACATGATGTATCATGTTTTTGCCATACTCATAATAGGGAATTCAAGAATGATAACTGACAAATCAAAATTGATTATCTCAGGATTCTTTTTTACAGGAATTCTATTTTTCTCAGGCTCCATATTTGCAATCTCTTTAGGCCTTGTTCAAGCCAAACAAATCTGGTTTATCACCCCTATAGGCGGATTGTTTTTCATTTTAGGATGGTTAATAAGTGCTATATCATTTTTCAAATCCACTGTTAATAATTGAATAAAACACTGGCTTTAACCTACATCCTTCATCCGCCGTTTTTATTGAACCCATTATGTTCATGAATTTAAGAAAAAGACTGAATCACTCATAATTATGTGAAATTTTTAATAATTATTTATAAAATCTTTTTGTACACCATTGAATTCTCCTTAATTTTAAGAGATCATTTCTTGGCTATATTAGCGAAAACGTTATCGTAAATAAGCATGTAAACCATGACAAATATCATAAAAATGAAGTAACGTTAATCCGTAAATTTGTTGAAGAAATCAAAAACAATTAACACTTAA
>CAYMKR010000185.1:0-5011 GCA_964390865.1 uncultured Flavobacteriaceae bacterium | reverse complement strand
TCGAAGTAGTCTATTAATCAATAATCATAGTTGAGATTCTTACCAATTGGGAGTGGTGAGTAAAAAACTCCGAATGAAGTTTAAGTTTCATTCCTCCCTCCTCTGTTTTCCTTATCTTAGTTCTCGAACATAAGAAGATCTTACCAGTTAAGTATTCTGATCAAATTATTAGAGGTTATGGTGAAATTAAGCAGTCAAGAAATTCAAACCAGGATGAGCAGTATCGACCCTGTCTGGTTATTAAAGGGGAAATTTATCCATCGTGAAATTCTTTTTAAAAATTTTATAGAGGCCTTTTCTTTTATGACAGCAGTCGCTTTGGTGGCTGAAAAGTCTGGCCATCATCCAAATTGGAAAAATGTTTACAATAAAGTAACTATTGCGCTGAACACGCACGACGTGGATGGGCTAAGCGATAAAGATTTTACTTTGGCTAAAGAAATTGATAATATTTTAGAAAAAACTAATGTATAATAATGAATAACTCTCCCGATTCCTCTCTCTATTTTCAATGTGGAAGTATGATGAAAAACAGGTTTATGTTGGCTCCACTAACCAATCAGCAAAGTTTTGAAGATGGTCAATTATCAGAAGACGAATTTCGTTGGTTGACCATGCGGGCCCAAGGGCAATTCGGGCTGGTGATGACCTGTGCCTCTCATATTCAAAAAGTGGGAAAAGGCTTTTCAGGTCAATTGGGTATCTTCCATGATGATCATATTATAGGGCATCAAAGGTTGAGTTCGAGCATTAAGGCTTATGGCAGTTTAGCGGTTATTCAATTGCATCATGCCGGAATGCGTTCTCCTGCAGATATAATTCATCAGGCACCGGTTTGCCCTTCTGCAAATGAAAAAACAGGAGCACGTGCTCTGTCATTACAAGAAGTTTTTCAACTTCGAGATGATTTTATAAATGCAGCGATCAGGGCAAAAAAAAGTGGTTATGACGGGGTTGAAGTTCACGGAGCGCATGGCTATATTTTAACCCAGTTTATAAGTAAGGAAATCAACAAAAGAACTGATGATTATGGTGGTTCGCTTAGAAATCGATCTAGGCTTCTGTTTGAAATAATTAATGGTATCAGAGCGGCTTGTGGCAAAAAATTCTTACTCGGTGTTAGACTATCACCTGAAAAATTCGGCATGGAGCTTTCTGAAATAAAAACCTTGTGCAAACAGCTTATAGAGGAAGGTAAAATTGACTTTCTTGATATCTCTCTATGGGATTCTTTTAAACTTCCTGAAGACATTCATTTTCAAAACCTCACCTTGCTGGAACATTTTACCAGCCTTGATCTAAAACAAGTAAAACTTACCGTAGCGGGTAAAATAAGAAATGGTAAGGAAGTACAACAGGTTTTAGATGCGGGTGTTGATTTTGTGACCATTGGTCGCTCTGCGATACTGCATCATGATTTTCCTGCCAGGGTTTTAGAGAATCCAGATTTTATACCCTTTGAAACACCTGTGTCAAAAGAACATCTTCGCAATGAGGGTTTGAGCGATACCTTTATTACCTATATGAATAGATGGCCAAATTTTGTAGCGTCGGATGAGCAATCTTAATAAGTTATCCGAACAATTACTCATTGCAGTAAAAAAGGAAGAATCCTATGCCGGTTATCTGGAGGAATTGGCTGTTTTTAGTGCGTCTCATGTAGAAAATGAACTCTATGATGACAGACGTAAAATGGCATTCTGGATCAATATTTACAACTCCTTTTTTCAAATCTTAAGAAAATACAAACATCTTGGGCAGCCAAAAATTTATACGGCAAGACAAATGGTCGTTGCGGGTTATCAAATTAGTCTTGATGATATTGAACACGGCATCTTAAGGCGATTTCGTTATAAATATTCTTTAGGCTATTTACCCAACCCATTCATCCCTTCACAGATCAAAAAATGGGTGGTGACCATTGTAGATTTTAGGATTCATTTTGCGCTAAACTGCGGAGCAAAGAGTTGCCCACCTATTTCCTTTTATTCCGTTGATAAAATAGAAGAGCAGCTCGAGCTTGCCTCTCATTCTTTTATCAAAGAGGAGAGTCAAGTTAATGAGGAAAAGAAAAAAATACATATTAGCAGATTATTCTTATGGTTTTTAAATGATTTTCATGGCCCTAAGGGAATCAGAAGAATTATGAGAAAGTATTTAGAACAAGATTTTTCCGGGTATAAACTTGTGTATAATGATTTTTCCTGGGAGGAATATTTAAATAATTATGCTGAAAATCGGTTCGACTCAGATGAGAACAAAAGTTTGGGTCTGAAGAAAAACCTAAAAGATTTATGATCGCTGTCGGGAAATGATTCCTATGACTTTTTTAATCTAGTTTTCTGTTGCTAGATTCATGCCGAAGGTGTTGGTATAGTTCGATACTCCTGAACACATTGAATTTTTTAATAAACTATTTATTAAAAATATTCGTTATTTATTTTATGGATCAAGAAACTATAGACTTATACGACAACTTTCAGGAGCTAAATAATACTGTTTTTAAAGCAATGAGCATTGAAGAACTCTTTGATCTTAGGCATGATATGTTGGACCTTATGAATGAATTAGGGGAGTTGTTGAAAGAATAAAAATCATTACCAATAGTAATGTATCTATATTCTTATCGATTCTATTTCTGATAAAAATTATATTATTAGAAAAGGAAATATCAGATAAGGCTAAATGAAATGATCAGCATCCTGACAAAGCTCCGCTTTGAAAATCAAAAAATTTTATGTCTTGTGAGTGTTTTTTGGATTACTTAGCAGTGATCCTTAGACTTCAAAATTCTGAGTAAAAGCTACAATTTTCAATTGTATAAACTTTTTTCATTTCATTTCTTTTTCGAATAACCAGTAATACTTAGCAGTGATCCATGGAACTCCATTTTGAAAAGAAAACCACATATTAAGCTGTTGCAAGAATTCCTTTAGCTGAAATTTCACCTGATGGTAATTTAATTGCTGAATGTTACGTTTCTTCTATTGATATTGGTTTAATAAACCATAATTACAATGTTAAATTTCAACTAGACGCATTTAACTACAATCAATTGGGACTTGCCACAGGAAAAATTTGGGAGATTGGAAAAGGTATTGAACTTATTAATGAAACTCTAACTTTGGAAATTCGCTGTAAAATTGACAAAACGATCTAACATTAAAAATAATTTTAAAAGTTATTTAATAAAGGTAATGACTTTAATGCCCTATTTGAACTAACTGAAAAAACTAGCAATAAAACAACACGACATTACCGATTGTGGAGCTGCCTGTTTAGCTTCTATTAGTGCGCTTCATAATCGGTTTAATACCTATTTAGGTAAAAACATAGCTTCCCTATCTGGTCGACAAAAACAGCGTATAGCCATTGCAAGTGCTTTATACAAAAAGTCTGAAATTTTAGTATTGGGTGAAGCTACATCTTCATTAAACAGTACTTCTGAAAACTATTATAACCTGTGGCAACAACAAATTCCAAATCTTGATACTCAAATCTAAATACTAAAAAAAATGAAAACAATTCAACAATTAGAACGATTAAAAAAGATTCATCAATACATTAAAGTTTGCAACACAGGTTCTCCTAATAATTTTGCGCAAAAATTAAACATTAGTGAAAGCCAACTCTATAATATTTTAGATGATTTAAAAATAACTGGGTTTCCAATTTTGTATTCAAGAAAATTGAAAAGCTACATTTATAATGATTACTGTGACTTAGAGATTGTTTATTCAGTTCAATTAATAACAACTACAGAAAAAATAAAAATTGTGGGCGGTTCTATAAAAAATCACCCTACTCCAATGCAATTAGAGTGGAGGAAACTATTTTAGTAAGATCAAATACAAATCATTGCGCAATTTTAAGTTTTTGATACAAATAATTGTTTAACTATAAATTTTAAAAAATGAAAAATTTAGAAAATTACGGAGTACAAGAATTGAATGCTAAAGAAATTATAGAAACTGATGGTGGTAGTCAGTTTGCAGAATTTGTTGGGTGGTGTTATGGTACAATAGCTAGATATCATCATAGAGGAGGCGGAGTACAATCACAATATGGAATTTCTTAAAAACTAATATTATGAAAAATTTAGAAAATTATGGAGTTGAAGAGTTGAATACTATAGAAACTCAAAGAATTAGTGGAGGATATATTGCTGCTGTAAGAGCAATAGGAGCTGTTGCTTTTTGGCATTGGGACAATTGGATTGATATTAGGGCAGGTTTTTATAGGGCTCAAGAATAAAAATATCTAATTTGAAGGTTGACAGGAATACTAGTACTCCTGTCAATTTTTTTTTTGACAAAAAGCAAGTTTATTTTTTAAATTAAATTTTATGAGCAAAAGTATATTTAGACTCAATTTTATAATAACCATAGTTGTATTCCTATTAATCATTTTAACAATTATTAATGGAGAATATTTGAGACCTCAATTTAAACATTTACAATTTATACATCCTGTTTTAGGCTCCTTGCCTAACTTTACAGGTTCTTTTGTTATTTATATAATAGTATTAGGCTCCTTTATAAAAAAAATCGTTACTGAAAATGGCACACAAAATATTAATTATTTATTGTTATTTTTTGGTTTTTTAATTTTTTTATTTCTAACAATTGAGGAATTCTTTCCGTTTTTTACGGGAAGTAAAACTTTTGATATTTATGATATTATTGCAAATGTAATAGGGGTATTATGTGCCTACAGTTTCTTTAAATTTTTGATAAATTGACCTGCAAATTTGAATCCCTTCATAAAGGTATTTTGATTATGTATATGGAGTTAGGTACAATGTAACAAAAACGTCTTGTAACACTTTAAATCAAATCTAATTAATGTATATTTTCAACCTGTCTAAAGGTGAAAGTTATGGAAGATAATAAAATGATAAATTACATTAAAGATGTATTAGAAAATATACCAACTGGGTGGTTGAGTCTAACAACGCATCGACTAGATATTTATGATGAAAAATTGGCCAAAATTCAGTTCTTAGAACAGT
>CAYMKR010000184.1:0-5025 GCA_964390865.1 uncultured Flavobacteriaceae bacterium | reverse complement strand
TCAGCCTTCAAATTTTCTTCATTCTCTTCCAGAAAGGAATCAAACAACGATTCTGTATACTCAAAACATCTTGGCGTAAATCCCCAAAAGTTCATTGAGACAACAGTATCCCCATCAATAGGAATTAAGTTTCCGCCCTCATCTTTGCGCACCAATGCTCCATCAATTGTTTCAATATGAGTTCTTTCAACAACATTAGTAAGGTATCCTTGCTCGTTTACCTGGCACTCTCCTCTTGAAACAAAGCCATTTTCAGACACAGTGTTTTTTAACAAGTAAGCCATCATGCTAAAATCAAAAGAATTCTTATCAATCGATTTTAAATATTTAGCCATTGAAATAAAGGCGTCTCTTCCATAAAAATCATCAGCGTTGATAATGGCAAAATTTTCTTGGACGGCATCTTTGGCCATTAACATGGCATGGCCTGTTCCCCAAGGCTTAATTCGTTCGCTATTTTTATATCTTTCCGGAACTTTATCAATTTCTTGAAAAACATATTCCACTTGAGCTTTGCCTTCAAGTTTCTTATCTATCTCTGCGCGAAATTCAGCTTCGATACTTTTTCGGATGATAAAAACAAATTTCCCAAATCCAGCCTCTAAGGCGTCATAAATTGAAAAATCGATGATTGTATCTCCCTCTGGTGTAAAGGTATCTAATTGCTTTAACCCACCATATCTGCTGCCTATTCCAGCTGCTAGAACCACTAAAGTTGGTTTGTTTGTATTCATTAATTTACATTTTGTGACGAATTTACTAAAGAAAAAGTAGTTATCATGAATCCATTTGCCGAATTACAACATATTTGTTTCAGAGTTATCAAATCTAATTAACTACTTATCACTTCAACGATAATCTGCTTTAAAAAATATAAAAGTCCTTTAAAAAACCAATCTGATCAGCCAATTAATATGGCTTAAACCTTAGGCACTTTTGACAGTATTTTCCCCAAAATAGGGTTTCTGTTTGCGTTATTCCATGCTACTGACAAAACCGTCCTTTGAGGGATTTTGTCAAGCTCAATGAATTTTACTTTCATGTCATATCCCAATTTCAAAGAGCTGGGAACTATTGATAGACCAAGATTATTTTCGACGAGCCTAAAGATGGTACTTGCATGCACCGTACTATGAGAAATTATCGGTTGAAATCCGCTTTGCTTAAAAATTTGCATCACCTGCTCGTAATAGGCTGGGCTATAGGACTGATCAAAAAGAATAAAATCTTCATTTTTAAATTGAAGCAAACTATGTAGACTTAAATCTTCTAGCTCATAGTTTTCAGGAAGTACAAGAGAAAAAGTATCTTCAAACACTGGCCTTATGTCAAGTCCTTTTGGCACTTTTTCAAGCCTTACAAAAGCAAGGTCAACATCATTCATCAAAAGGGCGTCTATTTGTTCTGGGTTTTCCATTTCTCTAAGACTATAATGTATATTTGGATGATCTTCTCTTATTCTAAGAATAAGTTCAGGGATGACATTTTGCATGGCAGAGCCTACATAAGCAAAACTAATTTGACCCTCCATACCCTCATGAATTAACTGTGCATGATCAAAAGTGTCTTCAACGTTCTTAAATATGAGTTCTACTTCCTTTTTTAAATATTTTCCTGCTTTTGTCAAAGTCACTCGTTTGTTTGATCTTTCAAATAATGGAAAGCCCAGTTCTTCTTCCATTTGTTTTATCTGACGACTCAATCCAGGTTGAGAAACAAAAAGTTTATCAGCCGCTTTTCTAAAGTGAAGTTCTTCTGCAACTGCCAAAAAATAGCGTAAGTGTCTAAACTCTATTTGATGCCTCATGGTTATTAATAATTGATTATAATGGTATTATTAAGCATCAAATATAATCGTAAATTTGATCAAATCAAATTTATTGAAATGTTCAAATACGGATTGGATCATCTTACTGTAAGCCAATTAATTTCTATGTTAAATGGAGACTTGAAGGCAACTATATCAAACGAAACTAAAGACAGAATCAATAGATCTCATGAGATAGTTTTGGAAACAGCCAAAAAGGAAAAGGCTGTTTATGGAATAAATACTGGTTTTGGTCCTCTTTGTGACACGATCATCTCAAAGGACGACACTACAGAATTACAAAGGAAGATACTTCTGAGTCATTCAGTTGGCGTAGGGGCTTCTATTGATAAAGACCTTGCCAAACTCATGCTGATTTTAAAAATGCATTCCTTGTCTCAAGGATTTTCTGGGATATCAATGGTGGTGTTGGAACGAATTCAATGGCATATCGAAAATGATGTCATCCCGATTGTTCCCGAGCAGGGCTCGGTAGGCGCTTCTGGAGATCTTGCTCCATTATCTCATCTATTTCTTCCCTTGATAGGTGAAGGAAAAGTATTTTATAAAAACAAGATAAGAAAAACAAAAAAAGTATTGAAAAAAGAAGGCCTAAAGGCTCTTCATTTGCATCCAAAAGCTGGATTGGCATTGATCAATGGAACTCAATTCATTCTTGCCCATGCTGTGATGTGTGTTGATAAATTATACAATTGCCTTTCTCATGCCGATCTTATCGGGAGTTTAATGATAGAGGGACTAATGGGCTCGCAAATGCCATTTCACGAGGCACTTCACCAAACAAGACCTTATAAAGGAAACATGCACGTAGCAAAACGAATCACTCAGTTTCTTCAGGGCTCAGAAATAGGTAAATCACATTTATATTGCGGAAAAGTACAAGATCCATATTCTTTGAGATGTATGCCTCAAGTTCACGGGAGCTCAAGAAGTGCATGGCTGCATCTAAAGGAGAGTGTAGAAATTGAATTGAATTCTGTTACAGACAACCCGGTAATCATTTCTGATCAACTCATCATCAGTGGAGGAAGTTTTCATGGACAACCTTTGGCATTACCTCTGGATTATGCCTGTTTGGCTGCAGCTGAATTAGGCAGCATCTCTGATCGAAGAACTTACCTCTCACTCGAAGGGAAATACGAAGGTACCCCAAGGTTACTTATGAAGGATACTGGGTTAAATTCAGGCTTTATGATACTTCAATATACATCTGCTGCTCTTGTGAGTGAAAATAAAGGATTATGCTTCCCCTCTAGTGCTGATAGCATTCCGACCTCCCTAGGTCAAGAGGATCACGTTAGCATGGGATCCATTGGCGGTAGAAAGGCTTTACGTGTCATTGACAATCTTGAAAAAATCCTTGCGATTGAATTATTATGTGCTGCTCAGGCACTTGATTTTAGAAAACCTTTGAAATCAAGTGAAGTTCTAGATGATGTACATAATAGAATCAGAGAAAAAATAACTTTTGCGGAAGAGGACAGAATATTCTCCTTAGACATTGAAAAAGCTATTCAAATAATCAAAGAAAGAGAGCTTTTGTCTACGGTATCATTTCATAGTGATTCCTATAGCGAGTACGATAATTTATTTGAAACATATTAATCGAATTACGATGATAAGTACAAAACACAATTTAGATTTTCAACAGGAAATTCAACAAGGCATCCCAGACCAACTTCCCGAGAAAAAGCCCTATCCAAAAGGAGTTAATCAGGCTCCAAAAAGGAAGGACATCCTTAATAAGGCTGAAAAAAAATTGGCCATAAGAAATGCTTTACGATATTTTCCAAAGAAATGGCATGAAGAGCTGGCTCAAGAATTTCTGAATGAATTAAATTCATTAGGCCGTATTTATATGCATCGTTTTAAACCTTCATATAAATTATTTGCTCGTCCTATTGAAGCATATCCGGCGAAAAGCACGAAAGCGGCTGCAATCATGTTAATGATTCAAAACAATCTGGATCCAGCTGTTGCACAGCATCCTGAAGAATTAATTACTTATGGTGGAAACGGTGCCGTTTTTCAAAATTGGGGGCAATATTTACTAACTATGAAATACTTGTCTGAAATGACCGATCAGCAAACCCTTCATATGTATTCCGGACATCCAATGGGTTTATTCCCTTCGAGTGAAGGTGCGCCAAGGGTAATTGTAACCAATGGAATGATGATTCCCAACTACTCCAAACCGGATGATTTAGAAAAATTTAATGCACTGGGAGTAACACAATATGGGCAAATGACAGCAGGCTCCTTTATGTATATTGGGCCTCAAGGAATTGTTCATGGAACCACTATTACTTTGATGAATGCCTTTAGAAAAATCCTTAAAAAAGGTGAGAATTCAAAAGGTAAAATATTTTTAACCTCTGGATTGGGAGGAATGAGCGGCGCACAACCTAAAGCAGGTGATATAGCTCAATGTATTACCGTTTGTGCTGAAGTGAATGAAAAAGCCGCTGTAAAAAGACATGAACAAGGATGGGCTAGTATTTTGATTAAAGACATGGATGACTTGGTCAAAAGGGTAAGGCAAGCTCAAAATGATGAGGAGGTTTTATCAATTGCCTTTCATGGTAATATTGTTGATGTTTGGGAAAGATTTGATCAAGAAAATATCTTTATTCACGTAGGTTCCGATCAAACCTCACTGCATAACCCTTGGTCAGGAGGTTATTATCCAGCAGGTCTTTCTTTTGAACAGGCCAATGAACTGATTAGTAATGATCCCGACCTATTCAAAGAGAAAGTTCAAGAATCACTTAGACGACAGGCTAAATCAATCAATAATCATACGAAAAAGGGAACTTATTTCTTTGATTATGGTAATGCCTTCCTCCTTGAAGCCTCACGAGCAGGTGCAGATGTTATGGGAGACGAGCCTGGCACATTTAAATACCCAACATATGTTCAGGACATCCTCGGGCCCATGTGTTTTGATTATGGTTTTGGACCTTTTAGATGGGTTTGTACATCTGGAAAACCTGAAGATCTGGATACATCCGATCAAATTGCCATAGATGTCCTTTCCAAAATTCAAAAAACTGCTCCTGAAGAGATACGACTTCAGATGAATGATAACATCATTTGGATTAAGAATGCCAAAGAAAATAAATTGGTCGTTGGTTCACAAGCTCGTATTTTATATGCTGATGCTGAAGGCCGGGCCAAAATCGCCTCAGCATTCAATG
>CAYMKR010000183.1:0-5029 GCA_964390865.1 uncultured Flavobacteriaceae bacterium | reverse complement strand
ACGCCCAATAAATAGAAACTATACTCCATCCTATTAATTGACATTTCCAATAAAGAGAAATAATCTTATGATTTACTTTTTTTTCTAATACATCCATTACTCAACAAAGTAAAGGTATACTTCGCAATTTAAAAAGGCAAAATACAGGAACGTGACTATTTGGCCATGAGCGTCATAAAATAGTATGGGGATTAGAATTATGTAATAATAGAACTCGGTCCATTTATGGATTTGGCTATTTTGCTTATGTATGAAACCAATATGAGAATCATCAAAAATAATTTAGATACGCACCGTGTATTATTCAATTAAAACAAAACCGCCATCTTTTAGCAGCGCTACATCCGTCATAGAAAAATCAGGTTTTATATTACTTAACGGATTTAAGAAATAATCAATTCTGCTCTCTATTTGAACGTCAAAAATTGAATTAATCCTTTTATTTTTGAAATAATTATCCTATCTTACTGAGGTTGAGACTCTAACTAAATTTAAAAAAGAGGTCAAAAATTTGATTAATGTGCTTATTCAATTAGATGGATTGACCATTACGAATATATAAAACCGCGAAAAATGCCGAGTTATCGTGAAGCTACTCTTAAAGATGATCATTCTTTGTTGAAACTCACTTCCTCAGCCGATATGCCTGGTATAATACAATTAATGACTAATAGACAACCTTCTTTTTTTAATCTTGTTAAGCAAAGAGGTGTAAGTCAAGTCATCGTTGCCGAAAAGGATGATAAAATAATAGGCTCAATTTGTGTAACGCATGAAACTGTATTCATCAATAAAAAGCCCTGTAAACTATTTTACATAAGTGACTTTCGCGTAGAATATTCTCATAGAAATAAAGGGGTAGGTCTCCAAATGACAAACGCAGCGGCCGAGTACTTGGAGAAACAAGACGCAGATTTTACATTCTTGAATGTCTCAAAAGGAAACAAAAGGCCCTTTGTCTTTTTTAGTAATCGTAACAATTATCCAGATTTTGAGAATATTGGGGTTTTCAACATTTATCAATTTTTGGGATCCAAAAAGAAAACCAACAATGAGTTTCATGTTGTTAAGACAAAAGTAAATCAGACTATAGTTGATTTTTTAAATGAGCACCATGGGAACTATCAATTGGCGCCGGTTTTGGATTTCGAGCAGCTTAAAAACACTTCTATCTACACGATTGAAGTCAATGGTAATTTGGAGGCAGTGATGTGCATAGCCGATTATAACAGGTGTAAGCAATATGTCGTATTAAAATTACCATGGTATTTCAAATTGTCTATATCTGCCATAAATTTAATAAGAACCGTAATGGGTACTAACCAGTTACCAAGTGTTAACCAACCTATTAAAATGTTGTTTATTAAATACCTAGCTGTAAAAAACGAAGACAAAAGACTTATAAAATCTCTAATTCGGCAAGCTCAAAATGAAGTTTATTTAAAGTCCTATTCATTTGTTTCCCTTGGTTTGCATGAAAAAGATTCTTTGAGAAAAAGATTACCTAAATTTTTTCGGATGACGTTTCATTCCATAGGTATGCTCGTCACAATGAAGAATAACAAAAATCTGATGGATTTAATCAAAAAAGGCATACCGTACAAAGATTTTTCAACTGTATAATAACTTTATCATTAAAATTTAACTTTATGGAAACATTAGAAAAAGAGTTCAAAAGTATTGAAGTTTTTAATGTCATTTCTGATATTTATTCGCAAGCCATTACGGGTGAACTGATTGGAATGAGCAACTTTGCTTCATTGGCAGAAACAATTGATGATCCACATGAAAAAATGGAAGCTGTGGAACATGCAGATAGCGAAAGAAAGCATGCTGAGGGCTTTATGACGTATGCAAAAAAACTTGGTCTCAATGTCAACATTAACTTGAAAGGTTCCTATTGGTATAGGATTAGGGAGCAATTTCTAAATTATGCGGCTCAAAAAGATTTTATAGCCTGTATTATCATACAAGAAGTTATGCTTGAGGCATTTGCTATATCGATGTATACGGATGCTGGTAAAGCACTTGGAGGTGAATCCAAAAAACTATTTCTTTCAATTGCGGAAGAGGAAAAAGAGCATATGGACCATTCCGTGGAGCTTTTACAAGAGGAATTGCGAAAAGATCCTGATACGTTTATAAAAAAATTTGAAGAGATTCATTTTAACTGTATGACCATCCTATCGGAGTTTTCAGCCAGAACAGATCTTAAAGGGCATTGTGGGGTATGCAACGGAGATTGTATGAAAAACTCCCTGCACCATGTTAATTTAAATGTCGATAGCTTACGCGGCAATGCGTTGGCCCTTTACGCAAAGGCCTTAGATACTATTGGAATTGAGGGTGAAAAATCAATTGTATGGATCGCCAAACTCCCAGCCTAGATTTTGCTGTAATTGGGCATCAAGATAGTTGGCCAAACATCCAGTCTTTAATCAACGTCATGCGCACTTCAGAACTCGAAGAATTGCCCATAAGCAAAATTAAAGGAATTTACGATTATATTCCGCCAAGGGGAATCTTTAAAATGCATGTCAAATCCCCAACGGGTATCGAGACAAACGGCTTGTATATCGATACGTTTATCGATCCGGACAAACTAAATGCGCAAAATCTTAGAACCAATATTCAGAAAGTAAAGGATGCAGTTAAAGTGGCCCATAATTTAAATATAAAAATGGCTATCCTTGGAGGATTTACTTCCTTGTTGCTAGAAGGCAATTTTAAATATTTTGAAGGTTATAATATGGTGCTGACCACAGGGAACTCGCTAACATCTGCCTATGTGGTAAAGGGTATTGAAAAAGCAGCTCGTAAGCAACGAATGAATATGTCTCAATCTAATTTACTTGTAATAGGTGCAACTGGGGATATTGGAATGGCCTGTGTCAATTATTTAAAAGGAAAGGTAAACCGTCTGCTGCTATGTGCCAGAAATATGAGCCGTCTAAAGACATTTGGACAAAAACTTTTGAATGAAGGTCATGACGTAAAGTACGCAAAGGACCTGGCAGAACTCGCCCCTGAGGCAGATTTGATTATTAGTGTCGCCAGCTCTAGTGAAATCAGAATTAAAAACCTCAAGCAGAAAGTAATCATTTGTGATGCGGGTTATCCAAAGAATTTAGAGGATAAGGTGGAACAACAACCTGGAGTTTTTCTTTTTCATGGCGGAATGGGACAGCTTAAGCATGGTTATTTTTTCAATCCGGATTATACCTCTCAGTTTTATCGGTATCCAGTCCCACATATAGGACATGGTTGTATCATAGAAATTATCTTAATGGCTTTTGAGGATATTAGGGAAAACTATTCCATCGGCAAAGGGAACATTAGTCCTGAGAAAATTGATCTGATGTACGAATTAAGTCTAAAGCACGAGATTGAACTTGCACCATTTTACAATTCTAATGGATTGCTGGAAACCATTAAAAAAGACTAGGTAATATGAAAAAAATCAAAGACCAGGTACAGTTGACAAAATTAGTATTCAGCCAAAACTGGGAAGATCCGATATGTGACCACAGGGCGCTGAAAATCAAATCGAATGATGTCGTTATGGCTATTACATCAGGAGGGTGCAATGTGCTTGGCTTTCTTCAGTTCGACCCAAAGGAAATCCATAGCATTGATATTAATGCAGCACAATCTTTTTTGCTCGAATTAAAAATCTGTGCCATGAAGTATTTGTCGTTTGAAGAGTTTTTGTGTTTTTCTGGATTAAAAGAATATCAAAATAGATTCTTACTATTTGAAAAATTCCATACCTATCTTAGTCTGGATGCCCTACATTTTTGGAAAAAGAACCAAAAAATACTTCAAAAAGGGTTTTTAATGAATGGCAAGTACGATAAATTTGTGAAATTTGCTGGAAAATTTCTTAAAATACTTCAGGGTAAGGATAGAATTGACGGCTTATTTGAAGATAAATCCCTGGAGTCCCAAAAGAAATATTACGATAACATTTGGAACACAAGCCGCTATAGGGCCATTTATAAGTTGTTGTTCAACAAACATATTCTAGCCCGAAAAGGACTTTCAGTCGATTATTTTCATTTTGACGATGGTAGTTCCTCTTATGCCGAGAGTTTTTATAACCGGGCAAAAAATGCATTTAGGGATATGCCCATCAAAAACAACTACTTTTTGTCATTGTATGCCCGGGGAAAATATGCAAATCTTGAGGAGGTTCCCGAGTACCTGAAGGAAACGCCCTTCAATAACATAAAACCTAGACTGGAACGGGTAAGCATACACACTATAGAGGCACAGAATTGGATCGATAAAATGCCAAACGCAAGTATTGACTGTTTTGCATTGTCTAATATCTGTGAGCTTATGAGCGAATCGGAGACAGAACGACTTTTTAAATCAGTCTATAGAACTGCAAGACCCGGTGCTCGATTGATTTTCAGAAATCTTATGATTCCTAGGGAAGTGCCCGAATCGCTTAGAGACTTGATTGTCAAAGATGAATCCCTGACAAGGAATTTGCAAACAACGGATCGATCATTTGTCTATGGAAAAGTAGCGGCTTATACTATAGCCAAACTAAATAATTGATATCATACGATTTTAATCTATTTATTTGACAATCAATATTTTAGATTATTTAATAAACAAGAAAAAACCCTTAATCCAACAAATGAACTAAGGGTTTAAAAGTGGTACTTCCAGAAATTGAACCAGTATATTTAATAACTGATTATCAATATTTTATATTTATTTTAAATACACGGAGTGTATCATTTAATTTATATTAATGTGGCGTCTGTAATTATTTCTAATAATGCTGGACCATTGTGTGCATTTAATTGTTCTAAAGCTGGCAGCAACTCTTCTTTTTTAGTGACTCTAATTCCCAGAGCACCGCAATTCTCAGCATATTTCGAAAAATTTGCATTATGCAAAGAGGTTTTCCAAACGTCTAATTCTGCAGCTTTTTGCTCTTTAGAAATTTTTCCTATTTCTGAATTATTGAGTAACACATGTTTAATGTTCATATTGTATTTTACCAAGGTCATCA
>CAYMKR010000182.1:0-5079 GCA_964390865.1 uncultured Flavobacteriaceae bacterium | reverse complement strand
TTAGAAATAATCCGTTAAAACAATGGAAAATGAGTAAGGTGGATGAAAAAGCCCAGGGTTTATGGGATTCATATACTTTTTACAAAAACAAAATGTTTGAAAACACCAAGAATGCAGGCATCCCTTTTAAAGTAATCAAAGCCAATAGAAAGACCGATGCCCGAACCGAAGTTGTGGAGCATATTTTAGAAAATATTCCTTATGATAAGAAAAGGGAAATCTAGTTTTATTTCTTCGTTTTTCTAAACATAAAATAAAAACCGACTAAGATCATAGGTATACTTAACAGCTGTCCTGTATTAAGGTCCCAATCTCCTCTTTGATCTACCTGAGCCTCCTTAAAGAATTCAACAATCAGTCTTACTGACCATAAAAACACCATAAACAAGCCAAATATATAACCCTGTTTTTCTCTTTTATCTGTTTTCCAATAAACAAACCAAAGAACAATGAAGGTTATTAAATAGCCAAACGACTCATACAATTGTGTAGGATGTCTTGGAAAATCCTCACCAAGTTGTTTGAATATAAAACCATAGTCAGATCCAGTTGGTTTTCCAATAATTTCTGAATTCATTAAGTTACCAATTCTTACAAAGACTGCACCACTTGCTACCGGAATAACAATACGATCTAAAACCCATAACATGGGCTTTTGAATAACTTTTTTGGAATAAAAATACATCGCAATAATAATCCCTATGGCAGCTCCGTGACTGGCTAAACCTTGG
Organism: uncultured Flavobacteriaceae bacterium; assembly: GCA_964390865.1. Lineage (GTDB taxonomy): Bacteria > Bacteroidota > Bacteroidia > Flavobacteriales > Flavobacteriaceae > Lutimonas. Next base: position 4,348 of record CAYMKR010000182.1, on the reverse strand, counting down.
TACCCAGTAAACTGAAAAGGATTAAACCTAACAGGTAAAAGAACCTCTAAAGGGTTAGACAATAAAAAAGCGGTGTCATAAAATAAAAAATGTCCAATTCTTGCACCCAATAAGGTGGCTACTACCGTATAAATAAATAATGAATCAAGTTTTTCAATCGAGATTCCTTCTCTCTTATAAATACGTTTCATGATCTGAAGACCAAGAACGAAGGCAATAACGAACATCAAACTGTAATACCTGATTGCAAATGAACCGATTTTAAACAACTCAATGCTTGGATCCCAATCAATACTTAAAAACAACATGATAATTTATTTTATGGGGTAAATATAAATGAAAGTAATTAATAATAACTCCCCTCCTTACTTTTTATTCTGGGCCTTTTTTTCAGGTACAGGATCATACCCGTTCCCACCCCAAGGATGACATTTAGAGATCCTTTTAATGGCTAGCCAACTCCCTTTAAAAAGACCATGAATCTCCAAGGCTTCGATCGCATAATGAGAACAAGTTGGAGAATAGCGGCAACTTGCGGGAGTATATGGCGAAATCGCAATTTGATAAAACCTTATCAATAGTAGAAATGGAAATGTCAAAATTCGCTTGATCATTTGTTTACTATCTTAGTTAAGGGAATAAGTAGTCCCCTCTTTTCCGTCTTTTAATTGTACCCCAAGGGCCAATAACTCATCTCTAATTTTATCAGATAATGCCCAATCTCTATCGTCTCTTGCTGTCTTTCTCATTTCGATCAATAATTGGACTAAACCATCCACCCGGTCAGAGCTCTCGTTACTCTTCTGAGTATTTTCTAAAGCGAGAATATCAAACACAAAAACATCTAGCGTACTTTTCAAGGTGGAAAGATCCTCACTTGTTAATGATTCTTTTCCATCATTAATCAAATTAATCCATTTTACTGCCTCAAACAAATTGGCAATCAAAATGGGAGAGTTGAAATCGTCACTCATTGCTTTGTAACAACTTTTTTTCCAAGAAACAACGTCTAACGTCGAAGAAGAAGTGGCCTGTATTTTTTTTGACAAATCAATGGCTTCCATCAATCTGTAATACCCTTTTTCAGATGCCAAAATTGCATCATCAGAAAAATCAAGTATACTTCTGTAATGAGCTTGCATCATAAAAAATCTAGCAACACTAGGAGCATACGCTTTTGAAATATTACCGTTTTCTCCGGTAAAAATTTCCTCAGGAAGTATATTATTCCCTGTTGATTTAGCCATCTTTTTACCATTCATAGTCAGCATATTACCATGCAACCAATACTTTACCGGATTGACGTGATTACAAGCCTGAGCCTGTGCAATTTCACATTCATGATGAGGAAATTTTAGATCCATACCGCCTCCATGAATATCAAATTCTTCACCTAAATATTTAGTACTCATAACAGTACATTCTAAATGCCAACCTGGAAACCCAATACCCCAAGGGGAATTCCATCTCTGAATATGCTCAGGTTCTGCCTTCTTCCACAGCGCAAAATCCTGAGGGTTTTTTTTATCGGACTGACCATCCAGTATCCTTGTATTTTCAATAGCATCATCTATATTTCTTCTCGATAAAATACCATAATGTTCTTTCTCATTATACTTCAACACATCAAAATATACGGAACCATTTACTTCATACGCCAAGCCATTTTTAAGTATGGTTTGAATAGCTTCAATCTGTTCGACGATATGCCCAGTAGCGGTTGGTTCTATACTTGGAGGAAGAAAATTAAATTTTTGTAAGATTTCATGAAAGTCCGTTGTGTATTTTTGGACAATCTCCATCGGCTCCAATTTTTCCAATCGGGCTTTCGTTGATATTTTATCCTCTTGAGAATCATCCGTCAAATGCCCTGCATCAGTTATATTTCTAACATATCGTACTTTATATCCCAAATGCAATAAATAACGATAAATCATGTCAAAAGACATAAAAGTTCTTACGTTACCAAGATGTACATTGCTATAAACTGTTGGTCCGCAAACATACATGCCAACATAGCCTTCTTTAACTGGTTCAAACAGCTCTTTCTTATTTGTAAGTGAATTATATAGGAACAAATTCTGCATTGTATTAGATCTTGTAATTATAGATTTTTGTAATGCTTCAAATATAAGAACAATTACAACAATGAAAGCCAAAAAAAAACATCCAAGATTTGATCTTAGATGTTTCATTTAGAGTTTTTATTTCTTCCTATTTAATAGTGCTAATTTTACAATAATCAACATCCATTTCTAATTTAGCATTTCGTGGAACTTTTATGCGAAGGGTTTTTTTAATTTTCACCTTCTGTCTGTTTTCAATAATACGCTTCACTTCATATTCCCTCACTCTGGCGCTCTCTGAAGTAACTCTGGCGTGTTCTTCTCTTGCATGCCTTTGTACTTCTCTTACTTCCATTTGTGCTTCTCTTGCATGATTTCTGGCTTCTTGTATCACCTCTTTTTGCATTTCTTTTATCTCTCGCTGCATTTGCTTTTGCTGTCTGGCCATTTCTACCTGATTCTCTTTGAGCTCTCTTTTGATAATTTTCATTTGTTCTTTATTCTCTTCTTGCCATTCTACTAAATATTCAGTGTTTTTCTGAAACTCTTCATAGTCAAAGGCTATAGAGTCACCGGAAAATTGAAAATTTTGATTCATTTCAAACTCAATGTCAGGGAAATTTTCAAACTCAGGTAAAATAAAATGAATAGAATCAATCATATCGATTACTCTAGCACTAATTTCGGGTACATCAACAATAACATTACCGACATACTTATCACTATTGATAAAGAAGTATTCATTACCAAAATTACTTGAACTAGATCTTATGCTAATTTTATCTGAATTAGCTTGAGCACTAATATCCCAATTGTCAAATATTTCTTGTGCTTCATCTTCTGCAAGACCTTGTATGCTCATGATCCCTTCAACTTCCACCTTATTCTTACTCCATTCAACAATCTCTATTTCTGCGTAAGAGGCCTCAATTGATATCTCTGTGTTGCTTCCAACCTTAAACTCTTGTAAGGGTTTAGTGAATTGTTGGGCTTGAATGCTCAAGGTGAACGAGAATAACAGTATTAAAATTTTAAAGTGTTTGCGCTTCATTTTCTTTGTTTTTTAATTTTTTTAATTCGTTTTTTAACTCGATCATCAATTGTAGTCTCATTTGTAAATTATCAATCAAATTATTGATAAGCTCTTCATCAATTTTATTGATTTGTAATTCTTCACTTTGAAGTTTATATTCATTTGTCAGGCTATTCATTTTCCTGAAGTATTCCTGCAGTACTAATTTGTTAGCATCGGTAACTTCAAGATTCGCTAATTCCATATTTATGGCAGTCAAATAATAATTTTCTATCTTTTTTAATTCTGGTGAAAATTCTTCTAAACTTACTGATGCACTTGGAGCTTGAACCTTGTCCTGTGCACTGTACTGCGTCAAGCTTATCATATAACCCATAGTAAATAACACGATCACTGATGCTGCGATCATTAAATACTGTCGAACTCCTCCTGATTTACCATGCAATTCCTTTTGCAATTTTCTTTCAAAATCTGATCGATGATTATTTGATAATTCTCTCAACATTTTTTCTTCTTTTAGTTTCTCTTTAATATCAACTTTCATAGTTCGCGTGAATTAATAGTTCTTTTAATTTACTCTTTCCTCTTGATAATTGCGATCTTGATGCAACCTCTGAAATTTCCAATATCTGTGCCACTTCTTGATGATCATAACCTTCTAGCAAATAAAGCTTTACCACATTTTTACATTTTTGAGGCAGTTCCTCGATACATTTATAAATCACGGCCATACTTATATCACTATCCACTTCTAAGCTTTCCTCATTAGGCAAATAAGCCACCTCCTCATTCAATTCAACAGTTGTAATCTTCTGTTTCTTTAAATAGTCCAAACTCTGATTAATAACTATTCTTTTTAACCAGGCTCCGAAAGTGGCTTCCCCTGTAAAAGTGTCAATTTTTTTAAACGCCTTTATAAAAGCCTCCTGCATTAGGTCTTGGGCAATGGCATCATCCTTAATGAAATTATAAGCCGTATTGAACATTGCCTTGCAATACAAATCGTAAAGTTGCATCTGTGCGCGGCTATCATTTTGTATACATTTTTCAATTAAATGCTCTTGAAGTTTTCCGGTCATCTGAGTTTTTGTTCTACACTAAGTACGAGAAACTTCTCATACTGTTGCAGTTTTAATAAATTAATCTTTATTCAAATAAAATTACATATAAATCGCTTTGGCTTTTCATCAGATATTTTCCATAAAAAAAGGGGCCCATGGCCCCTTTTATTATTCAATTTTATTCTAAA
>CAYMKR010000181.1:0-5125 GCA_964390865.1 uncultured Flavobacteriaceae bacterium | reverse complement strand
TTGTTGATGGTATTATAAAACTATAATTAAAATGATTTTGATAACCAAAGGCTATTAGCGTGTTCGGTCCTAGTAAATAAGTCAAGACCACGACAGGAATAAGAATGCTCAGTCGTTGTAACAAAGAACTGTATTCCTTTAATTCTGCCCCACCTAATAGATTCATTAAAAATTCTGCTTGCCAATAAGTAAAAGCCCATAGAAGAAGAGAAAGTAAAAAACCAATAAAAATGATTTTCTGATTAAGTAGTAGATTCTTTGATCTTGCTATAGTTGGAAACAAGGCAACCGAAAGTGTCTCAAAAGGTAACTGCATCACGGCTATTATTTTTAATGAAATATCAAAACTACTCACTTCCTCCATTGAGCAATATATCCCGATAAGCATTATAGCGGCAAAATTAAAGGATTTACCAAAAAGGCCTCCAATAAAAAAAGCAAAGGACTCTTTTAATAGCTCAGTAATATCTAATAATCGTGGACGCACAAGCCTTATATTGAGTTTCGTAAGAGCGAAAAATAATCCCGAGAAACCGATTAGAATTTGGGTAATGGTCAATAAAAATGCATATCGTAACAGATGTTCAGTTTGGGTTATCAACCATAGAGTAGTTATCACTAGAAAAAGACGAAAAACAAAAATTATTTTTGTGGGAATTTCTAATTTCTCTGAGCCCTGAAAAAACCATATAGGAAAAACCGCCTCACCTAAGGCAAACCCTAGTAGTATTATTAGCAAAAAGGAATTTTCTCTCAGTATTGGGAAAAAAGTCAGACTGATTATAAAAATTATACTGCTAAGTATAAATAAGGATATTTTGATACCCATGATGGATGAAAATATCTTGTTAATTTTATTTGGATCATTATTTTCTTTTGTTACATATTTAGCTGCATAAGTATTGAATCCAAAATTAACGATGATTACGAGGTATTGCACTATGGAAAAGGCCCAGACAAAAACTCCGTAAGTTTCCCCGCCTAATGTTCTTACCAAAAAAGAAACCAGAATATATTGGCTTAAAATATTGAAAGCCCGGAGCAATGATAAATAGGAAAAATTTTTAAAAATAATTTTCCCGTCAGAGTTAAGATTTGATAAGTTTGATAAATTCACCTAAAAGATACGTGGTTAATAGAAATCAATCATTGTGTTATGGTCATCTTCAATTTATTCTTGATGCTCAGTTTGATTCTTATAATTGACGAGTTTTTGATCCAATTTCCTGATGCTAATCATAAGAAACATTAATCCAAACCCGGCAAGAAAACCAACTATGGCCAAATTTTTATACCATGCTTTGACCTTCATTCCTAATGAGTTAAAACTAGAAACAACATTAACGACCTCGTTTTCTGCAGTTAATTTTTTATTTACCTCAATGAGGTCTTCATTCATGACCATATATTTGTCAAAAACATCAACTTCTTTTGTTGCACTTCCCGTTTGAGACATAAAAATATTGGTACCCGAACTTTCCTTAGTGCTTTCGGCCAGAAGGACTTTCTTATATAGAATTCTCAAAGAATCAAGCTCTATCATTGAACTTTCAAGTGCTGATTTTTTGCTTATCAAATTTGTATAAGCGGTTGTTTTTACTTTGTCATAGTAACTATTGCTGATGATTGAATTGATAATCGGAGATTCTAATTTTTTAAAAATGTATTTGTCTATTGAAGTAATCTTTACAATATGGTATTTGAAGGATTCAATGGGCTGTTCTTTTGAGAAATTTTGGTAATTGACTAGTTTTACAACGTTACTATCAAGTTCTGCTACAAAGTTTTTATAAGAAAGCAATACCTGATTTTCATTAGAATAAGGTTTGACTTCAATCCATGAAATACTTTCAGCTTCTTCCTTAGTTATATTAAGACTTGTTGCGAGCCTTTCAAAATCATCCTGTTTGACCAGGCTCAGATAATAATCGATATTTTTATACAATTGAACGGCCGACCCAAAGTTTGGTTCAACAGTCATAGAAGATTCATACTGAACTTCCTTTAAAGCATATTGATAGATGGCGCCTAATGATCCTCCTAAGAGTGCGGCAAGAATCATTTTTTTTAAATTACCTCTTATAAAAATAATGAAGAGAAGAAACCAGCTAAAAATTGTTTTGACTAAAGAAGTTATATAGTTTATAATACTTGAGAATCCTTTTCCTATCAGAACGAAAAGTTGCGCAATATCTATGTCATCTTCTCTGCTTTGCTCCAACGGTTCTTTATCTTCAAGTTCATTTTTCTTCATAAAATGAGAATTTGTTTGAAGGGTAAAAATACTTAAAGAATCGAAAGAATCACAATAATTTTAAGCTATGTTGATGAAAGGGTGGCTAATGAGCAAAAATTGGCCTTGTTTGTGTAAAACAAGGCCAATAATAATTTCTTTACTCTAAAACGAAAATACCATGGAGGATGTAAATCGGTTATTTGTGTATTCTAATTGAGCAGGGTTGGTGCCTTCAGCACTTAAAAAGCGGTACTGGTCCTGGTAAGATGAATTGTCATAAGCAAAATCAAGTCCAAACCTTCTTGAGAATTTTATACCTAGACCTAAGGAATAGCCTTTTGTATCATATTCGGTCGAAGAATCCTTATAGGGAGATTGAACAATTCTGTATCCACCTCTAAGACTCAACATATTAATTTTCCATTCTGTTCCAAACTTGAATGAATTTGTATTTCTCAAACCAGTACTCAGGTCCTGATTCTCATCTATAAAATTACTAGAGGGTGACAATTGGGTCTTTTTGAAGTCCTGATAGTTATAATCAAAACTGACTAAACCATGTTTTCCAAATACATAGGCAATACTACCTGTGAATTTACCAGGTGTTTTCAATTTATAATCATAATAGTTAGGCAATGGATAATCTGGGTTCGGATCTATTTCTCCATTGAACAAATAACTTGTATTGCTTTCAAACCTTTCTGAAAGGTTATACCATATTGGAGATTGGTAAGAGGCACCAAGTCTCAGACCTTCGGTGGGTGTCACGATGATACCCAAGCCAAAATTAAATCCACTAGCATAGGTAGAAAGGTATTCAACATTTCTAACGTCCATGGTGTTTCCTTCTCCATCATTATTGCTTTCTTCAAACACAGTATTTTGATAAAAATCTATATGATGGAAAGCCATTGAAGCTCCCAAATAAACAATTTCCTTGTAAAGTGTAGCAAAGCTAAAATTGAATTTGTCATTGATGCCAGAGGTGTAATTGTAGAAATATTGATCGTCAACATTGACATAGTCTATGTTGTTATCAGGATCGTCATCAAAATTGAAATCTGGATCATCAGGATATTCTGGAATTCCACTATTTCCTTGAACGGCATAGTTGTTATTGTAATGATTTACAACGCTGTAGTTAAAACCAAATGCGAATTTGTAGATGTCGGGATTTCCAAAACTGTCCCAAGTGTTTAATCCACCAATTTGAGAAAACCTAAAAGAGTCGTCATTGTTGACAATATCATTCCCGTAAAAAGAAGATTTTATTTCAGTATCCCTGTAGGTAAAAGTTGTTGAAAACTCACCTTTTTTATATACGGCTAAACCTGCTGGGTTAATATCCACTGCTGACATATCATTTCCTAATGCTCCAAATGCACCGCTCATTCCAACAGATCTTGCTGTTCCAAAATTACTTTCGGTAGAAAATAAAACGGCTTGATCGACATAACTCAATGACTGAGCAGTTATCGTAAAACTGCATAGGTATAATATTACAAAAGGTATCTTTTGATTCATAGTAATTGTTTTTTTATAAATTATCTTGTTCTAGATGATCTGGGTAAAGCACCAGTACTGCTCTTAAATGATCTTGACGGAGCCGAAGACCTACTTGAGGAAGAACTTGAGGACCTACTAGAGCGGACGCTTGAAGGAGCTTGGCTAGAGCTGCTAGAGCTTTTTGAGCGCGAATAATTTGATCCACTGCTTCTTCCGTTGGAAGATTTAACATTACTGTAATTTGTTTTCTTCGTTGCAGAAGGAACATATTTTGTATATCGTTGAATATTTTCATTGTTTCGTGAATTAGTATAAGAGACTCTAGATCCTGTGCTATTCTTTAAACCCTCCTGGGTTCTCTTAACAAAGGTTCGATTCGATGAGGTGCCTGAACCGTTATTCACATTATTATATGACATTTGTCTTCTTCCAGAACTACTTCTCGCACCTGAAGACCCACTTCTCATACCTGAAGATCCACTTCTCATACCTGAAGAACTTCCTCTTGAACTAGGAGAATATGATCTGCTAGACGGAGATGAGCGGTTATAACTTCTACTATTATTAGATCCAGAACTATTTCTATAATTCGATCTGTTATTGGTATTGCTGTAGCTTGAACGTTTTGAATAAGCCTGTCCATTATTGTTAGCAGAGCTTCGACCACTTCTGGTGCTTGAATAATTAGAGCTTCTTCCTTTTCTACCCGAATAATTTGAGGCAACATTTCTGTTGCTGGATCTCGTATTGTACGAATCTGTTCTATTTACGCCTCTAGTATTCATTCTACTTGTGTTATTGGCGTAGCGTTTTCCGTAAGTCGCCCTTTCATAATAACCGTGTCCATAACCTGGGTAACCCCATCCATAACCTGGGTATCCCCATCCGTAACCTGGGTATCCCCAACCATATCCATAACGTGGGTATCCCCATCCGTAACCATAACTGTAACAAGGATAACCCCATCCATAATAGCCGCCCCATCCGTAACAACCTCCGCCCCAGCCATAGCCGGCGCCTATACCTACGTTAAAGCTTATGCTTACACCAGAACTGGTATGTTCCCAAGGAGGGTTTCCAACGTATTGGTTTTCAACATAAACGGTATCTGTATCATAATCACCTTGATAGGAATCAATATCAGTAAAAATTTCTTCAGTATTCTCTTTTTCACCAGAGAAGTAGTTTTGGTAATAATCAGTTTTAGTATCTCTGACCATTACAACTTCTTGTTTGGTTTGCCCAGACCCATAAATACCATCGTCGTCATTATAAGCCTGTTGAGATGAGCCGCACGAATAAAAAACAACCGTCAGTAATCCCAAAGTGATACTGTTAAAAAGAATATTTTTAAATAGAGTAATGTTTTTCATAGTAACTTAT
>CAYMKR010000180.1:0-5174 GCA_964390865.1 uncultured Flavobacteriaceae bacterium | reverse complement strand
TAAAATAAAAGCTAAAATTGAAAATATCCAAAGCAGCTTAGCTTTAGAATTCGTCCTAACAAAGGCCTTAATAGCTGCAAAGCCATTGAAATAATCAATGATCTCAACTATAGTCATGGCGCCAATCAAGAAGATAAGGATTTCAGAAGTCTTTCCTAAATGGTGTAAAAGAATTTCATCTAAATGTGAGGGCTCAAGTTTGAGCAATTCCGTATTTACTTCAAATACATCAAGATGGCCTAAAGAAATCAAGGCCCAACTCACAGCCATCATCCCGAGGGCAGGTATCAGTTTATCTATTTTTAAATTGTGTTCTAAAGTAATTGCGAGATATCCTAATACGAAAACGATTATGACCAGTGATTCCATTTAATTCAATTTTAAGTGCTAAATATAATAATTTATAATATTCAAAATGAATTAAAACTTAAGAAAGATTATCAAAAATTATTGATAATTCACAAAAGAACGACATTAATGACAGAACCTCAGCAATTTATTAAAAACAAGACACTTGACTAAATTATATTAATTGTTGTAAGGCTATCTCAAAAGCTGTCTTACAAATATTTGTATTATAAGGATGCAATCGATGCGTCTTTTCAAGCGCTAATCTAATCGTATTTGAAGTATCTTCAAAGATCGAATGATCACTCATTGGGAGGTCAATTTTGTTTTCCATTAAATAAGCAAACAATCTGGCAATACCACAATTCGATATAAAATCAGGAAGCAGACTTACTTGTTGATCTGTGAATTCCATGATAGATCCGAAAAAGATTTCTTCATCTGCAAAAGGAACATTCGCACCTGGCGAAATAACCTCCAAACCTACATTTATCATTTGCTCAACTTGGTTCTTGGTCACCAACCTTGAAGCCGCGGCCGGGATAAATATTTCAGCCGGTACTGACCATATTTTTTCGTTAATTTCATCAAAGGACATCATGTCTTCTGTTACCAACATATTACCCCGTTTGTTCAAAAACATGGTTCTGATACTCTCCATATCATATCCTTCCTCATTTATGACACCACCTACTCTATCTATAATTCCAACAACCCTTGCCCCTAATTGAGTCAGGTAATAAGCGGCGGCAGACCCTACATTTCCAAAACCCTGCACAATGGCTCTTTTCCCTTCAATTTCTCCTCCATAGATATCATAATAATGCTTAACTGCCTTGGCAACTCCAAAACCTGTAAGCATATCAGCAATAGTATACTTCTTAGATAAATCTGGTGAGTAATGTTGATCCTCGATTACCTTAATCACTCCATGTCTTAATTGACCAATTCTATTAATTTTTTCTGCCTCAGTAGGCTTGAAATGGCCGTTGAACACACCCTCTTGAGGATGCCAAACACCTGAATTCTCCGTCAAAGGAATCACGTCATGAATCTCGTCCACATTAAGATCTCCTCCGGTACCATAGTAATGTTTCAACAAAGGTGTGACTGCTTTATACCACCTTTCGAGTACTCCGCGCTTTCTTGGATCATTTGGGTCAAAATTGATACCTGACTTAGCACCTCCTATGCTTGGTCCTGAAACAGTAAATTTCACCTCCATGGTCTTGGCTAAAGACAAAACCTCATTCATATCCAAGCCTTTACGCATCCTTGTTCCACCTCCGGCAGCACCTCCACGAAGCGAGTTAATAACAGTCCAACCTTCAGCCTCTGTCTCACGATCTCTCCAATGAAATACAATTTCAGGAGGCTTATTCTCATATTTTTTTAATAGTTCTTTCATGATTCTTGGCTATTAGTTTTAAAATTATATATCACTCCACTACTGTGATCTCTGCTAGCACCTGTGACACTTTTTAAGCAATTAACTTCCTCTTCATTTCTAAGTACAGCTAGAAGTGCAAAAATTAGGGCTTCCTTGAATTCTATTATTTTCTTAGATGGGATAAAAACTTCTACCCTACTCAATGATTTAATTCGACCTATAAGATAATCATTAAATGCGCCTCCACCTGTCACTAACATATTCATATTCTCCTTATCCAAACGGTCACTGGCTTGGTTGATAACTTGAGATATCTGAAACGCACTATGTTCAACACAAGTTGCTAATATATCCTCCAATGGTAGATCAAATTTTTCGATTATTGGAAGAACTGATAATACCACAAACTCAAAACCCAATGATTTGGGCTGTAATTCCTTATAAAACCCCAAGTTATTCAACTCATTTAACAGATCAATATCAACTGACCCTTTTGCCGCCAATTTGCCTCCATCATCAAATTCCAAACCTACTATTCTTGTAAAGTGATTCAAAACAATGTTTACCGGACAAATATCATAAGCAATTCTAGACAAACCCTTCTCGTAAGATATATTCGCAAAACCACCAAGGTTGAGGCAAAAGTCATGATTAGAAAACAATAACTGGTCTCCTATTGGGACCAATGGTGCTCCCTGACCACCAAGAGAAACATCCTGAGTTCTAAAATCACAAATTACTTTTTGATTTGTCATCGCTGCTATCTGTGAACCATTTCCAATTTGAAGTGTATAACCTTCAGCCGGATTATGAAAAATTGTATGGCCATGCGATGCTATAAAATCTATTTTTTTTATTCCTTTTTTCTCTATAAAATTCAAAACCTGCTTCCCCAAATATTTTCCATAATCAGCATCGAGAAAGGTCAATTTTTCACCAGAATAACCGAATGCCTCTTTTAGTCTATTTTTCCATATATCGGAATAATTTACAGATTCTGTTTGCAATATCTCAAAATGATAGCCTTTATTGAGTTTGATTTTAACATATACCAAATCTAACCCATCAAGTGAAGTTCCGCTCATCAAACCGATAACATACCATTTTTTATTCACCATATTTCGTAAAATTACAAATACATTTTGAGAATTTGACTATCTTTGAACAATTCAATTTCTAATTAATCAACTCATTTTTATTCATGGATTTTACCCTAACTGAAGAACAAATCATGATACGCGATGCGGCTCGTGATTTTGCCAGAACTGAATTACTACCTGGCGTCATAGAAAGAGATGAAAAACAGCAATTTCCGCATGAGCAAATAAAAAAAATGGGGGAACTAGGTTTCCTTGGCATGATGACTGACCCTAAATACGGTGGTGGCGGTATGGATACAGTATCATATGTGCTTGCTATGGAAGAAATTTCAAAAATTGATGCTTCCGCTTCAGTTGTAATGTCTGTGAACAATTCTCTCGTCTGCTGGGGTCTTGAGACCTATGGTTCAGAAGAACAGAAACAGAAATACTTAAGCTCTCTTGCCACAGGTGAAATCATTGGAGCCTTTTGTCTTAGTGAACCCGAAGCTGGTAGCGATGCCACTTCTCAAAAGACAACCGCCTTTGACAAAGGAGATCATTATCTGGTAAATGGAACAAAAAACTGGATTACTAATGGAAGCACTGCAAGTGTCTATTTGGTGATTTGCCAAACTGATATAGAAAAAGGTCACAAAGGAATCAATGCCCTTATCATAGAAAAAGATATGGAAGGTTTTGTTGTGGGAACAAAAGAAAATAAATTAGGAATCAGAGGATCAGATACGCATTCTTTGATGTTTAATGACGTAAAAGTACCCAAGGAAAACCGGATTGGAGAAGATGGTTTTGGCTTCACTTTCGCTATGAAAACATTGGCTGGCGGCAGAATTGGGATAGCTTCCCAGGCCTTAGGAATAGCATCTGGAGCCTATGAGTTGGCGCTTCAGTATTCGAAGGAAAGAAAAGCTTTTGGAAAGGAAATAAGCAAACATCAGGCAATTGCCTTTAAACTGGCTGACATGGCCACCGAAATAGAAGTGGCAAGATTACTTTGTTTAAAAGCTGCTTGTGATAAAGATGAAAAAAAGAATTACGACCTTTCAGGGGCTATGGCTAAATTATATGCAGCTGACATGGCTATGAGAAACACCGTTGAAGCTGTACAAATACATGGCGGATATGGCTTTGTCAAAGAGTACCATGTTGAACGACTCATGAGAGATGCCAAGATTACTCAAATATATGAAGGCACTTCAGAAATTCAAAAAATTGTGATTTCCAGATCAATAATTAAATAACCTTATGGCAACTAGTGTTTTAGTTACAGGTGGAACTGGTTCAATCGGCGTAATACTTTGTGACTATCTAAAGAGTCAAGGGTTCGAAGTGTCAATTCTAAGCAGGAAAAAACGAGAAAATTCGATATACAAAACCTTTATTTGGAATTATAAAGATAATTATATTGAAAAAGAAGCCTTTAACAATTGTGACTACATAATTCATTTGGCTGGAGCTGGAATAGCAGACAATGCCTGGACTCCTAAACGAAAAAAAGAGATTCTGGATAGTAGGGTAAAAACCACAAAACTAATTTATGATTCCCTTTCTTCTCAAGACCATCAGGTAAAAGGCATTATTGCTGCATCAGCAGTGGGTTATTATGGTCAAATTAGCTCAAAAAAGATCTTTAAAGAAGAAGACTCTCCTGGAACTGATTTTGTAGCTTCTGTTTGTGAACGGTGGGAAAAGGAAGTTAATAGATTTAATAAGCTAAAAATACGAACTGTAAATCTGAGAATAGGGATTGTATTAATGCAAAAAGGTGGTGCCCTTGAAAAAATGGCCCAGCCTTTTTACTGGAACGTAGGTTCAGCCCTAGGAAGTGGACACCAGATCATTCCCTGGATTCATATTACTGATTTAAAGCGAATTATACTTCAGTCAACTAGTTCATCCACAATGAATGGTCCCTTTAACTGTTGCGCTCCTGACACAGCTGACAACGACAAATTTTCAAGGTCGATCGCCAAAACGCTTGGTAAAAAAATATGGCTACCTAAAGTTCCAAAATTTATACTTAAAATTATGCTTGGTGAACGCGCTGTACTTCTTACCGAAGGGAGCAAGGTCTCCTCAGAGAAGATTGTACAAACAGGCTTTGAGTTCAAATTCCCAAAACTAAAGCCAGCTTTACATGATCTTTTAGGATAAAATGATCTAATTATTCTTTACATATTGTCAAAATATATAGACGAAATTAACATATCCACATTTTTATCAGGGTATAATTGAGATATTGCATTTCTTCTTTGGTTTTACACTTTTCCTTGATTTTTTCCTATAGATTTTGCTATTTTTGTGAAAATTAAATAATTATGGCGTACGAAAAACAG
>CAYMKR010000179.1:1669-5194 GCA_964390865.1 uncultured Flavobacteriaceae bacterium | reverse complement strand
ATTAATGAATCAACAATTGCCTGGCTTAAACCAAGCTCTTTAAATATCGACATATATTTTTTTTGCAAAACTTTATCTATTTGTAAAGCCCTGGTTTGCAAATAAATAGTACGTTTTATGTTTAAGAGTTGGCAAAAATAAGACTAATTTATTGAAGTATGCTATAAATTAGTGTTTATTAATAGTTTTCAAATAGTAGTTGAGATTGCTGTCAAGGAAGAACACGTAACCATTTTCAACTTTCCCCTCATTATTCACTATTATTGTTCTTGCCATATCACCTTCATACCAATCATAGGATTCGGAATCCTTTGACAATTTAAACTGACTGTCCTTGGAAAGCTTTTTTGAAGAAACAAATTTCTTCCATTCTTCGTCTGTTTTGTTTCTTTCAATTCCAATAAAGATAACTTCTGGATGATGTTCTTCTAAGTAATGTAGTTTTTCCTTTAATAATTCTACCCTTCCCAATTCGGTTGGCCAGAAATAGATCACCGCATTTGAGTTTTTAATCAGTTTATTAATCTCGACTTCTGAATTATCAAACCCATATGCCGTAAGTGTAGGGAAATCTTCTCCACATGAAACCTTTTCTTTTTGAGCAATAGATTTTTTTAACTCTGCAATGTATTTTTCATCCTTACAGTGTTCAAAGAAATATGTATAGACTTCTTCAGCTTCATCTTTAGAAAGGTTCTTATTTGATAAAGAGCCCCATACTCCTTTTGCCAGTAGAGAATTTTTAAAGTCCTCAACGTGTATTCTATTTTCAACGATTTTCATGAATTCTAGTTCAAAAATCCTATTTTCTGGATCTTTCATTTTCTCATCATGCGCCAAATTGTATAAGAAATTATTGATAAAAACTAAGTTCCATCCATAATCGAGTAAAGATTCATCATTGAGTTCTATCAATTTTCTATAGTCATAAAAATTGCTGCTTAGCTCTGGCGTTTTAGAAAGGCCCAAGGCTTTTTTATGATTGTAGGCGTACCTTTCTTTAAAAAAATAGAAAGGAACGTAGATACCTGTTTTTACTAATTTATCAAAAAAATCAGATGGAGCATCTTCTTCATTTGATAAAAACTGATTATAAACTTTAAGTTGTTTCTTGATGCCTTTATTGATGACCTCTGAAAACTGAGCTTCTTTCAGTTTGTAATTGTGTTTGAAATCAGTTTCTAAATGCTCTTGATCAAGGTATAAATTAATAAGGTAATTGTTTTTAGCGCTTCCTTTACCACTAAATATCAAAGACTCATCAAAGTCCCAACTATTTAAGTAAATAAGCAAACTATCTCTAGGTTCAAGGTATAAATATTGAAATTCTGCACCGTGCTTAAAAGTGTACAAACCAAGCTCTAACGAATCAATTTTAAAAGAAAATTTATTATGACTGTCAAGTCTGGCAGAATCAAGAACTTTCTTGCCCTTATTGAAGTAAACATACTTAGCTTTCGGGTTTTTAATTTTGCCCCCAAAATAAGTATAAGTCACTTCTTCCTTGTTATCACAACTGGAAAAAGAAAAAATTAAGACAAGCAGCGAAAGTAGTGTCAGAGGCTGTAGTAAGTAACTTTTTTTCAAATAAATCAATTTAGACATGATAAACAAATGTACTAATATACCTTAGGTGGTCTTGTTAATGGGATGTTAAAAGTTAGGCACAAAAAGGTTAAAAAAATTAACGAAAACCTAATGAATTCTCTCGTTTCTTGACAGTTTAAGTAGGTAAAATAATATGATGTGATAGGTCAATATATCTGACTAATTTACTTAGTTTTGCAAAAAAATTAAAAGAAATGTTAACTGTATCTAATTTATCCGTTCAGTTCGGAAAAAGAGTTTTGTTTGATGAGGTAAATACCAAATTTACACATGGAAATTGTTATGGTATTATAGGTGCCAATGGAGCTGGAAAATCAACTTTTTTAAAAATTATTGCAGGGGATATTGATCCCACAGCGGGGTCTGTGCATCTGGAAAAAGGAAAAAGAATGTCTGTACTTTCGCAGGATCACTTTGCCTACGATAAATTTCCAGTATTAGAAACTGTCATGATGGGTAATAAACCCCTTTATGATTTAAAAAAACGACTAGATGAAGTTTACGCCAAACCTGATTTCTCAGAAGAAGATGGGATATTGGCCGGTGAGTTAGGAGCAGAATTTGAGGAAATGGGAGGTTGGACCGCTGAAAGTGAAGCTGCGAATCTTTTATCTTCTTTGGGGATTGCCGAAGGTATGCATTATACTTCCATGGCTGATCTTGACGGAAAATCAAAAGTAAGGGTTCTTATTGCTCAAGCGTTATTTGGTTCTCCTGACTTATTGATTATGGATGAGCCTACCAATGATCTTGACTTTGAAACAATAGGTTGGTTGGAAAACTTCTTAGCTAATTTTGATAATACTGTGATCGTTGTTTCGCATGACCGTCATTTTTTGGATGCAGTGTGCACGAATATTTCAGATATTGATTTTAGTAAAATTAATCAGTATTCTGGAAATTATACTTTCTGGTATGAATCGAGTCAATTGGCCGCTAAACAAAGAGCTCAGCAAAATAAAAAAGCTGAAGATAAGAAGAAGGAGTTAGAGGAGTTTATAAGAAGATTTTCTGCGAATGTTGCCAAATCTAAACAGGCAACTAGTAGGAAGAAAATGATTGAAAAGTTGAATATTTCGGATATTAAACCTTCAAGCAGAAGATATCCGGCAATTATCTTCGATCAGGAACGCCAAGCCGGTGATCAAATTCTTCATGTCGAGAAACTTTCAAAAAGTTTCGAAGGAGAACTTCTTTTTGATAAGATAGATTTGAATCTTACCAAAGGAGATAAGGTTGTGTTGTTATCAAAGGCATCAAGAGCTGCTACGGCTTTTTATGAGATTATTTCTGACAACGCAGAGCCCGATGCAGGAGACTTTAAATGGGGGGTGACTACTTCACAAGGATACTTACCATTAGAAAATTCACCATTTTTTAAGAATGACCTTAGCCTTGTAGATTGGTTAAGACAATATGCAAAAACCGAAGAGGAAAGAGAAGAAGTCCATATTAGAGGTTTTCTTGGGAAAATGATTTTTAGTGGGGACGAAGCACTTAAAAAGAGCAACGTGCTTTCAGGTGGGGAAAAAGTAAGATGTATGTTGTCTAGAATGATGATGAAAAGGGCTAATGTTCTTTTGATTGATGAGCCAACAAATCACCTTGATCTAGAATCTATTCAGGCCTTTAACAATGCCTTGAAAAATTTTAAAGGAACAGTCATTTTTTCAACACATGATCATGAATTTGCGCAAACAGTGGCCAACAGGATTATTGAGATTACTCCAAATGGTGTTATTGACCGGTATATGAGTTTTGACGAATATCTGGAGAGTGATACCATTAAAGAGTTAAGGCACAAGATGTACGGGGAATAATGATATATTGATATATTGATATAATGGTTGGTCTGAACAAAATTGTTGGATCATTATATCATTGTATCACTGAATCATTGTATCACTGAATCATTAC
>CAYMKR010000179.1:0-1569 GCA_964390865.1 uncultured Flavobacteriaceae bacterium | reverse complement strand
TTCCTAGGATGGTATTTTTCTACTACCTGCTGGAGGTGTCTTTTATCAAGATGTACATAGATCTCAGTTGTGGTGATACTTTCATGCCCTAACATTTGTTGAATCGCCCTGAGATCAGCGCCATTTTCAAGAAGATGTGTGGCGAACGAATGTCTAAGGGTGTGCGGACTTACTGTCTTGTCTATTCCAGCTTCTTTGGTTAATTCCTTTAGGATCATAAATACCATATTTCGACTTATTTGTTTGCCTCGACGGTTTAGAAAAATCGTATCCTCGTAGCCCTTTTGAATTTTGATACTGGTGCGAACGAGGTTTTTATAATTTTCGATAAGTTTGATCATATAACTGTTGATCGGCACAAAGCGTTGTTTGTTCCCCTTGCCAATGACCCTGATAAATCCTTCCTCAAAAAAAAGATCAGAAATTTTTAATTGTATCATTTCAGTAACCCTGAGTCCGCAGCTGTATAAAGTTTCTATCATGGCTCTATTCCGTTCGCCTTCAGGCTTGCTTAAATCAATTTGAGCAATGATCTCATTGATTTCGTTTTCAGATAAGGTGTCTGGTAATTTCCTTCCTATTTTTGGTGCCTCTATCAAATCCGTAGGATTTTCTTTCCTATAATCTTCAAAAATGAGATAGTCGAAGAAGTTACGCAAGCCAGATATCATTCTCGCCTGAGATCTGGGAGCAATTGTTTTCGAACTACTGTACACAAATCTTTCAATAATATCAGAATTGATATTGTCTGGTGAAAAAGTAAGTTCCTGTTCTGACAAAAACTTTGTCAACTTCAGAATGTCTTGGCTATATGCGCTAATTGAGTTGCCAGAAAGCCCTCTTTCAATCTTTAAAAAGTATTGATAATCCTTTAAAGCATCTTTCCAAGTCATGATATTAAGTATGTTGATTGATCAAAATTCATGTCAATTGCTCAAGCTAATTGTAAAATTATGTTATTTTTGGCAACACAGGTACCAATTATTCTTTGTTTATGCTGACAGATGATGCGGGTAAGGTAAAACAAAGTTCTAAATTACGTTATTCATGAAGATTATTATTATCAATGGCCCTAATTTAAATTTGCTCGGAAAACGTGAGCCTTCCATTTATGGAAGCCAGACCTTTGAAGATTATTTTAAGGAACTCAATTCTAAATTTGAAAATATTGAATTGTCTTATTATCAATCAAATATTGAAGGAGAGCTTATTGATAAGATTCATGAAACAGGATTTTCTTTTGACGGGATAATTTTGAATGCAGCAGCCTATACGCATACCTCCGTTAGCATAGGTGATGCCGTTAAAGGCGTGCAAACTCCTGTTGTTGAAGTGCATATTTCGAATGTTTATGAAAGAGAGTCTTTTAGACACTCTTCTTATATTGCGCCTCATGTTAAAGGTATTATTGCAGGTTTTGGCCTTCAGAGCTATGAGCTTGCTATTCGGTCATTTATAGAGTAAAATCAACAAAAGCGATATTGTATTATTTTGTTAACTTTTTGATAAAATATAATAAATATCAGTTAATATTGTTCAGCATTTTTTTATTTTTACATTTCAAATTTT
>CAYMKR010000178.1:0-5339 GCA_964390865.1 uncultured Flavobacteriaceae bacterium | reverse complement strand
TAAATCAGAAAAATTGTGTGCAAATTTAATTTTTTTTAAAGATTTAAAAGAATTTTTTTTAAGAATTAAGCTCCAGTGTTAATAAATAATGTTTTAATGCCCAATATCTTAAGGAATGTTTTTGATCTTTTTTTTCCAGAAGAATGCCTCAATTGTGGCAGCACACTTGAGATGCAAGATAAATTTCTATGTTTATTTTGCCTTTCAGAATTGCCCTTGACTCATTTTTGCGAACAGAAAAAAAACCAGTTGGAAACTAATTTTAGAGGTAGATTGCCTTTAGAAGCAGGAACATCCTTATTTTTCTTTGAGAGAAAAGGCTTGGTTCAAAAATTATTACATCAATTAAAATATCAAGGAATGTCAGAAATAGGTGGTTTTCTAGGTTTTTGGTTGGCCCGAGAAATGCAACTTAGTAAAAGATTTGATTCCATTGATTATGTGATCCCTGTTCCCATGCATCCAATAAAAGAAAAGGAGAGGGGTTATAACCAAGTGATGAGCTTCGCTTCTGTAATCGCAAACGAACTTAAAGCTGAATTTAAACCGGATTTATTGAGAAAAGTAAATAATAGAAATACCCAAACTACAAAGAATAGGTTTGATAGAATGAAGACATTGGAAAACGATTATAGGATAAATGAAAAGTGTGATATTGAAAACAAACATATTTTATTAGTAGATGACATTATTACATCTGGCGCAACGATGGAGGCTTGCGGGCTTCAATTGATAAATCATTCACCTGTTCAGTTAAGCCTTGCCAGCATGGCATTTACGCCGTAATTTTGCAAAAAAATAATAGAATAAGGAGAAAAATAATTGTTAATTTGTATTTTATATAAAGTATGATATTTCGTTATTTTTCTTTACTTATTTTTGTGTTGATTGTTTTTAGTTGCGCAAGGAGAGGACGTCCAGAGGGAGGCCCTAAGGATTTCGACAAACCAATTATGGTAAAGGCTGATCCTGACTTCGAGAGCCTGCATTTTGAAGAGGACCAAATCAAAATTTATTTTGACGAGTATATTAAGCTAAAGGATGTGAATTCTCAACTTATTATTTCGCCACCTCTTAAAAATAATCCCGTAATCACACCTTTGGGTTCCCCAAGTAAAAGAATTACGATAAAACTTAGTGATACACTTCAAGAAAATACGACCTATACTTTTAATTTTGCCCAAAGTATTATAGATAATACTGAAGGGAACATTCTTGATAATTTCAAATATATTTTTTCAACAGGAGACTATATTGATTCTTTAAGGGTTAAAGGTTCAATAAAAGACGCCTATGATCTCGTCATGCGAGAAAACCCTACGATCATGTTGTATCCGGTTGATGAGAATTATACAGATTCTATAATATTTAATGAAAAACCCACTTATGTAGGAAGGACTATTGATAGTTTGAATAATTGGGAGATTACAAATATTAAAGCAGGTACTTATCGACTCATAGCCCTTAATGACGCAAGTAAGAATTATAAATTTAACCCTAAGGAAGATAGAATTGGTTTTCATCCAGAATTCATTACTATTCCCAGAGATAGTGTATTTGATCTCACTCTTTTTAAACAAAAACTTCTATTTAAGTTGGTGTCTAGGCCCAAAGATATTTCCAAAGGGCATGTGATTATAGGATTCGAGGGAGAATCAAAGGATGTTGACATTAAAATATTGTCTGATACCCCAGATGATTTTAAATCTTTTTATTCCAAGGATAGAAGATCTGATACGCTGAATTATTGGTTTAATCATTTTGAATTAGATACAATGATGTTGCAGGTGAGTAAAGACCAGTTTAAAGATACTGTTAAGATTCAAATTAATGAAGAGGAAATTGACTCGCTTCGATTAGAATTATCAACCTACGGCATGTTGCATCCTAGAGATACATTGCAGATTGCGGCTTCAGTGCCTATGATGAAAATAGATAGTACGAAATTCTACTTTTTAGACAAGGACTCGTCAGCAGTACCCTTCAGGTTAATAGTGTCAGAAAGAAGAGACAGGATCGATTTTGAATTTGATAAAGAGCTGAATCAGAGTTATAAACTTTTTATTGAACCCGGCGCTATTGAAGACATGTTTGGCATTCAGAATGACACGATTAAATCTAGCATAAAAACAGGTAAGATATCAGATTACTGTTCTATATTTCTTACAATGAGAGGCGTAGAGCGATTTCCAGCCATTATTCATCTGATTAATGAAAAAGGCGACCTTGTAGCTGAGACTTATGCAACAGGACCGCAGGAGCTCGTATTTAGGAGGTTGAGACCTTCAAGGTTTAAAATTCGGATCATTTATGATGACAATGAGAATAGGGAATGGGACACTGGAGATTTCCTAAATAATGTTCTTCCGGAACAGGTTTATTATGTTAAAACAATCATTGAAGCCAAGGCCAATTGGGAGGTTGAAGAGAGTCTTCTTTTGACGCCATAATAAGGACGAAATTTATGTCATTTTTTATTTCCCGAATGTGATTTATATTTCTTTTTACTTCAATAGAAGTTAGTATCTTTGTTGTTTAGAATCGTTTTAATTAAGGAAATAATGAGTTTTAACAAACAAGATATATATAAAGCCCTTGAAGGGATTACTGCCCCTGGAGAAGGAGCGAACCTTATTGAGAGCAAGGCTGTGACTAATGTTGTGGTATTTGGTAAAGAAATCCTTGTGGATGTGACAATTAAGAACCCTTCACTACAAGCCAAAAAAAAGGTTGAAGTTGAAATTATGAAGGTGATTCATGATGAGGTTGACGAGAAAACTGATGTTAAGGTCAATGTTAAGGTTGATGCTCCGGCAAAACCTGCTCCTATAAGAGGAAATGAGATTCCTGGAGTGAAAAATATTATAGCAGTTGCCTCTGGTAAAGGTGGGGTTGGTAAGTCAACCGTTACTGCAAATTTGGCTGTCTCTTTGGCGAAAATGGGTTTTAGTGTTGGTGTCTTGGACGCTGACGTTTACGGACCGTCTATGCCGATCATGTTTGATGTTGCCAAAGAAAGACCACTTTCTGTTACTGTTGATGGCAAATCTAAAATGCAACCAATTGAGAATTATGGCGTTAAATTATTGTCTTTAGGATTTTTTACAGATCCTAATCAGG
Source organism: uncultured Flavobacteriaceae bacterium (assembly GCA_964390865.1). Taxonomy (GTDB): domain Bacteria; phylum Bacteroidota; class Bacteroidia; order Flavobacteriales; family Flavobacteriaceae; genus Lutimonas. The sequence continues at coordinate 2,219 of CAYMKR010000178.1, read as the reverse complement.
CTGTTATATGGAGAGGTGCTATGGCTTCGAAAGCCTTAAATCAAATGATCTTTGATGCGAATTGGGGTGAACTTGATTTCTTGTTGGTTGATCTTCCTCCAGGAACAGGTGATATTCATTTATCAATGGTTCAAGCGGTACCTATTACTGGAGCCGTAATTGTTAGTACACCACAGGCAATTGCCTTGGCGGATGCCAAAAGAGGTGTAGCCATGTTCCAACAGGAGAACATCATGGTACCTGTATTAGGTATAGTTGAAAACATGAGCTATTTTACACCTGAAGAATTACCTGACAATAAATATTATATCTTTGGAAAGGATGGAGCTAAAAATTTGGCTTCTGATATTGATACGGCTTTGCTGGGGGAAATTCCTTTGGTTCAAAGCATCAGAGAAGCTGGAGATGTAGGACATCCCGTTGCTTTACAAGATGATACAGTTCTTGAACATGCTTTTATTGAAACTACTAAAAATATGCTAAGTGAGTTGGTGAAACGAAACAAAGATTTACCACCTACTGAAGTAGTAAGAATAACAACAATGTCAGGTTGTAGTCCGAAGTAGTTTGAATCCTGAAACCTTGATGGTTCAGGAAATTAAAATAATTATTATTATGGGTCAAAAAGAAATTCTAGACAATATTGAGAAAGCGCTAAGTGAGATTCGCCCATATTTACTAACTGATGGCGGTGATATTTCGTTTGTTTCGTTAAACGAAGATATTGTAAATATTAAGTTTCACGGGGCGTGTATTGGTTGTAATGTAAACCAAATGACCCTAACAAATGGTGTTGAGGCGACCATCAAAAAATACGTACCACAGATCAAAAAAGTAGTTGAGGTAAAATAAACTCCCACAGGTTCCCGATTTTCATATTCTTAAAAAATAATCGTTATATTTGTTAACATCGAAAGAACAGATATAAAATGAGCTACTTTTTTGCCGAATTGTTATCACTTCTAAAATTCTTGATGAAGAGAAACCCAGAATAATTCCGGTTGTCTTCATGTACCTACTTCTTTCTATTACTAATTTTAAAATATAACTTATGCCGAGATACCATACTTTGGGCAGCATTCCATCAAAACGGCACACCGTTTTTAAAGATGGGGATGGTAATTTCTTATATGAAGAACTTTTCGGAACGGTTGGATTCGATGGGATGTCTACATTATTATATCATACACAGCGCCCTACCCAGGTTAAAAAAATCCTTACTTCATATGATGTTGCCCCTAAAATAGGTGTTGAGAGGAATATGAAGTCACACAGTTTTAAAGGTTTTGAAGTGGCTCCTGAAGATGATTTTTTAAAAAGTCGTGTCCCAATCTTGGTAAATAGTGATTGTCAGATTAGCTTGGCTTCTACAAGCGCTTCTTTAAGAGATTATTTTTATAAAAATACGGATTCAGATGAGGTTATCTTTATTCATAAGGGATCGGGAAAACTAAGAACCATGTTAGGGAATATAGATTTCTCTTATGGTGATTATTTGGTTGTGCCGAGAGGTATAATCTATCAAATAGATTTTGACACAAAAGATAACAGATTGTTTATAGTAGAGTCAAGAAACCCCATTTATACACCAAAAAGATATCGAAATTGGTTTGGCCAGATGCTTGAGCATGCACCTTTTTGTGAAAGAGACATGCATCCGCCAAGTGAGTTAGAAACATTTAACGAAGCTGGTGATTTTTTAATCAAAGTAAAAAAGCAAGATTATATACATGAGTATGTATATGCTTATCACCCTTTTAGTGTTGTGGGCTGGGATGGTTATAATTTTCCTTATAAGTTTTCAATTCATGATTTCGAACCAATCACAGGTCGAGTTCATATGCCACCGCCAATTCATCAAACTTTTGAATCAGCCGGTTTTGTAATTTGCTCGTTTGTGCCAAGATTATACGATTATCATCCGCAAGCTGTCCCAGCACCCTATAACCATAGTAATATTGATTCAGATGAGGTCTTGTATTATGTGGATGGCGATTTTATGAGCAGAAACAATATTGAAGTTGGTCAGATTACCTTACATCCTGCTGGAATTCCTCACGGTCCACATCCTGGCGCCATGGAAAGAAGTATAGGTAAGACTTCTACTGAAGAACTTGCCGTAATGGTTGATACCTTTAAACCTTTGATGGTAACAGTGGAGGCCATGAAGTTAGCTGATGATGATTATTATAAAAGTTGGTTAAATCATTAAAAATTAA
>CAYMKR010000177.1:0-5388 GCA_964390865.1 uncultured Flavobacteriaceae bacterium | reverse complement strand
CCAGTGCCTGCATCAAGAATAGCAATCCGACCATTATCTCTTGTGATCTTTATTGTGGTAGTATTACCGCCAAATTCTAAAAAGTCTCGATCGCAAACTGGTATAGAACCTCTCGTTCCGTAAAATTGTATTTTCATCGTGAGTAATTTAGTGTCTATTCCTGAAATATGGCTACAGGTTAAAATTGATTTTACGCTGATAATTGATAAGCCATATTAGGTGATTTATAGTCTAAAGATAAATGTAATCTTATTTCATTGCCTAAATTAATTGCATTTTTAACTGCTCTTTTAACGTGGGCCGCATTTGTAAAGGTCTGCTGGTTGAGATAAAATTCATCTTTCAGGATGCCGTTTACGCGTTCAACCATTGCATTTTTATAGCAGTGATTTTCTTCTGTCATACTAATGTCTATCTTTTTTCTTTTGAGTATTTGATACTATAGCAATCTGTCAATAAAAAATTTAAACTAATCTTTATAAATGTCAAAACCAATAAAAGATCTTTTTCTGGTGGGAGATTATGCTATTTTGATCTTTATACATCTGTTCTTATCCCTAATCAAAATTTTGGCAAACGCTTAACCTCTTCCCTAACTATCTCCAAGTAACTCTAGTTTGTATTGATCACAGGAGCATTCTCAGGGTTGCAATACGGCACTTTTTGCACTGTAATCACGAAAAGGTGTTATGCATCCACTTGAAGATTATCGTCGCTGAAAGCGGTATAGGGAGAGGTCATTTCACTGAGTTATGTTTAAGCGCATGGCTACGAAGTGAGATGTAGTTGTTTTATATAGTGGCGTATAACTTCTTTAGAATTACACCTGGCTATTATGTTGAATAACTTCGGATTTTACCACAGTTCTTTGTTGTACGTTCGTGCTTTTCATTTTTTGTCCAGGGTTGGGAAAACCATGCACTTTGGCAAGTTTTTGTTTGCGGGTTTGGCTCATGTGACGTGCCAATGGGTATGACTGAAAAGCATTGACTTTGTATTTGTGATGATCCTATTTTTTTGTTTGTTGAACTGTTAAATCATCAAAATAACTGGCTGCATCTGCTTTGCTCCAAACACCAATTAATCCAGGCTTGGTAAATGTGTGATCCTTCACCTGGAATATTTCTTTGTCATTCAAATAAACCACAAACAAATCAGCTTTAACAACCACTTTCAGGTTATTCCATCCGTTTCCGAGCTTAGGTACTGATGTTCCATAAGTGAGCCCTTTCCCGATTAATGGCAGGTCAGTTCGTTTGCCATTTTCTACCTTGTATAGAACAACATTATCTTCGAGCGGATTTTCACGAACAGTATAATAGTTACTTTTGTCTAAGTATCGCCAAACAAGGCCGCCTCCTTGGTCACCTTTGCCGGAAATAGCTTTAATCCGCAATGACATTTCCATATCAGTATAAACGGCTCCATCATAAACAGCTATATTAAATGTTCCGCCGCTGTTTGCTGCGCTTTGATAGAGAACTTTATTCCCATTATCGTTGGCAATACTCCAATTGCCAACCGGGGCGCTCCACCCAGTGGGTAGTTTATTCATCTCATCTCCTTCGAAAGTCAAAATGATATCCTTCCCCGGGTTTAAGTTTAAACTATCATTATTCTGGTTTGACTGTCCTTGGCAGTTTCCAATAGCAAATGCCACTAATAGTATTCCAATAATATTTTTCATTTTGTAGTTTTTTAATGGTTAAACTTCTATGAATTCCTTAACAAAAGTATTCGTGGTGTGAATCATTTCATTTGGACTTCCAAAAAATGCAACTCCGCCCTCATTGATCAATAATATTTTATCGCTCAACTCCATGGCTTCCTTGTGGTCGTGAGTGATTAAAAACACATTAATATTTCGCTCAACTGAAATATCTTTCAATAATTTTCTGATTTTCTTTTTCAGTTTTACATCAAGATTCGCCAGTGGTTCATCCATTAAGAGAATCTTCGGATTCAATACTAAACTTCTTGCAAGTGCAACTAATTGTTGTTGACCACCCGAAAGTTGGTTGGGATAATTATCTTTCAGCATTTCAATGTCAAACTGCTTTAATGCTTCTTCTACGATATTATTGTAGCTATTTTTTTTATTCAGCTTCAATCCGAAAGCAATATTTTCAAATACGGTGAAGTGCGGAAATAAAGCAAGGTCTTGAAAAATAAATCCGATATTTCTTTGATGTGGCGGGACAATATTTTTCTCATCCTTGTTTACTACTTTCCCATCAATAACAATTTCACCGCTGTTAAGTGTTTCCAATCCTGCTAGCAATCGAAGCAAAGTAGTTTTACCGCAACCGGATTTTCCGAGAATGGAAATAAAAGTACCTTCCTCTTTTACGGAAAAAGAAAGATTCTGCAATACGGTTTTATTGCCAAATTGTTTTGTACAATTCTTAAATGTTATGACTGACCTTTCTTCCATTGTTGATTGAATAATAATTTTTTTGTTCCAAACATTAAGCTAATAATAAATAGTGTAAAAAGCATTGCTGAAAGAGACATTGCACTCACGGTACTTTGTGGTGCATTTGCCATCAATGTAAAAATTCTTACGGGTAGTAATGAAATGCCCGGTGGATATAGCATAATAACAGATGTAAGTTCACCAATACAAAAAATGAGTGTAATAAAAAACGAAGTGAACAATGCTTCTCCCATCAAGGGGAAAATGATTTTCCTAAATGTATAAAATGGCTTTGCTCCCATAATAGCTGCTGCATCGGCATAATTCGATGGAATTTGTTTTAAACTATTTCCAATTATTTTTTCTGAAATGAAAACATACCGCGCTGCAAATGCAAGGAGCACAATAAGTGATGAACCGTAAATAAAATTCAATGAAGGGGTGTTGTAAAACCTTGTCAAGGCCATTCCAGTAACTATGGCAGGAACAGCAAACACAAACAGCAAAAGATAATCAACGATTTTATTATTTATAATGGCAAATACAAACCCAAACAAGGTGATGAGAAATGCCCCTGAAAAAGATAATAAAAATGTATCCTGAAATGCTGGCATTAGTTGCATAACAACCTTTGCAATTGAAACACTATTCTCATCCATAGCCTGAATAAAAAGCATGATAATCGGAAGAAGCACAAAAAGAAAAATGTATGCAGAGCAAAGCAACAGATATTTAAAATTGCTTTTGAGTGAAATAACTTTTATTCTAAAAGATTTTTTGCCAAATGAAATAAACGGAGCTTTTGATAAGTAGTGTTTTTCAGGAAAAATTAACAGAAAACAAATCATTGTGAGAATTAATGCATGAGTGATGGCTATTGAGTAATTGTAAAAGGCTGAAAACTGAGTAAAAATTTCTGTTGTAAAAACATTGACTGTCAAATAAGAAGGAACCGCAAACTCTGATATTGATAAAATGAAAATGAGAATAAAAGAGGAGAACAGAGCCGGGCGAATAAGGGGTAAAATGATTTTTAGAAAAACGGTTTTGTAATCGGTCATTATCTCCCCTGCTTCTTCAATAGAAGCCGCGATATTTTGCAAACTTCCAGCAATGATTAGTGTTGCCAATGGAATATAAATTGTAGTAAGGATAAAAATGACTGCCGGCAAACTATAAATAAATGTTTTAGAAAAGCCAAAAAATAACCAAACATCTGTCCATGCTACTGTGGTGATATAGGGGGGTAATAACAAGGGCATTATCAAAAGCAGTTGCAGAGCATTTTTGAAAAAAATGTTTGTCTTGGCAAAAAGAAAAGCAAAACCACACCCTATGACAACAGATAGAATGCCTACCGAGCCGGAAATTATTATACTGTTTACAATGCTTTTTAAAACGTTATTATGAAAAATATTACTAAAATTATCAACCGAAAATTTCCCTTCTTCAAACAAAGAACTAAAAACCAATGACAGTAAGGGCAAAATTATGGTTGCTCCAAAAATTAATGCTGCAAGCCAAAGAAAATATTTTGCTTTAATCGTTTTCAAGTTCGGTTTCTATTATTTAAACTCTTATTGTTATTCTTCTGACCACTGTTTGAGATATTCTTTTATCTGTTCCGATTTTTGTGCCACCATGCCGTAATCAACTTTCATCGGAGTTATGTTATCAAGGGAAGGAACATTTGAAGGAACTGAAACACCCTTGTGCAATGGCATTTGTACACAACTTTCGGCCAACATTTGCTCGGTTTCTACTGACAGTAAAAAGTCAATGAGTTTTTTCCCGTTTTTATTGTTTGGAGAATTTTTAATCAATGAAACAGTATTTGGGACAATTAAATTTCCAAATCCATTTTGGTCAAGAAAAATCATCTTCACAGGCGAACCTTCTTTAATTGCTTCGTTGGCGTCATCTGTATCTGTCAGACCCATCGCCACCTCACCTGTTGCCACTTTCTTTTTTACATCGCCATTGCTCGACGCAATTACCACTTCATTGTTATTTAAATCCTCCAAAAACTGTTTTGCTTTTTCATTACCCAAGGTTACAAAAAGAGCCGCAACATGAAAGGAAGTTGTACCGAACATAGGATTAGCTATTACAAATTTACCTTTGTATTTCTCATTCGTTAAATCGAGAATAGATTTAGGATAATCTTCTTCCTTCATCAAATTAGTATTCACTATAAGCACCCTCGCACGGGAAGAAAATCCAATCCAATAAAAATCCTTATCAATAAAAGCAGAATTGATTCCTTCTGAATTTTTGGATTGATAAGGTTCGGTAATTCCTTTTTGCTTCAGCACATCGGCACGCATAGGGTCGCCACTCCAAAATACATCGCATTGCGGATTATTTGTTTCTGCAATCAAACGGTTGAGCACACCTGTTGATTTTGTTTCTTCGGTATCAAAAATGGATTTTACTCTAATACCTGTTTTATTTTCGAACGCCTTTAATACAGGTTCGCTGAATATTTGGTCAACACTGGTGTAAACCACTACCTCGTTTTTTTGCTGATTGCAGGATGTGAAGAGAAGCACAGTGGCAAACAGAAAACATGCTATTCGGTTCTGTCGCATCTGGTAAAATTAGGCATAAAGTTTTAAACTAATTTAATTTTTTGGAAGCTAATGATACAAATGATTTGCGGGTTGAGTTTTTAGGGTTCAACAGTTGATTTTTCTTTATCATTCTAAATACTTCTGTTCCTGCAATATTATTCAAGTACTTGCATTGCCTTATTTTTAATAGAAGCGACACGGTCGGTTTTAGGTATATTATTATTTGTTTTTTTGTTTAATATTATACCTTGCTATGCCGCAGTTGACTTTATGTAAAATGGTGTTATTCTATTTTACCGATTATTGCTAATCATTAAAATAAATTGTTGTAAAAAAGAAAACATTATGGAGTTCTTACTACTTTTCAGTTCATTATTAAACTAAGGCATGTAAAATGAG
>CAYMKR010000176.1:0-5396 GCA_964390865.1 uncultured Flavobacteriaceae bacterium | reverse complement strand
CCATTTATCAACTCCATTTCTTCTGGTGAATACTCTTTCGTTGTAAAGACAGTTACTAGAATACTTATAATCAGCACTGCTGCACCAATAATAAATGAAAGCATTAAACTCAGTGGAACTTTGCCCGGTGCTGCCGTATTAGAAATCCCAACCCAATTGGTCAATACATAAGGCAACCAAGATCCAATTACTGCACCAATTCCAATAAGAATTGTTTGCACACTGAATCCTAAGGTTCTTTGATCACTTGGCAAAACATCTGCTACAAGTGCTCTAAAAGGTTCCATCGCAACATTAAAGGAAGCATCCATGATCATCAGCATTCCAGCACCAACCCATAAGGCAGGCATAAAAGTTGTAAACATGTCGGCATTTGGCATGAGTACCAAACCAAAGGAAGCTAAAATAGCTCCAGTTAAAAAGAAGGGCCTTCTTCTTCCAAGTCTTGTCCAAGTCTTATCACTGTAATAACCAATAATAGGTTGGACGATCAATCCTGTTAGGGGAGCAACGATCCAAAACCATGACAGTTCGTGAACATCGGCGCCAAATATTTGCAATACTCTAGAAGCATTTGCATTTTGCAGGGCAAAACCCATTTGAATACCCAGAAATCCAAAGCTTAAGTTCCAGATCTCCCAAAAACCGAGACGTCTTTTTTCCATAATCTATTTTATTAATTGATAAATTGAAATTATTAATAGAGCACTAAATTGAATAATAAAATTCAAATATGACCCATCCAAAACAAAATTCCGCAAAATAAAATCGAAAAAGAACTAACTATAAAGCCTGTCCTAATTATGTGAAGAATTAAATAATTAGCAATTCGTCAAATATTTACTAATAAATATATAAAATAATTTTAGATCATTTTTAAATTATTGACTTCTTGCTCAGCTAAATGACGCCAGACACCTCTACCAAGATTTTTTTTCGTTAATCCGGCAAAAATAACACGATCAAGTTTAAGGACGTTGTATCCAAAATGTTCGAAAATTCTTCGGACGATTCTATTTCTACCAGAGTGGATTTCAATACCTACCTCAAATTTTGGTTTATTTTCAATATAAGAGACCTTATCAACAAATACCATTTTACCATCTAAAACAAAATTCTCAGCAATCTTATGCAAATCAATCATCGAAAGTTTTTTGTCAAGGGTCACATGATAAAGTTTCTTTACATTATGCTTCGGATGGGTCAGTTTTTTAGCCATGTCACCATCGTTAGTAAAGAGTAAAAGGCCAGTAGTCTCTCTGTCAAGTCTGCCTACCGGGTAAATCCTTTCTTTGGTAGATCTATGAATTAATTCCATCACAGTCTTTCTGTTTCTTTCATCATCCATTGTCGTGATATAGTTCTTAGGCTTGTTAAGAAGCACATATCTTTTAGGCTCTGGAGAAATCAGAACATCATCAAATCGAACCTCATCAGTTGGCTTGACCTTGAAGCCCATTTCAGTGATGATCTTACCATTAACTGAGGCACTTCCAGCACTTATATAAGTGTCAGCTTCTCTTCTGGAACAAACTCCGGAATTAGAAATATACTTGTTTAATCGTATTTCATCTGATTCGGCTTTTTTAATCGGCTTAGAGGGCCCTTTTTTGAAAGATTTAACCTTTTCCGGATGTGGTCTGAAATTTTTATCCTTTGATTTTCCCTTGAAAGATCCTGAAGAAGATGAATTTGATTGACTTCCTTTGGCGCTGCTGCCAGATCCTCGCTCTTGTCGTCCTCTCGACGAGTTGTTTTTTGCGGTCATTTATAAATTTTTTGCAAAAGTACAAAATCATTTCAATAAGTAGTTGATTATCTGTGAATAACCACAATTTAAAATTTCGAGAATTTATGTGATATTTATGAATTAGTCTTGTCATGAAACCATTCAAACCAAAAAGTAAAATACAACATAGATTTGGTTGGAGGAGAAGTGCTTTGCAATTATTAATTATTTTAGGGCTGCTTGTTGTGGTTTGAATATAAAGTATTTGGAAAGAACTGTATAGGGTATTTTACAAACGAATTAATGTCTATACTTGAAGAATTCGTTTAATAATAACTGAAGTATCGATCAGCATTAAACTTAAGACACCAATTACAATGATGAGTTTGATCGTATTATGAAGAATGACATAATCTCTTTTGGTCTTTGCTTTCCATAGAAATATCAGGAATATTATAAAGACAATCCCGACAAGATAAAAATAATACTTCATCATACCAATTTCAGGATATTCCCAAAGAAAATATACCGGATTCATTGTAAGTAATACGAGTAGGGTGATGAGAATTTTTGTAAAATGTTCACCATAAGTAACAGGAATGGTTTTATAATCCTGAACAATATCTCCCTTAATGTTTTCAAGGTCTTTTAACAGTTCCCTGATCATTAAGACAAAAAAGAGAAACGCAGCATGTGTAAATATGATCTCCGAAAAATTCTTATAATAAATAAATATTGCGAAAAATGGGAGAATTGACAATATTGATGCTGAAAATAATCCGGTTAGAGGGTATTTTTTAAGCTTATGGGAGTATAGCCATATTAAAAAGATATATACGGCAAAAAATAAGGCTGCGCGCCATGAAACTAAGAATCCGAAGCCTACGCCTATAAAGTTTAGAAGGAAATAGATCTTAAGTTTTATTTTTTGACTTACGATACTATCAATCTTAGATTTAATAGGCTTGTTGATTAGATCTTTTTTACTGTCATAAAAGTTGTTGATAATGTAACCTGATGCAATAACACAAATGGTTGCAAGTATCAGAAAGTATAGGTCGAGATTGAATAATACATCACCCAAAGACTCTTCAGGCGAAAAAATGAATATTGCTGCAAGGTATTGTGCCAGTACAATAATGGCAATATTATAGCCTCTTACAACAGAAAGCAAGCTTAAAAATTTAAAGAAAAGTGAGTATTGTTTTTTGGGTTTTTGTTTTTTTACCTGCCCATTAGTAGAATCAACCATAGTTACGGATGGTTAAAACCTATAAACTAATTCTAATTTATAGTCTTCCAGTAATTTCTTAGTCTTCTGATAATCTTCGGTGAAACCTAAAATATAACCTCCTCCACCTGAACCACAGAGTTTCAAATAGTAATCATTTGTTTCGATACCATTTTCCCATAATTGATGAAATGAATCCGGAATCATAGGTTTAAAATGCTTCAATACAACTTTAGATAATTTTTTTACATTCCCGAATAATGATTTTACATTTCCATGTAAAAAATCATCAATGCAATTGTCAGTATGTCTTGCGAAGTCACGATCTATCATTTTTCTAAACCCTTCATTTTTCATCTTATTCATAAAGATGTTCACCATGGGTTGTGTTTCTCCTATCATTTCAGAATCTAAAAGGAAAACAGCTCCTTTTCCTTCCTTCTGGGATGGAATACCGGTAGCTTCAAGATTATTTTTGGATTTAATTAAAATAGGCAGACTTAAATATGAATTTAAGGGGTCTAATCCTGAACTCTTTCCATGAAAAAACGATTCCATTTTGGAAAAAGTAGATTTTAATTTGAGTAATTTTTCCCTCGTAAGATTTTCAAGAACTGTAATTTTATGATCAGCATATTTGTCATAGATCGCAGCGACTAAGGCTCCGGAACTACCAACGCCATAACCTTGAGGAATACTTGAATCAAAATGCATATTCCTATCAATATCAACTTTAAGTTCGTCAAGTCTAAGGTGAATTTCAGGATCTTTTAATTGTAATAGAAATGAATAGAACTCTTTAAGTTTTCTATTTGAATCTTTAGATTTCTCAGATAAATCATTAGAGATTATTAAGGCTCCTTGATACGAGTTATAAGGAATCGCAAGACCTTTAGAATCTTTGATGATACCGTACTCTCCAAACAATAGAATTTTAGCGTAAAAAAGGGGGCCGTTCATTTCGTCCATATATAAATTCGGTACAAATATAGCTGAAAATTAGTTTTCATCTCTATGTACCTGTGATATAAACGAATAAATTATAAAAAACTTGTATAAATTATGACATTCTAATCAATTATTTTGCTCAGCGCCATCGTAAAAATGAGTTTTCCACACATCAACTTTTTTATCAAACACGTATTTTCCCTCTTGGTCTATCTTACCATTTATGTAATAAGTTTTCCAATTGCCCTCTTTTTGACCGGCGTCGTATGCACCTGTTTCTTTAATGTTTCCACCCTCATAGTATTCTTTCCATTTTCCATTTAATTTTCCATCCTTATAAGCTGCTTCAGACTCAATTGAGCCAGATTTAAAATATACTTTTCGACTACCATTTAAAATTCCCTCTTTGTAGTGCACAACTTGAAATACATTTCCTTTTTCAAAATACCATACTACCTGTCCCTCATACATTTCATTTTTAGGATGTTTGGATAGGCCTTCCATTTGTTTTTGTCCATTGATATAGAAATCTGCTATCCAAAAGCCATTCCCTTTCTTTTTGATTTGAGGTCTGAAAAACGAAGCATCTTTTTTGGTCGTTTCCTTCCAATTGGAATCAAACCATAAGGTATCATTTTGAGCTTGTAAATGAATGGATAATATAAAGAGTAAAGAAAAACTAAAGACTAGTAGTTTATTCATGATGAAGTTGGTTTTAAATTGAACAAGTATCATCCTATGGCAACAAAAAGGTCGCACATTTTATGATGGTTTTGTTTGTTCGATTTAAAACTTCTATCTAAACCAAATAAAATTGTAAAACTGCAATTTAAATGATTATCGCACCCGCACCCACATTGTCTCTAATATACTGATTTTTTTCGCAAAAGCCTACAAGTTCTTCCTCTATAAACTTACTAGCTAATTCTTTGTCTTTATTAGGAAATAGGACATGTACATTAGCTCCAGCATCAAGTGTAAAGCAAATATGGCATCCGGAAGTCTTTCTAAACGCCCAAATTTTTTCAATTATCTTGAGCGTATTGGGTTTCATTAAAACAAAATACGGATCAGAAGTCATCATCATAGCATGCAAAGACAATGCTTCCTTTTCTACAAGATCTATAAATGCGTCAAGATCTCCTTTTTCTAGAATCGGAATGATACGACTCATGTTATCTTGAGCTTGATCAAATCTAGCTTGGGCAAAAGGATGCCCTAACATTAATTTATGACCTAGGGTCGAGGATACTTGTTTAACACCTTTGTCAACTAGTAAAATGGTGTCATTAAATGTTGTAAACACTTCATGGACAAGGCCAGGATATTTTATACCATACAAATTGCTGCTTCCAAATATACTTGGATGCTCACCCCAGACTACCAAAGGGCCTTCAATACTTCTTGCGGCACTTCCTGATCCCAAACGGGCAAGAAAGGAAGCTTTTTCAAAAAAATCACTTTTTGAAATATTAGAATTAATGATTT
>CAYMKR010000175.1:0-5403 GCA_964390865.1 uncultured Flavobacteriaceae bacterium | reverse complement strand
AAAGGAGTGTTAATATTAAGTATTTTCTACTTATTATTTTCTTTGTGTTTAATAGTTTTAGTGTATCTACCTCAATAAGAGATGGTTATGATACCGTTGATACTGAAACTAGTCTGAATCGGGATTTACCTTTGGTATTTTATCCTGAGGAAAGTACAATGAAAGTAAACCAGAAATTGGATTCGCTATTCACTCGTTTTAACAAAAGGTATGACTTTCATGGTAGTGTAATTGTAGCTCAAAAAGGAAAGGTCATTTTTAAAAACCATTATGGATATGCCGATTTCAAGGCGAAATCGGAGATTGATGATGCTTCAGTATTTCAATTAGCTTCAGTCAGTAAGCAATTCACAGCTACTGCTATAATGCTTCTTTATGAAGAAAATAAGTTAAGCCTCGATGATAAGGTGATAAAATATTATCCAAATTTCCCTTACCAAGAGGTGAGCATAAGACAATTGTTAAACCATACTTCAGGTCTTCCTAAGTATTTTTGGTTAGCTGAACATAAATGGAATCAAGATCATGCTCCTTCTAATAAAGAAATGATGGAGATGTTTAGCCAACATGATGTTCAAAGGTTCTTTAGTCCGGGAGCAAATTTTGATTACTCCAATACTGGTTATTTTGTACTTGCTTCGATTGTAGAGAAAGTTACGGGAGAGTATTTTGGTGATTTTGTTGAGGATCATATTTTCAGACCGCTTCATATGAAAAACACTTTTGTTTATAGATATGAAAAAGATGAAATAAAAGAAGGCCAATTAGATGGGTACCGGATTTATAGAAGAAGATGGCACGCGAAAATAGGCGGAACTGTTAATGACGCAATCGTCGGTGATAAAAATGTATATTCTACAACTGAAGATATGCTTAAATGGGTACAAGGCTTAAATTCAGGAAAAATCATCTCTAAAAACACTTTAAATGAAATGTATACAAGAGGTGAAACTAAATACAATAGACAAGTACCTTATGGTTTTGGATTCAGAATTAAAGAAGAAGATTCAAAGAAGATAGTATACCACAATGGCCGTTGGAATGGTTTTAGCACTTCTCTCATGCAATATCCAGAGGAAGAATTAGTAGTTATAACATTGGAGCATTCAAATTATAATTCTATGAAAACGCTCAATGAAAAGGTTAAAGAAATCGTTAATGATAACTTTAACCCCTCATTAAACTAGTTTTTTGACTTTGTTTTATCAAGATTCTTAAATGTCTAAGGTGGCTTCAATTTGCTTGTTTAGAATATCCTCAATCGTTTCTCTTTCCCTAATCAAATAGTCTTTTCCTTTAAATACTAAAACCTCAGCAGGTCTATAACGCGAGTTGTAATTAGAGGCCATCGAAAAACAGTAAGCTCCAGCATTCTTAAAACTCAATATATCTCCTTCTTTGATCTCGCAAATTTGACGATTTGTTCCAAAAGTATCAGTTTCGCAAATGTAACCAACAACAGTGTAGAACCGTTTTTTTGCTGTAGGGTTTGAAATATTTTCAATGTGGTGATAAGAATCATAGAACATAGGACGGATCATATGGTTCAAGCCACTATCAATACTTGCAAAAACGGTTGAAGTAGTTTGTTTTACCACATTCACGTGTGCCAGAAACTGACCCGCTTCAGATACAAGATATTTACCAGGCTCGAACATCAAAGTTAGGTCACGTCCAAAATCTTCACAAAACTGATTGAATCTTTTAGACAATTTTTCACCTAACTCTTCAATGTCAGTTTGAATATCACCTTCTTTGTAAGGAACTTTAAACCCACTCCCGAAATCGATGTATTCAAGGTCTTTAAACGAGGCCGCAACATTGAATAAGATTTCAGTTGCTCTTAAAAAAGCGTCAATATCATAAATATCAGATCCTGTATGCATATGTACACCTGTAATAAGCATACCTGTATTTTCAACAACCCTATGGATATGAGGTAATTGATGGATTGAAATTCCAAATTTTGAATCAATATGGCCCACAGATATTTTTTTGTTGCCACCTGCCATTACATGAGGATTCATCCTAATGCAAACAGGTACTTCTGGGTATTTCTGACCAAATTGTTCCAAAATTGAAATATTGTCAATATTGATTAGCACACCCAAGTTCATTGCTTGTTCTATTTCATCTAGTGAAACGCCATTAGGTGTAAAAATAATATCCTTAGGATCAAAACCAGCTCTTAAGCCTAATTGAACCTCTTGCACTGAAACTGTGTCCAATCCTGCATTCAGAGAGTTGAATATTTTTAGAATACTGATATTTGACAAGGCCTTCGTGGCGTAATTTATTTTCAAACTTTTAACTGTTGAAAAAGCATTTGTCAATTTATTATATTGTGAAATTATTTTTTCAGCATCATAGACATATAGAGGGCTCTCATATTTATTGGTCAATGATTTTAAAAATTCGTTGGTCATAGTAATATGTTTTAAGAAGGCAAAAGTAGTACACTGTTCTAATTATCAAAATTTTTATTAAATAATAACAGATACCTGTATTCCGTGAAATTTTATGATGCTAATATTTCAGAGCAGTTAACTCAGCAATTTTTATAATAACCTGTGTTGCCTTGAGCATTGACTCAACCGGAACGTATTCATATCGTCCATGAAAATTATGTCCTCCGGCAAAAATATTAGGGCAGGGAAGGCCTTTGTATGATAGCTGAGAGCCATCAGTGCCACCTCTTATCGCCTTAATTAGAGGCTTAATTCCTAGGTCTTTCATGGCTTGTTCTGCAACATCAACAATATGCATAACAGGTTCTACTTTTTCGCGCATGTTAAAATACTGATCCTTTATTGAAACTTCTATTGCTTCTGAGTCTAAGCTTTCATTGACACTTTTAGCAGCAGCAAGCATTTGAGTTTTTCTTTGCTCAAAAAGACCCATATCATGGTCTCTTATGATATACTCAAGTGTGGTTTTTTCAACTGATCCTTGCATGTCACATAGATGAAAGAAACCTGCATAGCCTTCCGTTTCTTGTGGGATTTCATTTTGAGGTAGGGCAGAGATAAATTCATTGGCGATAAGCATAGAATTTACCATTTTTCCTTTTGCATAACCGGGATGAACAATTTTTCCGTGAATGGTAACGACGGCTCCAGCCGCATTAAAATTCTCATATTCTAATTCCCCAACCTGGCTTCCATCCATGGTGTAAGCCCATTCTGCATTAAATTTTTCAACATCAAATTTATGGGCACCCAAACCAATCTCTTCGTCTGGGGTGAAACCAATCCTAATTTCGCCGTGCTTGATGTCAGGATGTTGAATTAAATACTCCATGGCGGTAACAATTTCAGCAATTCCGGCCTTGTCATCAGCACCCAATAGGGTTGTCCCATCGGTGGTAATAAGGGTTTGACCTTTGTATAGTAATAAATCATCAAAATATGAAGGTGATAGCACAATGTTTTGCTCTTTATTCAAAACGATATCCTCACCATTATAATTTTCATGAATTTGAGGCTTGACATTTGTAGCGGTATAATCCGGGCTCGTATCAAAATGAGAAATAAACCCAATTACAGGGACTTTATGGTCTACATTGCTAGGCAGTGTTGCCATTATGTATGCATGATCATCAATACTTACGTCTTTTAAGCCAATATGCTCTAATTCTTGAGCTAAGTATTTTGCTATATCCCACTGCTTCTTAGTGCTTGGTGTGGTTTTACTGGTTGGATCTGATTGAGTATCAAAGCTCACATATTTTAAAAATCGTTCTGTTATATTTTGCATGACTGAGTATTTATTCAAAAATAAATATTCTAAAAGATATAGGCATAAAAAAAGATTGTTATTGCTAACAATCTTTTATATATGTGTTTTTTAGTTTCTGATTTATTGGCGTGGACAGATTTTAAGATGGGTAATGAAATAAGAAGCCTCCCCCCAATCAAGATTATTCACTGCATATGTGGTGGTATTTAAATCAGTCAATGAGATGTCGAAGTCTTCAAAGGCGATTGACTCTGCACCATTTTTATCCAAAGGATAGGCATCTATTCCAGCGTATAGAGAGAATTCTTTAATCATTAATTCAGAATTGCTTATTGTAATGCTCAGGTCAGCATAGAGATTTCCTTCTGCACCAGCGATGTGCATAGTCATAAGGCCTACTTCCATGCTATTATCAATATCGCATTGAAAAGCACTTGCATATACCGGATAGGTATATGTTTTTCCGGTATGTTTATAATGTTGTTCTGATACAGGTATATAATTAGACCAACCCCAGGTTTTAAAGTCTTCAAAAAAGCAAATTGAATTTCCTTGATTAGTCTTATCAAAAGGGTAAGCATCCATGCAACCATTTGAATTTTCCTCGCCCTTTATAGTAACGTTAATAGTTGAATTTTCCTTTCTTTTTCTTCTGTCAGGTAAAATGTTCAAAGGATCATTTGCCTTGTTTTTAGCCCCAATTTCAGAATCGGAGGACGTGAAAGAACCAATTTGATCTTCTTGTTCGCATGAAAAAATAATCAGGAACAACAAAATCAAACTAGCAGCAATACTAGTTTTCTTTTTCATAACAATGTTTTATTAATTGTAGGAGAGAATAAAACGACTCATAGCATTAATAAAACGTCAAAAAAGGAAGAATATTTTAATCCAGAAAAGTTAGGTCACCGAAAATGCTGAAGGAGGCACAGATTCGCTCACTTACAAATTCATCGCCATAGATTTTTGCAGTAAATACATAGTACTCGTCAACTTTGTGTTGTACATATACTTCAAGATAATGCCAATTTAAATCTGCATTTTTACCAGTAGCTATATGGTAATAGCCAGGGTGACCGAGATATTCTCCAAAACCAGATTTAACAGGAATCAACTTTAAATTTCTCGTTGCATTTTGCGCAACCTTCACCTCAAAGTCTTTGTTGAGAACCAATTCTCCCTGTCTCCAGGAAATATCCAAAATGAAAGTTTCTCTTAGAGTTTTGGTTGTGTCAGCTGTGTAAAGTGCCGATTGATATTCATCATAATAAAGTTCTGTTTTCCAGCTACTTGGAACTTTTATTTCAAAATGATTTAGCACATCTTTATAGCTTTTTGTTTGGGTGTAAATTGAAGGAGTTTCACATTCAAATTCCCTTTCAAATTTGCTTGTTTGGCAAGAGGTCAAGAGTAGGGTAAGAATTATTGGGGCAATTAGGTATTTCATGGATTATTGTAATTTTATCTTAACTATTTCTTCATGGGTCGACAACCATGCCGTTTGTTCATCTATAAATCTAAGGCTGTAATAACCTTTTTCGTCTATTTTTTTCCAAGTTTTGGCTTCATCATGGGATATATATATACCTTCGGTAGATACTGCCATAATTTTTTTTCCATCACCATCGGGTATGTATTGGACACAACTTATATATCCGGGAAGTT
>CAYMKR010000174.1:0-5410 GCA_964390865.1 uncultured Flavobacteriaceae bacterium | reverse complement strand
AATAAATATCAGTTAATATTGTTCAGCATTTTTTTATTTTTACATTTCAAATTTTCACTTATGATATTAGTAGCAGATAGTGGTTCAACCAAAACAAATTGGATAGCGATTAACAACAAGGGAGAGACGCATTTTAAAATAGATACTCATGGTTTAAACCCAGCAGTATTTTCAAGGGAGACTCTTTATGACAGAGTGGTTACTAAAAAAGAACTATTTGAAATTAAAGATGAGATTAAAGAAATCTATTTCTATGGGGCAGGATGCGGGACAAAGAAGGCTGCTGATTATTTGAAAGCTCTTTTTGAAGATATTTTTATCAATGCGTACATTGAGATTTATGAAGATACGATTGCAGCTGTTAAATCCCTTCAGACGGATACTCCTGGCGTAGTTTGTATTTTAGGAACAGGCTCTAATTGCAGCTATTTTGATGGTAAAGAAACGCATCAAAAGATTGTTTCTTTAGGATACATGTTAATGGATTCAGCAAGTGGAAATTTTTATGGAAAACAAATTATAAAGGACCATGCTTATGGCACCATGCCTAAAGATTTAGCTAAAAAATTTGAATCTGAATACGACCTTTCACCCGACACAATTAAAACCAATATTTATAAAAAAGACAATCCAAACACCTATCTCGCAAGTGTTGGAAGATTTTTGATTGAAAATAAGACAAGTGACTATGCCCAAAAAATCATCAAGGATGGATTGCGATTCTTTGTTGAAAATCAAATTTTACAGTTTAAAGAAAGCAAAGATGTGCCGATCTATTTTGTTGGATCAATAGCACATTTCCTTCATGATGAAATCGTTGAGGTCTTGTCTGAATATAACTTGTCTCTTGGGAAAATTGTTAGACATCCTATCGTTACATTGGCTGCTTATCACGCGTCTAAAGTGACAAAATAAGAAAGCGTTTTCAAACTTTTGTTATTCTTTTTCAGATTATTTTCGGGCCAATACCGAGATTTCAACATTTACATCTTTTGGTAGTCTGGCTACTTCTACCGTTTCACGGGCAGGAGCTGTGGCCTCATCGAAAAAGGAACCATAGACCTCGTTAATTTTTTGAAAATCATTCATGTTTTTAATAAAGATGCTGGTCTTCAATACATTTTGGAAATCCATTCCTGCTTCTTTTAAAACAGCTCCGATATTATTCATAACCTGTTCAGTTTCCTTTTTAATATCGCCTGAAATCAGATTTCCTGTTTTAGGGTCTAGTGCAATTTGTCCTGAAGTATATAAAGTATCATCAAATACAACTGCTTGAGAATACGGGCCTATTGGAGCTGGTGCGTTTTGCGTTTCGATTATTTTTTTCATAAATATCCAGTTGTTTATTGATTTTTAAAAGGCTAGCGTTTATTAATCTTGCTTTCACAATGATATGATAAAGTTAATTATTATCCATCAGACTATACAAATCTGAACGAATATTTGAGTTGATTCGAGCCGAGGGGCTCGGAGGTGAAGCCCTCACTTCTCATACCCTCACGAATTTTGTTGATTTTAAAATAAGGTTCTGTCAGGAACTTTACGTTGATCGTATTTTAAGTCACTAAGCGGGCCAGATTTGATGCCGATAAAAAAGTAATAGGTAGCTCGGTCTCCAAATGGTACCCAGTTAAAACTAAAACGCCAGCTATCAAGGTCACGTTCAAATCTAAGCTGTGTGTACGTAATACCGCTATTCTCAAAATCATAACCTGAGGATACACCAACTCTCCATTTTGGAGAAAACTCCAAGTTTCCTGAAATTTGTACTGAATTTGCCGTAATGTCACTTTGAGCCCGAGTATTATTATAGGTAAGTGAATACCTGACTCTAAGATCCCAAGGCATTTCAGTTTTGTATAAAGTTGTTTTTTTAACTTTTTCTTCGTCGGTATTAACCTGTTGGTTACGATTTGTTATGCTTTCACCAAACATACTTGCTCCATTATCGCCAGCTGGCCCTGAAGATCCAGATCCTCCGCTTCCTTTGCCTTCCTTCCCAATCTCTTTGCTAGAAATCGAATAGTTCGCAGTTAAGTTGGCATTGGTAAATCTTAATAAACTACCTCCGTTATTGATGTTGTAAGTGCTGATTCTTGTTCCGTTTGCATTTAGTGCATAAGGATCAAAAGACGCATTCAAATTGATCCCCATTTTATTTTTAAGTATTTGAGTACCCGCTGTCATTCTCAAAGGACTCCATTGAAGTGAATCAGCAGCAATATTATAACTTGTTGAAAGGTTCAAATTATTTAAAATTTTGACTTTCCTGGGTTCATCATCATCAGGGTCATTTGAGGCAACCTTAGCCTCTAGTGTGTTGTTTAATGCCATACCTATGGAGCTCGACAGACCTGTTGAAGGTGAGCCGTAAATTCCATTTTGAAAACGTGTGTATTCTCTAATATCTTCCGGATCAATACTGGCTTGATATTCATCATAATAATTGCTAAAATCGGGGCGATAGCTATATGAAACAGATGGACGCATTACGTGTCTTAAGGCCTGTATCTTCCCTTTTTTAAAATTTAGCATACCATATATGGTCGTACTGGCTGAAATTCCTCCTGAGTATTCTCTATAGCTATCGAATCCACTAATAGTGTCTGTGACAACTTCGTTAATACTATCGTCCCAATATTTATCAATGGTCTTAAAATACCACACATCTCTGTATACAATTGTAGGGGCAAGGCTTATAAATTTTAAAGCTTTTGCATTTGTACTCATCGATACATCATGTCTTACTCCGGTTTGCGCCTCATCAAACATTTTGGCGGTTCCAAATTCTTCATCAGTTGTTGAAACCCTGTTTTGTGCATTCATGCTATAGGTTACACCGATGTTTTGCAAGGTGTTCTTTTTGGAACCAACCTTAGGGGCAAAGGGATAAATCCTGTCCATATTAAGCACCAAAGAAGGCAGATTCATGTCAATCCGTTCTGTATTGGTGTTTTGAGTATGGGTCGCTGAAGCATTCATATTAAATGGAGTGCCCACGAACTTTTTATAATAAGAAATCGAAGATGCAAAAGTATTGGTCAGGTAATATGGTGAACTGGATTCATTAATAGATTCCTGAAAAAAGCTGCTACTACCAAAATTTACGGAAGCTGAGAATCGAGAATTTGGATTTGACGTTGCTGATTGACTATGCGACCAACGAATAAAAAAATTCGTTGATTTACTGTAATCTGGAAATCCTTTTTGACTGTTTATCAGGTTTTCATATCTAAAACTGAAATTACCCGTAAATTTATATCTGAGATTATAACTTGATTCAGCTCTCAATCCCCAACTTCCATTAGTGTAGATGTCACCTAAAATGGCTAAGTCAAAATAGTCATTAACGGCAAAATAATATCCCCCATTCTGCAAAAAGTATCCCTGATTATTGTTTTGACCCCAGGTTGGAATTATAAATCCAGAAGCCCGTCCACTTGTGAGTGGCGAATAAAAGAATGGAAGAAATAGTGGAGTGGGTACATCCGAAATAACAAGATTACTCATCCCCCCAACAATTTTACTATCGGGAACGATCTTAATATTGTTCGTTTGAACATAATAATCCGGTTTTTCCTTTTGAGAAGTTGTAAATCGCGCCTTATTGATATAAAAGGTACTGTCATTCTCTTTTTTGGAAATGTCTCCGGTAATGATCATTCCTTGCTGTTCAGTCCTAGAGTTATAGATAAGTGCCTTCTTGTTTTGAAAATTATAGATCAATGAATCTTGGGTAGATGCTTGGTTACCTTGCTGAAATTGAGGTCTTTGAATATAAGCGCCAGCTGTATCATAAATCCCGGTAGCAATGGCTAAACTATTTTTATAATCGATGATGATTTTCCCGGCCTTAAGTTCTATGTCTTGATAAAAAAGCTCAGCTTCATCATAAAGAGTAGCCCTTTGATTGATAAAATCATTTGAAATATAATCTTTCGATTTGTGAATGATATTGTCTTCGAGATATTCTTGAGTAACGTTGATACTATCTGTCATGGTAGTATCTACAACAGATAGAGCCGGATTTACGGGGTCTAAAACCCTTAAACTATCAGTACTATTTATATTGTCTTCGGCACCATCTTTATTTTGTACTACCTGACTAAAAGCCCCTTGATTTACAAAACAAAAAAATAAGGTAATGAAAAGTAAGTATCTTAAATTTGTATACAATGCTATAAATAGTATTTTTGTAAAAAAATGTCAATTTTTTTAAAGTTACAAACTTACATATATTTTTTCAGTGGTATTGACATAAAAAGGAAAAACTAGAACGTTAAGAAGCATGATAGACTTAAGGAAAAAAAGAGCATATACTTCGTCATTGACTGTTGTATTATGTGTTTTGGCTATGACTTTTGGCATATCCAAAACCTATGCACAAGATGACTTTATAGTTGTTCTAGATGCAGGTCACGGAGGAAAGGATCCAGGGAAGGCAGCAAAGCATTATCATGAAAAGGATATTGCACTTAATGTGGTGCTAAAACTTGGAAAGAAACTTGAAGAGCTTGAAGATGTCAAGGTAATTTACACAAGAGTTACGGATGTTTTTTTAGATTTGAAAGAAAGAGGACGAATAGCTAACGACGCCGATGCTGATCTTTTTTTGTCCATTCATTGTAATGCTTTCCATACGCAAGCTTATGGAACAGAGACTTATGTTTTAGGATTACATGCGAATAAACAAAATTTTGAAGTGGCCAAACATGAGAATTCTGTAATTTTTTTGGAAGACAATTATGAGGAGAAGTACGAAGGTTTTGATCCGAATTCACCCGAAGCTGTTATTGGGATGACCCTGATGCAAGAAGAATTTCTCGATCAAAGTTTGTCTTTGGCCAGTAATATCCAAACAAATTTCAGAGATAATCTTAAAAGAAAAGACAGAGGGGTAAAACAAGCTGGATTTGTGGTACTGCACCAAACCTATATGCCTAGTGTATTGATCGAGACTGGTTTTATTACCAATACGGATGAAGGTGCTTTTTTAAATTCTAAAAGCGGCCAGGATAAAGTGTCAGGCGCTATTTTTAAGGCTATCAAGGCCTATAAGAAAAATATAGATGAGAACTTGGTTGTGGATGAAGTGCCGGTGGTAGAAGAGCCTTCTTCAAGAGTTTACGCAGGAGTAGATTTTAAGGTTCAAATTGCTTCAGGGAGTAAGAAGTTGGAGACCAAATCATATAATTTCAAAGGATTAAAAGGTATAGAACGAGGGAAGATAGGGAGTAGTTATAAGTACTATTATGGTAAGACTTCTGATTATGACCAAATAGTTAAATTACAAGGAGAGGCGAGAAAAGCAGGATTTAAATCAGCTTTTGTAGTTGCCTTTAAAGGAAACGAACGGATTAAGATCTCTGAAGTTATTAATTAGTGATTTTGAAATAAAGGCTTTGTA
>CAYMKR010000173.1:0-5415 GCA_964390865.1 uncultured Flavobacteriaceae bacterium | reverse complement strand
TCGAGACCCAAAAACTTTGTACCTGTTGCGAGGTTCTTTACAACAACTTTATCACCTTTAATTTTATCTGCATCAAATGCATGTAAGGGCTGTCCTAGTCCGTGTAAAATATAGTTTGTAATATCAACAACATTATTGATTGGTCCTAAACCTATAGCTCTAAGCTTATTCTGCAACCAAGCGGGAGATTCTTCAATTTTCAAATCTGTAATGGTTATACCAGCATATCTTGGAACTTGTTTATGATCGGCAACCGTTACTTTAACCGCAAAGCTTCGTTCATCTACATGAAATTCACTAACTGAAGGAGTATTCATTTTAGTCTGCATCTCCTCCATCTGTAACAAGCCGGCATAAAGATCTCTGGCCACTCCAAGATGACTCATTGCATCAGCCCTATTTGGTGTTAAACCAATCTCAAAAACTTTATCGCTATACAGCTCAAACATTTCCGAGGCCTTGGTTCCAATCTCGGTATCTGCAGCTAAAACCATAATACCATCATGACTCTTTCCCAGACCTAGTTCATCCTCAGCACATATCATCCCAAGGCTAAGTTCGCCTCTAATTTTTCCTTTTTTAATCTTGAATCCTTCTCCTGAATCATCATAAAGAACGGTCCCAATGGTGGCCACCGGAACTTTTTGTCCCTTAGCTACGTTAGGTGCTCCACAAACTATTTGAACCGGCTGGTCATCACCAAGATCGACTTGAGTAACTTTTAATCTGTCGGCATTTGGATGTTGCTCACAACTTAAAACCTCACCAACAATAACGCCCTCAAGGTTACCTTTTACAGACTCGAATGTTTCGATTCCTTCAACTTCTAATCCCAAATCAGTTAAGATCTCGCTTACTTCTTCAACATCAAGATCAATGTTTAAAAATTCTTTTAACCAATTATATGATATCTTCATTCTATTATTTTTAAGTCTCCAAAATTAAGTATAAAACACCATTTAAAAGGCTTTAAGCCTGTGATTTTCTTTAATTTTTTCCGCTGCAAATATATACAAATGTGCTTCGTTTTGACCAGTAATTAAGCAAGAAATTTTTCGTTTTTGCATTCATTTTAAATATTAATTTAAATTGCCTATTTTGCATTATTAATAATTATACAGCATGTCTTTAGAAATAACAAGAATATTTGACTTCGCATATTATCAACTTGATAAATATAATCTAGCAAAGTCTTTGGTCACAAAGGCCAACGGTGAATGGGTAGTCACCTCTTCGCATGAATTTATTGCCAAAGCAAATATCGTTAGTAGAGGTTTGCTCGCTCTTGGTGTAAAGCCGGGCGATAAAATTGCTTTGATTTCTTCTACCAACCGAACTGAATGGAATATTTTGGATATGGCTCTCCTTCAGATTGGGGCAGTAAACGTTCCTATTTATCCAACAATTAGCGAGGCAGATTACAAGTATATTTTCAATCATGCTGAAGTAAAATACTGTTTCCTTTCTGATAAGGTCCTTTTTGAAAAGGCAAATGCCGTACAAAAAGAAGTAAAAAGTCTAAAGCGCATTTTTTCATTTGATAAAATAAAAGACTGTGCTTATTGGGATGAAGTCTTTAATCTTGGTTCTGATGAGTCATTACAAGAAAAGGTAGACAAATTGAAAGACAAAGTCAAAGCTGAAGATTTAGCAACGATCATATATACTTCTGGAACAACTGGAGTTCCTAAAGGCGTCATGCTATCACATAATAATCTTGTATCTAACGTCAAGGACACTGTGCTGGGCTTGCCTTTTTTAAAAGACATAAACCATGTTTTGAGTTTTTTACCGGTTTGTCATGTTTTTGAACGCATGCTGCATTATTTATATATCTATTCTGGAGTAACTATTTATTTTGCTGAATCCATTGAGAAAATTGCCGATAATGTAAAGGAGGTTCAACCCGATTTTATGAGTGTGG
The DNA here is from genome assembly GCA_964390865.1 of uncultured Flavobacteriaceae bacterium. Taxonomy (GTDB): domain Bacteria; phylum Bacteroidota; class Bacteroidia; order Flavobacteriales; family Flavobacteriaceae; genus Lutimonas. Next base: position 3,491 of record CAYMKR010000173.1, on the reverse strand, counting down.
TTCCAAGACTACTTGAGAAAATTTATGACAGTATTATTGCCAAAGGCACGGCACTAACAGGTGTCAAAAAATCTTTATTTTTCTGGGCTGTCAATGTCGGCTTAGCCTATGAGCCTTATGGCAGAAATGGTTGGTATTATGAAAAAAAATTGGCTCTCGCGAATAAGTTGATTTTTAGCAAATGGAGAGAAGCACTCGGAGGAAACCTTAAAAATATGGTGTCAGGATCCGCCGCTTTACAACCCAGGCTTACGAAGATTTTTACAGCTGCCGGGATGCAAATCTTAGAAGGATACGGGCTTACAGAAACTTCTCCGGTAATCTCAGTAAATGTGTATGAGGATGAGAATTTTAAAGTAGGAACAGTTGGCAAGACCATAGCGAATGTTGAAGTCAAAATTGCCGAGGATGGAGAAATATTGGTCAAGGGGCCTAATGTTATGCTAGGATATTATAAGGACCCCAAGAAAACCGAAGAAGTGATGACTAGTGATTATTTTCATACAGGTGATAAAGGAGAAATTGACAAAGAAGGTTTTTTAAAGATTACTGGAAGGAAGAAAGAAATATTTAAAACCTCAGGAGGCAAATACATTTCACCAACTCTCTTAGAAAATGAAATGAAACAATCGCGTTTTATTGAGCAAATTCTGGTTATTGGCGAAGGTCAAAAAATGCCTGCTGCCATTGTGCAACCAAATTATGGTTTTGTGAAAGAATGGGCTAGAAGACACAATGTGACTTGTGGTAATACTCCTGAAGAAATGGCTGTTAACAGGGAAGTTCACGACAGAATTTTGGAAGAAATTGAACATGGAAATAAGCAATTTGGTAAATGGGAAACCATCAAAATGTTTGAAATGACTCCCGAAGTTTGGTCAGTTGACAATGAATTGCTTACCCCTACATTTAAGCCTAAAAGAGAGGTGATCTTAAAAACCTACAAGCATCTTTATGATAAAATTTATAGGTTATAAATGTAGTAAGTCATTTGTGAAAAAATACTTTTTATTCAATTGTTCTGCCCTCATTGAATAAGGTGGAAACAGCCTCCTGCTCTCAAAGCCATGGCTTTAGGATTATTTTAAGAGATGATTCAATACGAATATTTCTCCCACATATTTTAGTTGTAATTAGCTTTGGATATTCATACATTTGTTTTCTTCAAGTAGAGATCTAATGGAACATTTTATTGTATCAGCCCGTAAGTACCGACCACAGGTATTTAGAGATGTCGTAGGCCAACAGGCTATTACGAATACGCTGGAAAATGCGATAAAAAATAATCATTTAGCTCAAGCCCTTCTATTTACTGGTCCTCGTGGTGTTGGTAAAACAACCTGCGCCAGAATTCTTGCAAAAAGAATCAACCAGGAAAGCATGGATAATCCATTGGAAGATGAGGATTTTGCATTTAACATTTTTGAGTTAGATGCGGCCTCGAACAACTCAGTTGATGACATCAGAACGCTTACTGAGCAGGTGAGAATCCCTCCACAAACTGGAAAATTCAAAGTCTATATTATAGATGAGGTGCACATGTTATCTCAAGCTGCTTTTAATGCCTTTTTGAAAACTTTAGAAGAGCCGCCAGCTCATGCAATATTTATTTTAGCGACCACTGAAAAACACAAGATCATCCCAACCATACTTTCGAGATGTCAGATTTTTGACTTCAAACGGATTGGCGTTTTAGACATAAAAAATTATTTACACAAGATAGCCAAAGGCGAAAAAGTTGATGCTGATGACGATGCTTTACACATAATCGCTCAAAAAGCTGATGGAGCTTTAAGAGATGCTTTATCAATATTTGACCGAGTGGTCAGTTTTTCTGGATCTGAACTCACTCGTAAAGCAGTTTCAGACAATCTAAATGTTCTCGATTATGATGTTTATTTTCAAGTAACCGAGTTACTTTTAGATAATAATATTCCACAGGTTTTGATTAGTTTAAATAACATCATGACCAAAGGTTTTGAGGGACATCACTTTATTATTGGCTTGGCCTCACATTTTCGAGACTTGCTAGTCGCTAAAGACGCAGCCACGATTGAATTACTCGAAGTTGGCGATTTGGCCAAGAAGCAATATTTGGAGCAATCAAAAAAATCTGATCTAAGATTCCTGATGCGAGCCATAGATATTGCCAATGACTGCGATCTGAATTTCAAAAGCAGCAAAAATCAACGCCTGCTGGTTGAACTAACTTTAATGAAAATTGCCTCCATCACATTTGATGGCAAAAAAAAAATCTAAAAGGTTCATAATTCCATCTTTTCATTTTCTTACTACGCATCCAGTTGCGAAAACAACTGTAGCACCCAGCTCTGAACAAGTCAAACTAAAAACAACTCCAATTCAGGCAAGGACTGAAGTAAGTCAGGAGAAACCTTCAAAACCTGCTTCTGTTGCTCCTAAGGAAATTAGTAAACCTAAACCTTTGGATCTAAAAAGTTCAGGGAGAAGAAATTCAGCACTATCCTTATCGAGTCTGAAACGAAATAAAGAAGAAGCCGCTAACTTAAAAAAGAACAAAGAGGGAACTACAGAACTACAAAATTCAGCTAAAGATCCTTTCACTGAAGCAACATTTTTAGAGGTCTGGAATTCATATATTGAAGACCTTCATCAAAAAGGAGAAAAAATATTAGCCTCTATTCTTAAGGCTGATTCACCTAAGTTGAAAGGGCATTTGATTCATGTAGCTTATCCGAATGAATTGATGAAAGTTGAACTTTTAAAAGTACGCCCTAAAGTATTGCGGCATATCAGAGAAAAATTAAATAATTACAGTGTTGACTTCGAGATTACGGTAAATGAAGACAATACCAAACGGTTTGCTTATACCCCTCAAGAAAAATACGAATTGCTCAAAGAAAAAAACGAGGCTATTGCCCTGCTTAGAAAAAAATTCAACCTTGAACTCTGAGTTTGAACTCTAAGCTAATCTTTTACAGTAAGTCTTAATACAGAACAAGCAGAACTATCAGCAAATTTATCTTTATTCTTTCCAAACAATATGTTTTGCCAATTTCCCTTTTCGGGAGTACCGATGATCAGTAAATCATATTCTGCTGAAATCGAAGAAATGGTTTCTATAGGTTTCTTAGCCCTCTTCACAATTACAGTGGATTTTGATTCAGCCTTTTTAAGCAAGTCAATTGATGATGTCTCAATAGCCTTCATATCAGCCCTCGACATACCATCGGGAACCACATGTAAAAGGGTAAGTGAAGCATTATAAAACTTACAAACCCTATCGGCAATAGCGACAAAATTCTTATCCTTTCTCCCAGGCCTTAAGGCCACAACAACCTTACTGATATAGCGTACTCCATTGTCTCTGAATAGGGCAAAATCAGAGTTTACATGATCAACAAACCAACCAATTGGATTCCTAACCATTAAGCCTTTATGCGCTCTGGCATCCCAACCCATGACCATCCAATCTGCATGGGTTTGATCACTCAATTCCTGAATTGTTTCAA
>CAYMKR010000172.1:0-5421 GCA_964390865.1 uncultured Flavobacteriaceae bacterium | reverse complement strand
TTGTCATGTCTAATTTTAATAAATATATATCATGAAAAATTTAACAAAGAAAAGTTTGCTCTTTTTATTACTGTTTGCTTCGATGCTTTCATTTGCAAATACAGAAATTAAAACAAACAAAGAAAAAGAGCTGAAGGTTACGGTTATTAGTTTCAAAGAAGTGAAACTGGGATCGAAGTTGTCCATTAAGGATATGAATGGTATTGTTCTTTACAAGGAATCAATCAGGAAATCGGGTGGTTATTCTAAAGGATTTGATCTTACAAGCCTACCAAATGGGGATTATATTTTTGAACTTGATACGAAGTTGAAAATATCGATTATCCCATTTAATGTAGTGTCTAATCAGGTAGCTTTTAAGAAAGAAGAAGAATCCACCATTTATAAACCTTTTATTAGAGTAAAAGAGACACGAGTTTATGTATCTCGAATTTCCTTTGAAGAAAGCCCAATTGAATATAAAATCTATTATCAGGATAGTAATGAATTGGTTTTATCTGAGAAGCTTGACAAAGAATCTGAATTAAAAAGGATTTATGACTTCTCTACATCTAAAAAAGGAAATTACGTTTTTGTCTTTAAATCGGATGGCAGAACATTTACTAAAACGGTAAAAATTTAACACTCAATATTAATTAGTCATTATCTTGTGAATTAAAAAGTGGGCTCTTCCTTGAAGAGCTCACTTTTTTTTATAACTCACAAAGCTATAATCAAAATCGTGTTTTTCATCAGCCTTGAAATCTTCTCTATGGGATTCTGCCCATTTTGTAGAATCCACTTCTGGAAAGAATGTGTCAGCTTCTTCAAAAGAATGATGAACAAGTGTTAGGTCCAAAGCATCAGCATAATCCAGAGCTTGTTTGTAAATTTCACCACCTCCTAATACATATGGGTTATCATCTTCTCTAGCAGCAATAATGGCATTTTCGAGTGAATTTACAACGATACAACCTTCTGCATGGTAATTCATATTCCTTGAAATAATTATTGTTGTTCTGTTAGGTAATGGCTTTCCCAGGGATTCAAAGGTCTTTCTGCCCATTATTACATGATGTCCTAGTGTGACTTTTTTAAAACGCTTTAAATCGTTGGGTAAGCGCCAAATCAGGTCATTATTTTTTCCTAAGGCATTATTCTTTGCCACAGCAGCAATTATAGTAAGCATAGTGTAAGTTTAAGAATTTAGGGAATTGCTATCCAGGTCATCTAAAGCACCGGATTTTTGCAATTTTGACTCAAGTTTTTCGACTTTCCCCTTATGTTTTTGAATTAGTTTTTCGGTTTGAATTCTTTCCCATTCTTTTCCAAAAAACCTTGACATTACGAAAACATTTATAAAATGGAGAATCAGTAGAATTAACCAAGCAAAAATGGCCCAAACATACCAATCCAATTCTGGGTGAAATTTAATCACCTTGTTTAACATCACAAAAAAAACTGATCCAATAAGAAACAAAACAAAATGAAAATACAATCTTTTCTTTTGCTTTGTTCGCTTTCTAGCCTTTTCGTAATAGTCGTGATCTAAAGTTGAATTCAAAATAAAGAGCTATTTTACATGTCTTTTACCCATTCCTTGATATAATCGGTAAAATCTTCTTTATCGTTAAACTCAGTGTCTTTATTATTACGCAATGAAGGAATTTCATTTAAAGTGTCATTATACAAACTTCCTGATGTATTAAGAAAGGCCTGCATTCTTTGAAGTAAATTAACATCTTCGATTTGAGTAATATGTTTGATTAATTGTAATTGTAATTGTGAGGCGTTCATAGTTTTTGATTTTTTTTGGGATTATACTGATACAATTCCTCTTATATGAGGATGTGGTTCGTACGACACTAAGTTAAAATCATTAAATGAGAAATCAAAAATATTTTTGATCTCTGGATTAATGATCATTTTAGGAAGCGGTTTTGGGTCTCTACTAAGCTGAAGATTTATTTGGTCCATATGATTGTTGTAAATGTGAGCATCTCCGAAAGTATGAATGAAATCTCCATATTCAAGCCCTGTAACTTGAGCTAACATCATGGTGAACAGCGCATAGGAGGCTATGTTAAATGGAACTCCCAGGAATATGTCAGCACTTCTTTGGTAGAGTTGACAAGAAAGTTTTCCGTCACTTACATAGAATTGGAAAAAAGCATGACATGGAGGTAAAGCAGCCTTTCCATTGGCTACATTTTCAGAAAAACTTACACTTGTATCCGGTAATACACTAGGATTCCAAGCGGAAACAATCATTCTTCTGCTATCTGGGTTATTTTTTATGGTTTCAACTACTTCTTTAATTTGATCAATCCCATCACCATTCCAATTCCTCCATTGATAACCATAAACGGGTCCTAGATCTCCATTTTCATTGGCCCATGCGTCCCAAATTTTAACTCCATTTTCTTTCAAGTAGCCAATATTGGTTTCACCCTTTAAGAACCACAATAACTCATAAATAATTGATTTAAGATGCAGTTTTTTAGTAGTGACCATCGGAAAACCTTCATTAAGATCAAACCTCATTTGATAACCAAAAACACTTTTAGTTCCGGTACCTGTTCTGTCTTCTTTCTTGATTCCATGATCAATCACATGCTGAATCAAATCTAAATATTGCTTCATTTTCTTAGCCGATATTTTTAAATGTTAGTGAAAATGTAAGGTCTTTAAAATTTGTATTGCTCCAAATTCTATTGAATTCAAAGATAAAATATTCTAGTGTAAAATTGCTTAATCTCTTGTTAATATTCTTATCGATGGGAGAGCTTGAAAAATAAGATTAGCCAATGATCATTCCGGCAATAGTTGCTGAAAGCAGGGAAGCTATAGATCCACCAATCAAGGCTTTCATACCAAATTCAGAAAGGGTTTTTCTTTGTCCGGGAGCAAGTGATCCAATCCCTCCAATTTGAATGCCAATAGAGGCAAAATTTGCAAATCCACATAACATGTATGTAGCCATGATGATGGATTTACTATTGTTCAAATGGACTTCATTACCAATATCTTTTAATTCAGCAAGTTGGATATAACCCACAAATTCGCTTGCCGCAAGTTTTATACCTAATAACTGACCCATCATCATCATGTCATTTTTTGCGACCCCAATGAGCCACATCAATGGAGCGAATACCGTACCTAGGATAGATTCAAGCGTAAATTTCGGGTAGGGTGTATTTGCTGCCATCCAGTCGTTTAGTGTAGTGATATCGCCAATCCAACCTAGGATTCCATTGATCATAGCAATAAACGCCACAAAAACCAATAACATGGCTCCTACGTTCACGGCTAATTTTAGCCCTTCAGTAGTTCCATTTGAAATTGCATCCAAGAGATTGGTTCCTATTTTTTGAGTAGAAACCTGAACGTCTGTAGTAATGGCTTCTGTTTGAGGATATAAAATTTTAGATATTACGATTGCTCCAGGTGCAGCCATGACAGAAGCCGCAAGTAAATGTTTTGCGAATTTTAATCGCATCACTGGATCATCACCTCCTAAAAAGCCAATATAGGCTGCCAGAACAGCTCCTGCAACGGTAGCCATTCCTCCAATCATAACTAAAAGCATCTCGGAACGATTCATTTTCTCTAGGTATGCTTTGATCAACAAAGGGGCTTCAGTCTGACCTAAAAAAATATTACCCGCAACACTAAGACTTTCAGCACCTGAAATTTTTAGTGTTTTAGACAATAGCCAAGCCATGACTTTAACAACTTTTTGAATAATGCCTAAATAATATAACAAAGAAGTCAGGGCAGAAAAAAATATGATGGTAGGTAGCACTTGAAATGCAAATATGTATCCAAAGGTATTCATGTCAACCACTAAACCTTCAAACAAGAATTTACTACCAGCCCTTGTGAAATCAAGAACGCTTACAAATATTTGACCAACTGCCTCAAAAATAGACTGAATAAATTTAATTCTTAAAACACCTATAGCAATGAGTAGCTGCAAGGAGAGTCCCACTCCAACTGTTTTCCATTCAATTGCTTTTCTGTTGGCGCTAAATAAATAAGCTATAAATATGAGAACGACCATACCTAAAACACCTCTCCATATTGATTCGAATGAAGCACCTTGGCTTGGAGTAATCTGCTCATTAACTTGTTGAGCCCTCAAAGGAATGGATAAAAGCAAAATAAAAATTAAAGAAAGTACTCTTTTCAGCATAGCCTTATTTTTGCTCTCTTTTAGAGATTTCATCTCTTAGCTTGGCCGCCAATTCGTAATCTTCGTTATTAACTGCCTGATCTAATTGTTTATTGAGTTCGTCAAGAGTTTCATCCTTAAATGTGGAAGTGTCTTCAACAACATTGGCAACAAGGTCTTCCATCTTAAAGTTTGATTCGGCGAGTTTTGATTCATCTTTTATTTTCAAAATGATACCAGCTTTATCTAGAATATTTTCAAAGGTGAAAATAGGAGCTTTAAAACGAGTTGCAAGCGCTATAGCATCTGATGTCCTTGCGTCAATAATCTCTTCAATTTTGTCACATTCGCAAATAAGACTGGAATAAAAAACACCATCTACAAGTTTGTGAATGATCACTTGCTTCACGATAATGTTGAACCGGTCTGCAAAACTTTTAAAAAGGTCATGGGTTAAAGGTCTTGGCGGTTTGATTTCCTTTTCAAGTGCTATAGCAATTGACTGGGCTTCAAATGCGCCAATAATGATTGGCAATGTTCTCTCACCATCTTCTTCACTTAAAACCAAAGCATAAGCTCCGCTTTGAGTTTGACTATAGGATATTCCCTTAATATTTAAACGTACTAAACTCACAGGTTTGACTCTATATTTAGTAATACTTAGTTTGAAATAATTTTAAGTATTAGCCTTTTCAATTTACAAATAAAAATGAAAAAGACCATCAAAATCATGGACTAATGATTGTCATAAATTCTGGGAGCCTTTTTGAAGGTGGCAATTTACTAAAAAATAATATTGTTTTACAGAGTGCTTTTAAATTCTTTTAATTTTTTGATCATTTCAGGAACAACTTCAAAGGCATCACCTACAATACCATAGTCAGCTGCCTTGAAAAAGGGTGCTTCTGGATCAGTGTTGATCACAACCTTCACTTTTGATGAATTAACTCCTGCTAAATGTTGTATGGCGCCTGAAATACCGATCGCAATATACAAATTGGAAGTTACTGGTTTCCCTGTTTGACCCACGTGCTCACTATGTGGCCTCCATCCAAGATCAGAAACAGGTTTTGAACAGGCGGTTGCTGCACCTAAAACGTCAGCAAGTTCTTCTATCATAGCCCAGTTTTCTGGTCCTTTTAATCCACGCCCGCCAGATACAACAGTATCTGCGTCAGCTATGGTTACTATCCCAGTTGTTTTATCTATTGACGAAGAAGTAATCTGGAAGTCAGCATCGTTTAATTCAGGAATAAAATCTTCTTCAG
>CAYMKR010000171.1:0-5439 GCA_964390865.1 uncultured Flavobacteriaceae bacterium | reverse complement strand
GGAGAACTAGCAGAATGGAAACCCAAAGGATTATTTGCATATAAATTGTTTTTTAAGAATGCATTCAGAATAACGGGAGTTTCGCAAAGGATAATTGATGAATATGAAAAGAGAACTGGCAGAAAAGACATTATTTTTACGCCACCTTTAATTCCGTTTAAGGTTATTAGCCCTAAAAATAAGTTTAGGGAAAAGTGGAAAATTGCCCCGGAGGAAATAGTTTTGCTTTATGTGGGTTCATTAAAACCATTAAAATCTGTTCATACCTTAATAGACGCACTAGGAACCATAACCTCCAAAAAATTAGCGGATTATAAATTAAAGTTGATAATAGCTGGAGACGGTGTATCAAGAAATAAATTGGAACAACAAGTTTTACGTTTAAAGTTAGAAAAATCAGTAAGGTTTTTGGGTATGGTTGATACCAAGGTAATTTCAGAATTATATAATTTAGCCAATATTTATACTATTTGCTCTGAATATGAAGGCCTACCTATTTCTACTTTGGAGGCCCTTGCAAACGAGTTGCCATGTATTAGTTCGGATGCCCCTGGACTGATCAATATTTCGATGCAAAATAAGAATACGATTATGTTTCGACTAGGTGATTATGAAGATTATGCAAAAAAAATCGAAATGCTTTTAAAGGACATAGATTTACAAAAGAAATTAGGAGTGAATGGTCATAAGTATTATAATGAACTGTATTCTTATGATAATTTGATAGAAATATTCAAAAAAGATATTGATGCCGCATAAATTCGGTTTTGACGTTTAAAGGGAATTAATCGAAAGGTTTTTCTTTAAATCAGTGAAGATTCTTAATGAGTCAGTTTTGAATTAATTAATGAAATTTAATCTTTAATTTAGTTTGTTATTTTAGGTAAATAAGTTGTTGAAATGAATAATAAAAATCTTTATATTTTCCCAATTTCTCTAATAATATTCACTTTAGTTGAAATATTTATTATAAAAAATGGACAGTTTACCATTGGGATTTATTTATATATTTTATATGCAATTTCTCTGTACTTGATCAATAAAAAACTGATAATTTCTTTTTTTGTTTACAATCTGCCTATAGTTCCTTTAATTTCTACCGATTACAAAGTATTTAGTATGCTTGGCCCGAGTGAAATAATCTATGGTTTTTCTCTTTTGGTTTTACTTTCAATTTCTTCTTCTGTAAAACGTGTTAAACTCAATAAATATCAAAAATTATCTATCTCATTTGTTTATTTTTTATTTTTTCTAAAAGTTTACATTTTAATAAAGGACTCTTATTTTGGCTTAAGTGATCTAAGAACATCAGGGGCCTTTTACATATTTAAAATTACAGTTAGATATTTTCTATATTATTATTCACTTGTTTTATTAATTAAGGTCATATACTTAAAGGAAATATTTGATTATGTTTTTGTAGGAATAAAATATTCTGTTCTTACAATTCCAATATCGATGATTTTCACAAAAGCACTTGTCTTAATGGGTGCCGGAATAGTAGTTTACGGAGATAAAACAGAAGGAATACTATCCGGAGAATATGATAGATACATAGGGTTTTATGGAGCTGGCGGAGATGAAAATAGTGTAGGAATATTTTTAGTTGCTGCCTTTGGTTTTTTGTTGGCTTTGTATGAAAAAACAGGAGATATAAAAAAATATGTAGTGTTTATGGGATTTGCGGTATTGGGTGTTTTACTCTCTGGTTCGAGGACTTCCTTTTTAGCGCTTGTTGTCATAATACTAATTTTTTTAATAACCAATAAATCGGGTTCAGCTAAAGTTTATATTCTTATTGCTTGTGTTGTTTTTTATTTTATTTTCAATGAACAACTAAATAGTGTAATCGAAAGGTTTTTCGATCCTTCAGCTAAGAAGGCAATTGATAGTAATGAAACTGGAGGAAGGGTTGGAAAATGGGTATATTATATTGACTGGATTTTAAATAATCCTAACACCTTAATTTTAGGGAATCAAAAGAATATTAGTTTGGACAGGGCTCCTCATAATTATTTTATATGGATAATTTATCATGTAGGTTTAGTTCCTTTCGCCATTTTTTCAAGACTTTTAATTAAATTAATTAAGAGTGCTTCTATAAAAATGAAAGCTACAAATCTTAAAAATATTTATTACATTATACCCTTCCTTTTTGTTATAATGACTGTTAATTCATTTGGATCTTCTATTTATCTTTGGATATATTTGCCGATTGGGGCGTATTTTGTTCACAGTAAAAAAAGGAATCATTTTGAAGGAAAATCGAATGAAATTAATACTATAAATTAAGAGCGTTCTACTGATTATGAAAATGATGAATTTTACTTCCAAATAAAGACCTATGAATATTTTGCTTTTATGTGGAAATTTGTCCTATGCTGGTGCACAGCGTCAATTATTTGAATTGGCAAATGGTTTAAATAAAAAGCACCAGGTATTAGTATGTTCGATTTCAAATAAAGTTCCACTTATTGAGGAGTTTGAGAAAAACAATATTAAGGTAGAGGTTCTTGGATTAAGAAAAAGGAACTTTAGCAGAATAATTAAATCTCTCAATCATCATATTAAAGAAAATAGCATCGAAGTTGTATATAGTTTTCTTGAAACAGCAAATGCTTATTCCAGGGTAATGAAACTTTTTAACTCCAAGATAAAGGTTATATCATCAGAAAGAAGCAGTGATACCATATTGGATTTTAAGACTAAATTACTTGAGAAAGGTCTTTCAAAATTAACTGACTTATATATTGCCAATTCATATGCAGGGAAATCTGCCTTGATAAAGCATCATAAGGTCAAGAATATAGAAGTAATTCATAATGGAATTGATCAAAAAAGGTTTTTATCCTTAGGAAAATCATCTTTAAATATAGACTTGAAGGGAAAAATACTCATTTGTCAAGTAGGTCGGATAAAACCTGATAAGAATTATGAAATGTTCTTAGAAGTGGCAGAAGGTGTGTGTAATTTATTTAGTGAAGTGATTTTTTTAGCCATTGGTGATCAACCGGATTCAATGGGCGTTTATGAAAATACTATTGTAAACAAAAAAAACAAATTAAATAATATAGATAGAATTTTATTTGTGGGGAAAAGGTCAGATATTCCTGAAATATTATCTGAAACGGACATTTCCATACTAACTTCTCATAGAGAGGGTTGTTCAAATACAGTACTTGAATCTATGTTTGCCAAATGCCCTCTTGTGGTTACAGACGTTGGGGACAATAGAATGATGCTATCTGAAGCAAATCAAAATTTTATAGTAAAACCAAATGATGTTGAAGAGATGGTTCAAAAATTATCAATTTTAATTGAAGACGGTTCGTTGAGAAAAGAAATCGGAAATCGAAATTTCGATAAAGCTCAAAATGAGTTTACTAATAAAATGATGGTTGAGAATACAGAATCCTTAATTTTATCGTTATTAAATAGTTGAGTTAAAGCTAAAAAATAATCTTGTTTGATATTGTTAAAATTTAGATGAGAACGAAATAAGTAATAAAGAATTGAATTAATATAATATAATGAAAAAAAAACCAGTATTATCTATATTTGCTGATGGCGTAAGGTTTGATAGTTTACAATTTATGCCTTTTTTAAACTCTTTGAACAAAGCTCCTTTGGAAACTGTTTTAGGCTATTCTATCACATGCCATCCTTCTATGTATACAGGAGTGTATCCTGATAAACATAAAATTGTTTTTCATTGGGTTGAAAGCAAAAAGAAAAATGGACCTTATACTTTTTTAAGTTATTTTCCAGATTTTTTTCCCTTTTCAAATTCATATGTGCAAGCTGTTGCTTCACATTTTTATGCAAAGTTTTTTCTTAAGAAAAAGGCAAGCCCATTCATGGGGTATGGAAAGCTTTTGAATTTACCTATGAAATTTTGGAACAGAGTAGATATTAATGAATTTAAATATTGGGATGAGGATGATTATATCAATGATGATGTAAAAACAATTTTCGAATTGGTCCGAAGAAACGAGTATAAGCATCATATTTCGAATATGCACAAACCAAATTTAGGGAAATTAAATTCGGTAAAAACAGTTGATCCTAAGGGTTTTGACTGGGTATATTACTTTATCGGTGAGTCAGATCACGTATCCCATGAATTTACACAGCATTCAAAAGAGGGGATAGAGTTTATGGGAAAATTGGATAATTTTGTCATCAAGGAATATAAAAAATTTGAGGATTTATATGGCAAAGATGGATTTGAGTTTATCTTTTGGTCTGATCATGGACATATCGCTATTGAAAAGCATATAGATTTATATGATTTTTTCAAGATTAGAAAAATTAATTTGAAAAACATGTTTCATTTGGTGGATTCTACAACAGCAAGATTTTGGCCCAAAAATGATGTCGATAGAAAAAAGATAATGGAAATTATGGATCAAATTCCGGAGGCTACATTAGTTGAAGATGAGGATTTTAAAAAATTGCACCTAGCTAATGATAGTAATTTATATGGTGAATTATTTTATTATTTGGAAGGTGGTGTAGTTTTTATATATACGATTCACGGATTTGGAAAAGACACTCAGTCGATGCATGGGTATCACCCCAATGCACAAGGCAATGATGGGTTGTTTGTTTCTAACAAAAAAATTAACGCCTCAAAAGTAACTTTACCCGATGTTTTTTGTTCTACAATAAACAGTCTTGGGATTAAGTATGAGCCAAAAATTAATCTTGATGGAAAGAATATCCTATCCTAAAGAGATTCAAGAATTCTTTGCAGAAATAGTACGGGAGATTAAAAAAACACTAGACCCTGAGTATATTTTAATCGCAGGAAGTTTTGGCAAGGGCTCTTGGTTACTAAACGGCAGTAATTTGCTTAGTGATTTTGAGTTTGAATTTATTTGCAGGAAAAAGTGGTCAATTAAAAAAAAGAAGGATTTACTTAAAAAGTTTAATTCAATTTACCCTTATGAGATTAATCTAAAAGGCAATCTCTTGGATAATGTAGAAAATAAGGTTTCTTCAAATTATTCTAATGCTTTTCCTGGATATGTAAGGTTAAATTTTTATGATGCTTTTTCTGATCCTCAAATTCTATATTCCAAGCATGATCAGGTATTAGATCTAGCTTTAAGTGTTGATGATATTCCTTCTTGGGAAGTTTGGAGGCTTATGGTTAATAGGATAGGAGATCTTTTGTCTTTACAAATTGAACCTTCACCATCATATGCTTTGGTAAATTATTATTGGTTAAAAATCTTTGAATCCATTGGTGATGCATATTTAATTTTAAATAATTCATATTCAAAAAACATTTCACGTAGACATGAGTTATGGGATAAGGAAGTTCTAAAAAGTGACAATCTTTTACCAGATTTATGTAAAAACTCTTTTGAAATTGTGGCATCAGCTCTTGATGCACGTAATCGGCATGATATTGACAGATTTGATCATACTCAA
>CAYMKR010000170.1:0-5441 GCA_964390865.1 uncultured Flavobacteriaceae bacterium | reverse complement strand
CAGAGATCGCTCATTATAGCGGCGTCTCAGCCACAGATTGGAGCTGGTCAGGTTTGCTGTTTGACATGGACAATGACGGTTATCGAGATATTTATGTAACCAACGGTGTGAATCATGATTTAACTGACCTTGATTTTGTAGATTTCTTCGCCAATGAAATTATTCAGAATATGGCTCTTACAGGAAAAAAAGCGGCTATTGATTCAATTATTGATAAGATGCCCATTTCACCACAACCTAATTATGCATATAGAAATAATCATGATATTACCTTCAGCAATGAAACAGCTAACTGGGGATTTGACCTGCCAAGTCTTTCCAATGGAGCGGCTTACGGAGATCTCGACAATGACGGGGATCTTGACCTGGTGATCAATAATGTTAATATGAAGGCATTTCTGTATAAGAATAATGCAGACCAACAGAAGGATCACAATTATATCAAATTAAAGTTTAATGGTAAAAAAAAGAACCCTTTCGCTATAGGGACAACAGTCAAATTATATCATGATGACTCAACCATTCTTCAGGAGCTTATTCCCTCTAGAGGTTTTCAATCATCGATGGATTATGTGATGACCATTGGCCTTGGCGATGTTAAAACCATAGATTCAATAAGGGTGATTTGGCCTGATGATCAAACCATAAAACGCATTAATGTTTCAACTAATCAGTCAATTACATTTGACCAAAAGGATGCCACAGACACATATAAAGTGCCTAAACAGAAGAAAATCAAAACATTATTAAGTGAAATCTCTAATGATAACCTGATTTCTCATGAAGAAAACAATTTTAACGATTTTGATTTTGAAGGACTGATTTCTAAAAAACTATCCCAGGAAGGACCGGCGATGGCTATTGGAGACATTAATGGTGATGGCAACGAAGATGTTTTCATTGGCGGTGCTAAAAACCAAACGGGAGCTATTTACCAGCATATAGGAAATGGGCGTTTCCAGATTACGAAACAGACGGCACTTGAATCGGATATCTTTTTCGAAGATACAGCTGCATCATTATTTGATGCGGATAGTGATGGGGACCTTGATCTGTTAGTCGGCTCAGGAGGAAATCAGACCGGGGAAGAGAAAAGTTATAAAATTAGATTGTATCTAAACAATGGTAAGGGGCAATTTAGCCTCTCAAACAATTCAATTCCTTCTAATTCTAAGAATATATCGGTTATTAGTCCTCATGATTTTGACAATGATGGTGATGTTGATGTGTTTGTCGGCTCAAGAAGTGTTGTAGGGGTATATGGCTTGGATCCAAATCATTTATTCCTGGAGAACAATGGAGATGGAACTTTTTCAGACGCAACTGAAAGGCTGGCCTATGACTTAAAAAAAGGAGGAATGATAACGAGTGCGGTTTGGGCTGATATTGATAATGATAAAAAAATGGACCTTATTACCGTGTCTGATTGGGGAAGTCCTCGCGTCTATAAAAATAACGGCCGACGCTTATCCTTCATGCCTACGGATCTTGACAGTCTTCATGGTTGGTGGAATGTTGTTGAGAGCGCCGATTTAGATGATGATGGAGATCTAGACCTTATTATTGGGAATCAAGGATTAAATACACTTTATAAAGCTGAGAAGGACAAACCTATGAAGATATGGGTTAATGATTTTGACAACAATGGTACTTTTGAACAAATTGTAACAAGAAATATTGATGGCAAAGACTATCCCATTCATATGAAAAAGGAGCTCACTAATCAAATGGTAATGCTCAAAAAACAAAACTTGAAGGCTTCAGAATATGCTAAAAAAAGCATTGATGAATTGTTTTCAAAAGACGTATTTGAGAAATCAATTATGCGCCAAGCGAATATGGGTGAATCAATTATAGCCATTAACGAAGGAAATGGAAAATTTAAAACCAAGAAACTCCCGGATTGGGTTCAATTGTCTTGCGTCTGCGGCATTACCTGCACTGATTTGAATATGGATGGTAATCTGGACTTAATTCTTGGAGGTAATAATTTTGAGTTCAAACCACAATATTCCAGAATTGATGCTAACTATGGCAGTGTATTGCTTGGAAATGGACAAATGGAATTTGAATGGCAACCTTATAATGTGAGTGGTTTCTTTATAAAAAATGAAATTAAACACATAGGCCTGCTTAAGGATAAAAATGACAAAACCTTTATTATTACAGCAATTAACAATGATAAACCTAAGATTTACACACTTGAAAAATAAACATCTCATAGCTACAATGGTTTCCTTTGTGATGCTAAGTTGTGGTCAAAAGGAAGGTGATTTGTTTAGCAATCCGACTGCAGAAGAAACTGGAGTCGATTTTGTAAATACAATTACAGAAACCGATGATCTGAACATTTTAGATTATTTATATTTTTACAATGGCGGCGGCGTTGCTTTAGGCGACATCAATCAAGATGGCCTGACTGACATATTTTTTTCTGGAAATCAGGTAAAGAATCGTTTGTACCTCAACAAGGGTGATCTAAAATTTGAGGACATTAGTGAAACTGCAAAAATAAGCGGTAACAGTACCTGGAACACGGGTGCCATCATGGGAGATGTGAATGGAGACGGAATGTTGGATATTTATGTATGTGCCGTAGTTGGGCTTAACGGATTTAATGGCCATAACGAATTATATATCAATAATGGAAATTTAACATTTACAGAAAGCGCAGCAGAATTTGGTCTTGATGCAGATTCCTATAGCTCCTCTGCTGTTTTTCTTGATTTTGATTTAGATAATGACCTTGATATCTATATTTTGAACCATGCAGTACATACGCAAGAGTCATTTGGTAGGTCAGATTTGAGAGAAAAAAGAAACTACCAAACCGGTGATAAATTAATGCGTAATGACAACGGAAAGTTTACTGATGTAAGCGAGGAAGCCGGAATTTATGGTGGGGTTAACGGTTATGGTTTAGGGGTATCTGTAGCAGATTTTAATCAAGATGGATATCCTGATCTTTATGTTAGCAATGATTTTCACGAAGATGATTATTATTATTTAAACAATGGAAATGGAACCTTTTCAGAAAAATTGAAAGACTATTTTGGTCATACTACCAGATTTTCAATGGGCAATGACGCTGCTGACATCAATCATGATGCTTGGCCAGATATTATTTCCTTGGATATGTTACCTGAGGATGAAACAGTTTTAAAATCTTCAGATGGGGATGAAAGTTTACAGATTCTTGATTTGAGAATTAAGCAATATGGTTACCACTATCAGTTTACGCGAAACATGTTACAAATCAACCAACCCAATAGCAATTTTGTGGAGACAGCTCTTCTTAGCGGTGTGGCCGCTACAGATTGGAGTTGGAGCGGTTTATTTGCCGATTACAACCAAGATGGAGAACAGGATTTATTCATTTCAAACGGTATTCCTAAACGACCTAACAATCTTGATTTTATAAAATTTATATCCAATGATCAAATCCAGAATAAAATCAATAATTCAAGGTTAGTTGATCAACAAGCCATTGATATGATGCCTTCTGGCAAATCGCACAATTATGTTTTTAAGGGGGGTCAAGACATTCTCTTTGAAGATATGTCTGGCACTTGGACCGCATTAGATTCTTTGTGTTCAGGGGCAACAGCTATTGCTGATCTTGATAATGACGGTGATCTGGATATCGTTATCAATAACATCGATAACCTTGCTTCACTGTATATCAACAAGACCAATGAAAAAGCTAATTATCTTAAAATCAAATTTCAATATACCGCCCCTAACACGCAAGGCATTGGAACAAAAGTTTTGTCTTATCATCAAGGAAAACTTCAGTATAAGGAGCTTTACACTGCAAGAGGCTTCCAAGCATCTTCTGAACCTATGATTCATTTTGGTTATGAAAAGAACGCAATAATTGATTCTTTGAGAGTTATTTGGCCAGATCGAACCAGCCAGTTGCTAACAAATATTAAAACCAATCAACAGCTTGTAGTTCGTCCTGAAAACACAATGCCATATGATTATGCTCTTTTACAACCAAAAAAGAATTTACTTTTTGCCAAATCTAAAAACAATTTAGGCATCACATTCGAACATAATGAAAATCAATTCAATGATTTTAACAGACAAAAACTCATCCCATATAAGGTCTCTGACCGAGAACCTGCTACTGCAATTGGCGATGTAAACAATGATCAGTTGTCAGATATTTTTATTGGAGGATCAAATGGTGTTCCATCGAAAGTTTATATTCAAAAAGACACTAGTTTCATCGAACTAAAAATTCCAATCATTTTCAATGATTCCATAAAAGAAGAAGTGTCAGCCCTTATAGCGGACCTCAATGGGGACGGTAAAATGGACCTCTTCACAGGAACTGGAGGTTCTGGCTTTTCTAAGGGTTCAACCTATTTGTCAGACAGTTATTATATCCAAAATGACGACTCATTTCATCAAGGCACTTTGCCTGAATATTCTGGAAATGCCTCCATCATTAAGGAATATGATATGGATCAAGACGGAGATCTTGATCTGTTTATCGGAAACCATGTTGTCTCAAGAGATTTTGGTAATGCACCTGATTCATACATTCTAAAGAATGAAAATGGTAAATTTGAAATTCAGCCTTTGGAAGAACTTCAAGAACTAGGCATGATAACTGATGCCGTATGGAGTGATTTTGACGCTGATGGTCTTAAAGATTTGATCGTAGTTGGTGAATGGATGCAACCTATTTTCTTTAAAAATGACAATGGGGTTTTGAAAATTGAAACCAGGATGGAGCAAATTATTGAAGGGCTTTGGCAAAACATTCATCCCTTTGATATTGACCAGGACGGAGATCTTGATTACCTTCTGGGGAATTGGGGAACGAATAATAAGTTCATAGCAAATTATGAAAACCCTATGAAGATGTATTATCATGATTTTGACAGTAATGGAACATCAGAAACTATCATAGCGGTTCATAAGAAAGGAAAATACTACCCCTTAGCGAATCTTGATGAATTAAGTGGACAATTGGTCCAACTTAGAAAAAAATATAACTCTTATAAGGCTTTTGCAGGTCAATCAATTGAGCAAATTTTTGACAAAACCATTTTAAGTAAAGCCAAGGTTTACACTGTGAATGATTTGCAATCGGGCTATTTGAGAAATGAACAAGGTAAGTTTAGCTTTGTTCCCTTTTCAACGAAGTTACAGGTATCACCTATTACATCCTTTCTTTCCTATGACTTTGACAAAGACGGTACAGATGAGGTATTAGCCGCCGGAAATTATTTTGGAGTTCAACCCTTTCACGGCAGATTTGATTCTTTTGCGGGAGCGCTCATCAAAAATGAGAATGACATTCAATTAGGGAATCAAATAGGTCTAGATTTTACAAAAAAATCTGTCCGACACTTGAATATAATTACTTTGGAAAAAAAACCTTATTTATTGGTTACCATCAATAACGATAAGGCTGAAGTGTATGA
>CAYMKR010000169.1:0-5459 GCA_964390865.1 uncultured Flavobacteriaceae bacterium | reverse complement strand
CCTTAGTGTCCTTTTTTGGTTTCTTATTCTTTCCCGAACGGGTTCAAATACATCTCTTTTTTTTTCTTGGAAAGAGATCAAAATATTGTCATTGAAAATGATACTTAGATTTTCGACTGAAAAGTGTTTTTTTTCTTCATTGAATTGTACCATTTTTAGTGAAAGAAATATCCAGTCTTCATATTCATGAATTTTTGGCCTGGCATTTGTTTCTAAAACATCAGCTAATAAAAGTTGATCGAGTTGTAAAACTGCTCCAATATCCTGGATCAATCCAAGTTCATGTAAGCCATCTACATTAAACCAGGTGACTGAATCCTTATTCAAATATTCTTTTAAATCCTTAGCTGATTTGATCAATTTCTCTTCGACTTTGGATTCATTAAAATCCATAATTCTTAGCAGTATTTCATCAACTTTTCTTTGACCTCTAAAAACAAGTTCTTGAGGAGATAGTCCGATTTCGTCTTTAGATGTTTTCAAATGTCTTGACATGAGATTAGCACATTGAATAATATTGATTCAATGTAAACATTTTTGCGGAAAGTAATTTAAATTATTTTCATCCTTCAGTCACATAATTGCCTATAGGCTAAATCCATAGGCAATGTCAAAACTTATGGATGTTTCCTTGGCACTCATGTTGTATTCGTATGATGCGGATAACCCTAAGGAGCTATTAAGGTTAAGAGGGATCTGATATCCTAAAAAAATGGCCGTACTCCAGTCTCCATTTGTAAATTTGTAATTTTTATCGGCATTATCTGTATCCATAAACCCTTTCCCAAGCCCGGTACCAACTGACCAGCGATCATTGATTAAGTATGAACCTGTAATCGCTGTTGTTAAGGTACCCACGACCTTGTCTTTTTTGATATCTGTATCCTGATCCCACATCAAACTACCAGCCAAACCAATAGGAAGTTTATCGAGACGACGGCTAAACTCTCCACTAAATCCGTAAAACCAAGCGTCTCTTTCAAAAAACTGACCATAACTAGCAGATATACTGGCAAAACTTTTCTTTTCTTCGTCTCTGGAAACATTGGCACTAAATTGCGCAGATGCATATAAGGGTAAGATCAATAGCAACCATAAAATAGGTCGAAAAGTGGAATTTGATTTTGTCATTGGAAATAAACCTATACTATTGACCTCAGTTTGAGATTGGATTAAGGCAAAAATAGCGTTTAAAGAGATAAAAACATAAAACCAAGGATGTATTATTTCCAGATTGAGCGAGTTTACCTTATATTATAGAAGACACATTTTTTTATGAAAGTCTTATGAAAGAGCAACGACTATTAATTTGTATTTTTGTTAAGAGAAGTATTTTTTGTTAACCAAATAAGAATTTAAAATTATAACGATGAAAAAAATAACCAATTTAATTATGTTTTTTGCCATCTTACTAATGGTAGTTAGTTGTGGACCGTCTGTAACGATTGCTGATTCATGGAAAGCCCCTGATATTGCTGAATCTAAAACAGATAATTTTGTTGTGATGGCACGGGTAGACGATGTTGTTGGGAGACAACGATTTGAGCAAGAAATTGTAAAACAATTTAAAGCTAGAGGTGTTAAGGCAGTTGAAAGTTATAAAAAGTTTCCTGATTTAAATTTAAACCTTAAAATGACTCCGGATCAAATTGATGGTTTGGTGGCTGATCTTTCTAAAGATGGAATTAATGGTATAGTACTTACAGTGATAAAGGACATGAAAACAGAGCTTAAAACTACCTCAAGTGGAGGATATAGCAGTGGCCACTATGGCGGGTTTAATAATTATTACGGATCACATTATTCTCCTTATGGTTATGGTGGATCTTATGTGCCCGCTTCTTCCAGAACCTACGAATCTGATATTTATAAATTGGAATCAATTATTTTTGATTTAGACAGACCTGGAGACCAAATGGTTGCGGTGATATCGGTGAATATTACCGATCCAAAATCAGCCTCTGAGGTTGCTCCTAAATATGCTGAGAAATTGGCTAAACAATTTGACGAAAAGAGCAAATAATTCAATTTGTATTTATTTAAAAGGCTCCCTTTGGGAGCCTTTTTTATTTTTTCGTGTTTCCGTTTGAAAAGAAATATGACCCTTTCGGACATTTTTGAGTATCATCCGTACTATAAGGTTTTAGCAATCGAAATAAGATGAGTTTCTTCAAGTACTAATTAAGCCAAAATTTTGAAACTCTATGGATAATAAAACGAAATTTATTAGTACCCTCACCCCATTAAGGGGTATTGCAGCCATCTGGGTTGTAGTTTTTCATTTTGATGCATTTTTGGGATTTGGGGCAAGTGAAACAGGTTTAATGGATAAGAGTACCACTATGCTGGTAGGAAATGGTTATCTCTTGGTTGATTTTTTTTTCCTTTTGAGCGGATTTGTGATTTGCCATGTTTATGGCGACAAATTAAGTCAGAAAAAAGAGGGAACAATTCGCAAATATTTATGGGCAAGATTTAGTCGTTTATACCCCTTACATTTATTTGCGATGTTGTATTTATTAGCTCAATTTTTGGTATTATCGGCAATAAGGGATCAGTACTATGAAGATTGGAAAAGTTTCTACCCAATTTATGATTTTTTCGTTTATTTATTTATGGGCCAATCCAGTGGGATCTTAACTGATTATTCTTGGAACTTACCTTCCTGGTCAATAGCTGCCGAATGGTGGACCTATATTCTTGCTATTTTTATTATTCCTTTTATCAACAAGGGATATTCTAAATTGACTTACTTGTTTTGGTTCATTAGCTTTGCAGGCCTTATTGTTATGGCAGAATATGGAGGTAATAGCAACCTGGATTATACTTTGAATTTTGGGACTTTAAGATGCCTGTTTGAATTTACCATTGGCATGGGTATCTATCAGGTATATAAAAAAGTGAAAAATTCGAATACTTTTTGGAACAGTGACTGGACTTTTTATATTTCAGTTATAGGAGCCTATTTATTTCTGCATTTGGATATTCATGATGTCTTGGTTTTACCTTTTTTTGGCGCTGTAATTCTATCGGCTTCCTTGAACAAAGGATGGCCATGCCGGGTTCTCAATATCAAACCTTTAAAATTTTTAGGAGATATTTCCTATTCAGTTTACTTATTGCAGTTATTCTGGTTATTGCTTTGGGACGTTTATGTCGGCATAAATTATCCCGAAGGCATCCCAAATATGACTATTAAGCTAGTGATGTTATTCATTTTATTATCAGCGCTGATTGCGAATTCATATTTGACTTATCGATTTATTGAAATTCCAGGTCAAAGAATTCTTCGTAAAATAACATCCGACAATAAATTGAAAGAAGAAGAAACCATGAAAGTTTCAGATAAAGAATAACAAGGTTTTAAGGTTGAATTTGATTTAATCCAAATGGGACGCTGAGCTCATTTTATTCATTGGTATACAACTTCTTTTTGTGATATATTGAATGCTCTAGTTCGTTTTTCTTCTCAAGGAATTTCGTCATATGGCATTTTTTGAATAGTACTTGGTCTAAAACCGATTCGATGTGCGATGACCCATAGAGATTCGTTTTTATTCAGTTTGAATTGTGACCTATAGATCATCCATGGCATATTTTCCGGATCCTGGTCGTTTGTCAGAATCTTATAGCCAATAGAAGCGCCTTCGGTACTGCAGTTTAAGCTTACTTTATTGGACAATTTATTAATGTTTACGTTATCAGTTGAGGGTTGAATTCCATCTGGTAGCATTTGAGCCAACAATACTTTTTCATCAAGCAGTCCTGTGTCATGGATGTTATTCGTCCAATCATTACAGGCAGCTCTCATAGCGAATAATTTTTCGTGATAATCAGGATTATTGGAAAGGTCATTCAGCTCATAGGGATCATTCCATGTATCAAATAATTCCTCTTTAGGCTTTTGATTTCTAAACCATAGGGATTGCTCCTTTGTTAATTTGCCTTCCTCACGCAGTCTTAAAAGTTCCTGCATGATTGGCATTTGATTTCTATAGGATACTTCCAGATACATGGGCTTCTCAGTTTCATAATACTTAATATACTTGAACCTGTTATCCCTTGCAGATCTTACCTTGTCTGTGGTTTCATCAAACCGATCAGCGGCGGCAAAAACAAATTTGGGTTCTTCTAATCTCATATTTTTTCCGAGGAAAGCCGATCCCTGTATATAACCTGGTATGGGTAAGTTAGCCAGAGATAGCAGGGTAGGAGCGAGGTCAATAAAGCTGATCATTCTATCATCTCTTTGATTGTAGTCTTTTGATTTCGGAAACCTTATGATCATTGGCACCTTGAGTCCTGAGTCATATAGCAATCTTTTCTGTCTAGGGAGCGGGCCCCCGTGATCAGTATACCAAAAAACAATAGTATTTTCCAACAATCCGTCATCTTCCAACTCGGTCAGTATTTCGCCAACCCGTGTGTCCATTTCCATGATATTGGAATACATCCGTCTGATATCATTTTTTGCAATTTCTGTATTGGGAAGATAGGGAGGAACAGGAACAGCAAACTGGCTGTCAACCCAAAGCGAATCTTTTTGTTTTTTCCAGATTTGTGATTCGTGGGTAACCCCAATATTGAAAACAGAAAAGAAAGGTTTTCCCTCAGGGCGATTTCTCCAATGAGCTTTGGATCCACTCTCATCCCAGGCTGTAGGTGTCTTGATAAACTGGTAATCTTCTTTGCTATTATTACTACAATAATAACCAACTGCCCGCAGGTATTCGGTAAACATTCTAACCTCAGGCCCTGGAACAGCTTCATAAGGTTTAATATCTGCAGGCATGGCTTTTTGATAATTGGCCAATAATTTTTCATTGGTCCTTCCTCCAAACCAAGGTCCGGTTCTCATATGGCTGGCTCCAATGGAATTGGCATACATACCCGTGATGATGGATGCTCTGGCAGGTGCACATACCGGGTGAGGGGCAAAAAAATTATCATAGCAGACCCCTTCCGCTGCCATTTTACTCAAATAGGGTGTCACCACGGTCGAATCTCCAAAGGAAGGAAGGTAGGGGCTCAGATCTTCAGCCACGATCCAAAGGATGTTGGGTCTCCCTTTGATTTCAGGATTTATAATGGTGTTGACGGTTTCAATTTCAGGAACTTCGGGTTTCTCCTGTTTACAAGATGCCATTAGAATACTCAAAAGGAGTAAGAATGCAAGCGCCTTAAGATTTCTTTTAAAAAAACCGGATCTATTGTTTGGCAAGTTCATTGATCTCTTTGTTTTCTAATAGAGTCTTCTTGTATTTTCCATCTGCGGTATTAATCATGGCCAAGCCCATATTTGTAGTGTTGGTCGCAGTACTTGGAAAATGTTTTAGAATCAAATAGATTGGCCAAAAAACATTGTATAAGGCTTGATACCATTGGGTCTTAGATTTGATACCTCTTAATGGTTGGATATAGCCTGGTCTGAACATATAGGCTCCTTTAAAACCCATTGA
>CAYMKR010000168.1:0-5561 GCA_964390865.1 uncultured Flavobacteriaceae bacterium | reverse complement strand
ATCGCTTCATAACCTTGTTCAAAAAGCCTTTGAGATATTAAAAATGAAACGGCATCATCTTCAGTACATTACAAGTTTTGGTAGGTCTTGTAAAACCTAATGAGCCGAAGTTTATTCTGATACTCAGCATGAATCTAATCCATTAATGGCTTATTAACAGATTAAGCATTAATGTGATTTGGAGGCCATGTTTTAGGCACTCCTTTTGTTTGAGGAGCATTCAAGAGGTATAAATATGTATAGCAGGAATGTTGTACTTCGATTTCTTGAATAAAGACCCCAGTTCTATTCTCAAAATCAACTTCTCCTTTTACTTTAACTATAAAACTATTAGGCAATGGATGTGCTCTTCCTGTCTGGATATATCTTGGTATTGTTTGCTCAAGTATATCTACCGTTAGTTTATATTCATCTGGGCATTCCAAATATGGTGGTTCTGGTGAGTATAAACGCTTTATTTTATATAAGTTCCCAAAAGCCATTGGGACAACATCGTTTGGATTAAAAACTCTTAAGTTTTTTGCTCCAAAGGTATTATTGAACAAATCCGAAAATGCTCTATTCCCAGCAGTTTCTGCCGCAAACGTTATGGGTATGATTGATATGTGATTAAAAGTTTGAGCCAGCCACAAAGATACAACTGAAGCCAAGCACGCTCCCTGACTGTGTCCTGTTACATATATAGTTGATCCTGAAGCTAAGGTTCTAATAAATTCACTCAGACTTTTATCGGTTTTCGGGTCAATCATATCGTTTACATGACTCCATGCATCAGATATTCCATTCGATATCATTTTATCACTTCTAGTATCCCAAGGCAGAGATACAAGGTCAAAAGAATCTGCATCTATAAAAATAGATTCTAAACTTCTAACCGTACCCCTAATGGCAACTACGTATTTATCTGAAGCCTTATTTTTCACAACATAGACCCTATTACTCTCGTTATCAACTGGCCCCCAGACTAACGACCAATCGTCTTCAGTAGCTAATGACGTATTGCCTAATTCTGATTTCAGTTCCACAGTAGATTCATAGGCTAAAGTTGCCAAGGTCATGGAAATTTGTAAAATATTAAAACTTTTCCCCTCTAATTTTTTAGTTAAGTCCATATGACAAATAATATTTTAAATGTGAAAACTGTCTACAACTCCTTATGCAGAATTAAGAGGTGCTATTTGTGAGTGTAAAATCTAAATAATATTCCAATTTAGTTTATTCTATTTCAAGGTAATATTTTTTTACATTGATTCAGTCTAATAATTCACGATTATGATTTTAACAACAATATGGTCTACTATTTTGAATTACTAAAAACACTTAGAAACCGCAAGAATATTAATAATAGCAAAAGGCTAAATAAATCAAATAATTTTGGCCGAATAGGCAATCTCAGTTTCCGGATAATATCTAAACAAATTACCCTATGGTACTAGATTGACGAAATTGTTGATTGAAATTCGATTATTAAATTGAATACTAGTTGATTATTTTTCTTCTAAAATATCAAAATTACACAATGAAACCATTGGTTAATTTAAAGTGTTAAATACAGATTTATTACTGGAATGATTCGGATCTAAATTCTGTTAACCCCTTTGACTATTCATTCGGATTTATGTCACCTCAACTCCTAACATTCGGATCTATCGTTTTTTGATTTATAGAATATATAACGAGAAATTCTAATAATTTACTTAACAAAACTGGATGTTTGATAAATAGAATGGGCCATTCGGAAACAAATACAATAGTTTCGTCCTAATGGAATTTTCGTTTCTGAAAAATATAACTAGGTTCGTTTAAAGGAAACATTTGATTTTAAATATTGAATTAGCCCCTTTACTTAAAAGATTAAATTTTAACTAAAAATATTTCAATAAAAATGGAAAAGGATTTGATAAATTGGAAAGTCCAGGTACCTGTATTTCCGCCAGGACCAAATTCTATTAGTACTTGGGAAAGGAGAAAAAACCTGATTGGTAACGCCAATTATACAGGACTATATGGTGTTACATTAAACAAAGGGAAAAATGAATTTATTGAAGACTTAGACGGTAACATTTATCTTGACTGCCTAGCTTGCGCTTCTTCTTGTGTCCTTGGATATGGGCAAGAATTTCTTGCACGTTCATTTTACGAACAATCTGTTAAACTACAGCAAAGTTGCTTTACATATTCAATTAATACTCCCGCCCTGGATTTAGCTGAAAAGCTGATAAGTTTGATGCCAGGTGAATTTGAGAAACGCGTTCTGATAGGTCTTTCTGGATCAGATTCTTCAGGTGGCGCAATAAAAGCCATGCGAAAATTCACTAAAATAGACGGAGTTATTCATTTTAAAAATGATTATCATGGGTCAACAGGTTTATCTCAGCAGGCCTCGGATTATGGTGATTTGGATGATGGCATCTACGGTAAGAATCCAGACTTTATTGAATTTGATTTCCCAAAGGACAATAATCAAATGGAAAAAGTTTTAGCTAAGGTCAGGCAAAAGCTTTTGAACAAAATGGCAGGTGGTATAATATGTGAGGCTATCCAAGGAGATGCTGGAGTCGTTGTTCCTCCTAAGGGCTTTATATATCAACTGCGAAAAATAACGGAAGAAACTGATTCAATATTAATTATTGACGAAGTGCAAAGTGGCATGGGGAGAACTGGAAAATGGTGGTCATATGAACATGATGGCATAGTTCCAGATTTGATGATTGTTGCAAAGGGTCTTTCGTCGGGTTATGCTCCAATCTCAGCAGTTGTGGGTAGAAAGGATGTTATAAATAAACTTTCTTCAGGTCAGCATTTATTTACTTATGGGGGACATCCTCCTTCTGCGGCCGTTGCAAAATGTGTATTAGATTATATTGATAAAGAAAATATTCCAGCAAATTGTGAACGAATTGGAAACTATCTTCTCGATAATTTAAGAGAAATTCAAGATGAGTATCCAAATATTATAAAAGATGTTCGAGGTAAAGGTTTAATGATAGGAGTTCAAATTGAAATATCACAAGATAAGGATATGGGTAAAATTTTCGCCACTCGTTGCATGGAGCTTGGAGTTTATGTTGGATTCTTCGGTGTCAAAGCTGATGTAGTTCGCATAGAACCCCCTTTAACTATTGATATGGATGCAGCAGACTTAATTATTAAGACTATAAAAACAGTAGCTCATGAAGTAAAAGAAAATAAAATACCTAGCGCAACAAAAACAAATGTAAATAATTATTCAATTGGAATTTAAACTAAACAACTATGGCAATAACTTATCAACCTTGGGACAATTTTTTTTCGGATTTAGAAACAGGCGACATAATTCTTATGCAAGGATTATTTCAGAGTAGTATTTTCACAGAAAGGATTACTAATTGTAATTGGTCACATTCTGCAATAATTATCAATGCTAACGATATTGGTTTAAATGGTATAAAAGATGGACCAATATTATTGTGGGAAAGTAACATCAAAGACGCGCAAAAAAAGAATCCAAAGCATTTTTCTGTAACAGATGTTATATTAAATATTGAAAAGGACGGCCCTATGTTAGACAGACTAAAAGAAAGAATTACCAATAATGAAGTACTTAAGTATGATAAGGGTGTGGCCAAACGAAAACTAAATTTTTCAAGAAATCAAAAAATGTTTGATGTCTTTAAAGAGATGATTCCTAAGATTCACAATTATACTTTTCCAGAAATACCGGTTGAAGAAATGTTAAATTTTGTTGAGGGAAGACTTGCGGATATACCTGTTGCTGATGATACATTTTTCTGCAGTCAACTAGTAGCGCACACTTATAAGGCATGGGGATTACTTAATAATACTCACGTTGATAACTGGTACGCTCCAGCCAGTTTTGCAAAAGGTAGTTGGGAAGTAGAATTAGAAGCTGGCGCAACTTTAGGACCAGAAATTCGATTGGATCTTTCTACAGTTCCAGCATATCCCGGTTATTAGAATAAAAAGGAATTAGAGGGCGTTAGCCCTCTGTTTTTTCATGTTTCAAAAAATACATTTGTCGGATACCTCGATTCTTGATTTTTATTTCACCTCTATTTTCACATTCAAATTTATTTTTGATCACTTTATAAGTGATATCTGATATATTTATGGACCCAACATCAGCGGCCGATTCCATTCTTGAAGCTATATTTACAGTGTCTCCCCAAACATCGTATTGAAATTTTTTGACTCCCACAATTCCAGCAACTACAGGTCCAGAATGTATCCCAATTCTAATATTGAAATGTTCAATTTCATTGTTCTTAATTGCCTTAAAAGTTACAAAATCTAAAATTTCAAGTGCCGCTTTTGAAGCTCTATGTTCGTGTCCTACAGATAAATTCGGAATTCCACCAGCACACATATAGGCATCCCCTATAGTCTTAATCTTTTCAAGGTTATACTTTTCAATAATGGCATCAAAGGATCTAAAGTAAAAATCAATACTTTTTACCAACTTTTCAGGTTCAATCTGCTCTGCCTTAACCGTAAAATCAGAAAAATCTGTAAATAATATGGTTGCGTTTTCAAATCTTTTAGTTCTTACTCTTCCAGTATTTTTCAATTCCTCAACTGCTTCAGAAGGTAAAATATTCAAAAGCATTGAATTAGATTGATCCTTTTCGAATTCCATAATCTTTCTCGATCTGAATTCATTGAACCTTAATTTTTCTTGTATTTGGGAAAGGCTAAAACAAGCAATTATTAGAAAAATCACATTGCCAAATTCTACCATAATAGATAAAGGAGGATGAAAACTTAAATACACTACAATTATAGATACGAAAATTGGAAGATAATTTAAAAATAAAATCCTTATACCTCCGAATGTCCCTATATAAACGGCAAAAATAGCTAATAATGTTCCGTTAATACTTGCTTCGAATAAATCCGTGTTAAAGAGTGAAAAAGTTATTCCTGCGAGCATAAAACAACACAGGGATAGTGTTAAGTTATATGCCACAAACATTACTATAAAATTCTCCTTCAAAAAAGATTTTCTTAAAACTAGCACAGTTAATGCCATGATAATTGATGGAATCCTCCAAGGAATTATAAATTCAATATGACGAATATATATATCAGAATATAAAAAATAACCAGCAGCTAGGATATAAACACTCATTGAGTAGATTGAGGTTCTTAAAATCTTATCATTAATGTATTTCCGATAATCTAATAGAATAGATTTTTCATCATATCCGGAGCTATAATTTAAATCGTTCATAAGAATGATGGTTATTGTTTACAAATTGAATAAATCAACTAAAATAATAATATAGAACTAATCGTATTGATTAACAATACGAAAAGGACCAATATGTAATTTTACTGTCCCAAGGTATATAAAAATTTATCAAAGGATTTAAAATTAAGTTCTGTTTAAGAGTCTATGACTATGCAACTAATCTGTAAAAGGAAAACAATTTAAACCTGAGTAGGGGTCATTTATTGCCATTGGCTCCGAGCTTCTTAGGCTTATCTCTCATCCTGAAATTCCCTTTCATTTCGCTCATTATATCTCGCATTTTCTTTTGTAACAATATCAATAGGAGAAT
>CAYMKR010000167.1:0-5581 GCA_964390865.1 uncultured Flavobacteriaceae bacterium | reverse complement strand
AGTACTGTAACATGTTTAAAGATGTGTCGTCTTATAAGTGTAACCAACAAAACAACAATTATGAGAACTACAATATTTAACAACAGTAAAAGAGTAAGATGGTCAGCACACAGAAATTATGCCGTTAAAGCTTAATCCTAACAAAACCTAATTAACCATTATTAAAAATATTATTATGAGAACTACAATGTTTAACAACAGTAAAAGAGTAAGATGGTCAGCACACAGAAATTATACCATTAAAGCTTAATCCAAACGAAACCTAATTAACCATTATAAAATTATCATTATGAGAACAACAGCATTTAGAAACAGTAAAAGAGTAAGCTGGTCGGAAAGAAGAACTTATAATTACTAAAAACACTTTTCATCCAAACTTCCATTTAAATATGTTAACAAGCAAAACAATATATCCACATAAATTATTCGGTACAGCTTTCACAAGTACCAGCAGCCCTAATTGATACTTAGGGTTTCCTGCTTTTAACTACTATTTTTTATTTTCCTAACAATAAATTCAAACCAAGCATGGTTTTATCAATACTTTTGATGGATCCTCAGTTTGTAGCTCGTTTGATAGTAAAACCGGAAAGGTATCGCTTAGGTGAAAATAAATAAAGACACTGGCGAAAGTGAAAAATATACTTCGTTAGTCAAAAAATAGAAAACCTAATTATACCATTGATCTTATAGAACGGATTGTTTATCTATAATTTGACAAAAGCTCCAATAAACAATATCTTCTATAAAAAGGGTATGACAAGAATATTAATGAGCCTTCTGAAGATTTCAGAAGGCTTTTTTATTCTCAATCAATAAATATCTTGATAAAAACCCTGGTAATCAATTATAAATATTTCTTAATTTATTTATTTTCGCTTTTTTAAGATTTATTTATATACCTGATTAACAACTTGTTAGTTTTATAATGTGTGAAATATATGTTAAAATAGTACTTTGTTTTACATAGTACTGTAACATGTTTGAAGATGTGTCGTCTTATAAGTGTAACCAACAAAACAACAATTATGAGAACTACAATATTTAACAACAGTAAAAGAGTAAGATGGTCAGCACACAGAAATTATGCCATTAAAGCTTAATCGAAACAAAATCTAATTATCAATTACTAAAAATATCATTATGAGAACTACAATATTTAACAACAGTAAAAGAGTAAGATGGTCAGCACACAGAAACTATGCTATTAAATCTTAATCACAATAAAGCCTAATTAACCATTATAAAAATAATCATTATGAGAACTACAATATTTAACAACAGCAAAAGAGCAAGATGGTCAGCACACAGAAATTATGCCATTAAAGCTTAATCCAAACGAAACCCAATTGAATTCTTAAAACATTATCATGAGAACAACAGCATTTAAAAACAGCAAAAGAACAAGCTGGTCAGATAGAAGAAATTACAACTACTAAATCACAATAACACTTTTCAACCAACTTCTTTTAAATATGTTAACAGGCGAGACAATATATCCACATAAATTCTTCGGTACTACAACCCCATGTACCAGCAGCCCTAATTAATCCTTAGGGTTTTCTGCCGTTCACACCTATTTCTCTTTATTTCAAAGCAAAAATGTAAACATTTTCGAATTTTAGCCTCTTTTTGGACCAATAATGCAATTTTTTGGGCCAAACAAGAAACTCTTAATTCTTGTTTCAACTGATCTTTGCTATCAACCTAATAAAGATGAATCTCATGAAAAAATTAAGAACAGTAAGCGTTGACATACAAATCAACAGTAGTAAAGCGAAAGTATGGGATGTGCTATTTAATAGATTTGGTGAAGTGAATGCCTTTAATCCGTTAATTGAAGGATCTCATTTTACAAAAGGAACAAAGGGAGAATTAGGCTGTGAAAGACAATGTGATTTGGATAGCAAAAATTCAATACAAGAAAAAGTAGTGGCAGTAAGAGGAGACAATGGATTTGATATTGAAATTATAGAAGGAGGACTTCCTATGATGGATAGCATGAAAGCTACTCTTGAGGTTGAAGAAATACTAGTAAATCAAACCTTGGTAACCGCCACAATTAATTTTAATACTTCTCCCTCTTTTATGGGTGGTATATTAAAAGGAACAATGGCTAAAATGTTCTTCAAACTCCTGGTGGGCCTAAAATTTTACCTAGAAACTGATGAAGAAGTTACAAAACAAAGTATAGGAGATATTATGAAGACCTATAAAATTATGGGCCCTAATGACACTTTTTCCACCAACGGAATCACAGCTTAAACCTTTGTTAATAAATAGTCATAGTATCTTACTGTATGGTACATTGACTTCCAGAAAAAAACCAAAGGCGTTCCTTTCCGAGGTGCGCCTAAATTTTCTAATTCAGCAAACCACTCTCCCTTGTCACTTATAAATTTCTGGCTTATGTAATCTGACTGTTTCAAGGCAAGATGTTTATACTTTTCGTTCCCTGTTATTTTAAATGCATTCATAAGACCCAAAACCACTTCGGCTTGAGGCCACCATGATTTAGAATTTTCTAATGGTTTTTCGGCCTCAATTGCGTTAAAATAACCTCCGTGAATTTTATCTTCTGCTATCTCAACAACTTTGTCCATCATCTTCACAGCCAAATCTTCTGTCTTTTTAATAAGTTCTATATCATCTATCGATTTCGCCGCTTCACAAAGCACCCAACTACATTCGGCGTTATGACCTGCCCAATCTTCATTAGGAAGCATTTCCCAATCTTCTGTAAAACGATGTAGGCACGAAAAATTATTCTTATCAATAAAGCGCTCAATTATGAGATGGATCAGGTCGTAAATTGATTTTTTTAGAGAGACTGTTTTTTTCTGATCATACACCAAAACCAAAGCCTCCATAACATGAAAATGTGATCCAAACGATCGAGTCATATTAGAACCTCTCGCCCAATTTTCATCAAAACCATCAAGATACGATTGATTAGAGCCATCTTTTATATTGGCCTGAATAAACTCCAATTGTTCTTGCAAAAGTTCGTCAACAAGGGGAGATGAATTTATTTTAGAATAAGATACTAAACCATAAAGGACAAATGCCTGGGCCATATTGGTATTATCCGCATCATGATTCCATTCCATATTGTACTTCCTTGCCCAAAAATATCCTCCTGATGGATTCTTGAAATCAGCCAATAAATTATAGGCAGCATCTGCTAAGACTTTAAAACTATCATCTTTCATCAACTGACAAGCTCGAGATGCACCGTATATAATCCGGCTTAAATACATCGAACCTATATCCGCCAATTTATTTGGAACAGCATCCTGAGAAATTTCTGGAAATATTTCGTTCTGATCGTTACTGATCATACTGTCCATCCAAAATTCCAGATAACTTTTGAATTCTGCTTGCAGCTGAATCCGACTTTCTATATTCATCCTGCCAAGTTAATAAACAACTCTCAAACGCCGTAAGTCAAAACGGAACAAAATGCTATGGAAATCACAAATTATGTTAACAGACACTAGATGTCGTGAGCTTATACTCTGTTCTGATTTACCTTTGTGCCAGGTTAATAATTTTATTAATGTTCCAAAGATTGATTTATAATTTAGTATTTATTTGCCAAAATAAAAGGATTAGACACCAATTAGATTATTCAATTAAGGAAGTCCCAATCTAATCGAACATCATGATCAATGGTAAATCAGGGGGAAAACAGGTTTACTAGAATTAGGTTAATTGTAATTGATTTTCGGTTGGTTGGGGCATTTTTAATTCACTCCTTTAAAATTTAAACATCAAAGATAAATGGTATATACAAATCAACATATGGCAATTGAAATCCTTCAAAATCATATGGATGATTATGAAAATTGTATGATTATGATGATTTTGCCTTATGAACTTTCTTCGGATAAAAAATTTTTAAAATTACCTTCTTGAAAACGCGGAAAAACTTCAAGACCGTATTCATTTTGTCCTCTTTCGCCTTCCCAAATAATACTAAGACCTATTTGGTCACTTAATTCTAAGTTATCGTATCGTATCGGTATCGAACAAAATAAATATTTTTGATTGGCTTTGTCTCGAACATACCTCAATAACTGACTACTGATGTAGAAGTTATTATCATTACTATCTGCGGTAATGTCAAAGCCAAAAAAGATGGGTCGATCCAACTTTTTATGATGTATTAGATCATTTACAGTGAGGTCCTGCTCATTCATTTGCTGAGATCTTAATTTTTCATAGATCTCTGGTTTTAACGGAAAGACGAGTGAATGGCCCGAATAAAAGCCAGAATCATCTGTAATTATCAAATTCATTTCAGGCAAAAGCCTTGCAGCTTCTTTAATAACTTCTTTTAATGATTTTGTTATCTTCTTATGGTATTTCATATACCTAACGATATAATCAATATCTGTCTCATAATCTAAGGTGCGAATTCTCTTGGTCGCAATTTCTAAGTTTCTTTTAAACCACTCAGCATGGGGCAATTTGTTGGTCAGTTTCGAAAGCGAAAATTTTCTTAAACTAAAATCATAATAGGTAGGAATAGGTACGCTGGCATTTAAATTTCTTACTAGCTGATAAGGAAGTAGCGTCTCCATTACGATATCCTCCTCCTTCTCTGGTTTGATCAAAGTTACTCCATTTTCCCAGCGTTGTACTGTTCTGATATCTACATTTAGTCTGGCCGCTAAATCGGCTTGAGAAATCTTTTTAAGCTTCCTATAATCCATAAGAAGTTCACCCATTAAACTATATTTCTTCATCCTTTCCGGCATATTGTAAAAATAAGGAAAAAATTACCCCAAAAAGAATTTTAAGCCTAAGACATCAAATGTCGGCATCCAATAGACTTGATGCCCATATCTTTGTCAAAAAATCAGATATGATTCAAGAATTACTTACCGATATTGAAATGGATGTAAAGTATAAGATATATACAGAGCAGAAGAATCTTCTAGCGGTAAAGAACTTGAAAGAACTTCTCAATCAAATAGATCATGAAGTTGAGGTCGTGCCTTTAGAGGATAAAGAAAAATTATCCACGTTGTTGGTTTCGTTAAAAGGTCAGGCCCTGAGTGATAGTGAATATCAAATGATTGAGAGGCTCATCAAGAATTAAATAATGGAAAAGGAAAAGTTCCCGATTGTAAGTATCGGAAACACACATTTGGCAACTTACAATGGTTAGAGCAGGAAAGTATTCTAGTGAGGGGTTATTAAGATGAAAAACTACTGCAATCTGATGATGATGAATGACAATAAGAATCAAATGTGATGTTATAAAGGTCTCTTTTTAAGAGGCCTTTTTTTTTCTCAATTTTCTGAACCTATAATCACATGCAACAAAGAAAGCGGGATCCCGAATAAATCAAGCGCCCGCTAGTGCAAATATTAAGCAATTATTTAATTAATGCTTTCCAATAAAGAAATTATAATGCTACAACAGAGTTGTCTTGCGCATCGATACCGTTATTAACATAACTATCCGCTGCTTCATCATTCTCCCATTTAGTTTCATCAATTAAATACTTAAATTGATAACTTTTAGAAGTTTCAAGATCCAATGTTGCTTTATAGCTTCCATTCTTGAATT
>CAYMKR010000166.1:0-5586 GCA_964390865.1 uncultured Flavobacteriaceae bacterium | reverse complement strand
TTACCGATGGTAAGCTTTCACCTGAAGAAAAGACAGATCTAAAACTGAATGTGATCGGTAAAATTCCTGAAATTCTTTTAGATAATACAGATCGAAACAGAACTTCACCTTTCGCATTTACCGGAAATAAGTTCGAATTCAGGGCAGTTGGTTCTATGGCAAATTGCGCCAATTCTATGACTGTTCTAAATACGATTGTAGCCAAACAGCTTAAAGATTTTAGGCAAGAGGTTGATAAATTGATTGATAATAAGTCCTTTAAAAAGGATGAAGCCATTTTCAATGTGCTTAGGGAGTATATCAAGGAATCGAAGGATATTTTATTCGAAGGTAATGGATATGGCAAAGAATGGGAAGCAGTGGCTGTTAAAAGAGGCTTAAGTAACAATAAGACAACTCCTGCAGCCATCAAAGAGAAAGTGAGTAAAAAAGCCATTGATTTATTTGATGAAATGGATGTTATGAATGAAACTGAGATCAAAGCGCGTTATGAGATCGAGTTGGATGCCTACTCATTAAGAGTACAAATTGAAGGTCGGGTTTTAGGTGATATTGCAATGAATCATGTGATTCCTACGGCAGTGAATTATCAAAATACTTTGATCAGAAATGTCAGAGGACTTAAGGACGTTTTTGGAAAGGAATTTGAAACTGTTGCAAAGGAACAAATGGACTTGATCAAAAGAATTTCGGAGCATATTTCAGGGATAACGACTAAGACCAATGCCATGGTCGAAGAGAGAAAAAAAGCAAATAAAACGAATGATGAGGAGAAAAAATCACGCTTATATTGTAAAAAAGTTAAACCTTATTTTGAACAAATAAGGTATCATTGTGATAAATTAGAATTGTTGATCGATGATGAGATATGGCCTTTGGTAAAGTATCGTGAGATGCTTTTTACTAGATAATCGGAACATAACTATAATTTTACACCCATCTTTTTAGCATATAATAAAAGGTTGGTATAATAATTGTAACAGGCGTTACACATAAATAGAGGAATTTTAAGACATTTGCATAAAATTTGTAATTAATAGAAGTATGGGAATATTTAATTTGTTTGGAGGAAATACAAATGTTGCATCAATTGAGCAATATTTAGAGAATGGTGCAGTAGTGATTGATGTAAGAACTATTGAAGAGTTTGAAGAAGGGCATGTTCAGGGATCTAAGAATATCCCTTTGAATACAATAGGAAGCCATTTAGATGAGATTAAAAAATTAAACAAGCCTGTTATTACTTGTTGTAGAAGTGGAGCCAGAAGCGGATCTGCTGCAACAATTTTGAAACAACATGGTGTTGATGCAATTAACGGCGGCCCTTGGGGTAGCGTTGTAAATTGTATTAAATAAGAAATATCTTATTCCATAAAAAAGGAAGTCTAATGACTTCCTTTTTTATGGAATTTAATTTGTGGATGTCTTATTTCAAGCTGATCTATTTTTTCTTCCAGTACAAGGATGAATCTCTTATGAGCCTCTGAGCCAGAATCAAATGGTCGATGAGCCAAGGATCTTTGAATTTCATCAATTTCAAGCATTAACTTACGTGATGCGTCACTCAACCAAGAATTGACGAAGAGTTCCCAAATATAACCAACTGCTGTTTCATTTGGATGGATCATATCACTATTGTAAAACCTGTAATCGCGCAAATCATCCATCATAATCTCATACGCAGGAAAATAATGTACACAAGAATCTTCTTTTAATTCATGGATAGCTTTAAGAAGCAAGGCTTTGCTTAAGGCGTTTTCAATAAAACCATCCCTTAGATGTCTGACAGGGCTGAGGGTGAAAATAAAATCAACTTGATTATTTATTGATTTAACTTTTTCTATAATTCCTTTTAAACTGCTGAGAATTTCTTCAGAAGTCAATAATTTTTTAATAAATCGTTTTTGAGGAATCTTATGACAATTTCCAACTATTTGACCATCTTCATTCCATTTATATACCCAAGAAGTTCCTAAAGTGATAATTACATGCGAAGCTTTTTTCAAAGCTAAATGTCCATGCTTAATATTTTGATTGATGGCAATTAAAGTCTTTTCAGGGTCTGTGTGATCAAATTTACTGTGATGATTCAAGCTGAGCCATAAGTTGTTATGCTCCAAAAGATTTGATTTAGAATAGTAAGCTTCAGAGATACAATCCTTAATTGCTTTTTCAATGGCAAGCGGATGAAAAAGAATGCCAAACGGGTTGCTAAAGCTGTCAAATTTAAAATGATCAAATTTAGCTTCCATGTGTTCAGAAAAGCAAGAGCCTAGCAGTACAATCTTTGATTCATGATCAATTTGTTGAGAAACTGGTTTGCATTTTATTTCTGTTCTAAATTTCATTTTTAGTTTTTACTTGAATCTAAAGTCATCGCTGGTAGCAGTTCGATCGTTTCCTGAACAAATTTTTTGTCAAGTACTAGCTCTTGTATAAATCTGGAAACTAATTTGGTTTGATCAAAAGCCTTATTGGCCCATTCATGGCCCCCTTCAGGGTCATATGCCAGTAAATAAGATCCTCCTTGCTTTTTTAGATTTAAAGCGATGGTTTGAGATCCGTCTAGCATAAGATATCCTGTTTTGTCTTCACTACAATAATGATGCGCCGCAGTTCCAAAAGGTACCAGTATATCCTTTTTTCCATGGATCATCAGAGTAGGAACTGTATTTTTTTTACTTATATAGGACGCATTAGATACCGCTCCTGAAAATGAAATTAGTCCAGAAATTGAGAGATCTGGGATGTGACTGAAGCGATAATCATGACTCATAAAGGCACTGTGTAAAATAGCTTCGGCACCTGCACTACTGCCGACAAGTACAATGGTGTTTCTGTCAAAACCCAAGCTTTGCTCATCGTTCATGAAACGGACAGCTTCTGACAGATCTTCGGCTGCACTTATGAACGAAAACATTTTTTTTTCAGTATCACAGTCACAGTTAAGGGGATCATTTTTACGCGTTAATCTGTAATCAATAGATGCTACGGCGTATCCTTTTGCAGCCATAGTTTTACAAAATTGAATCTCATTTGCTCCATTTCTGCTCCCTGATGCAAAACCACCGCCATGCATAACTACCAATAGTGGGCTGGGATCATAACCTTGCGAGACAGGCTTGTAAAAATCTAGTTGTAAAGTATCTTTATAGGTAAAGCTCTTTACCTGCACTTCATTAAATTGCGCTCTTCCTATAATAGAAGCCATACAGACAAGAAAAAGCGTTATGTACCTGATGAAAGACATTCTAATTTTCTAAAATTTTTTCAGCAGCTTCTAGAGCTAGCTTTAACCCATTTGGGTTCTTACCTCCTGCAGTAGCGAAAAATGCTTGACCACCGCCACCTCCCTGGATGTGTTTTCCAAGTTCGCGGATAATATTCCCTGCATTTAAGCCTTTAGTTTCGACCAAATTTTTAGAAATGTAAATGGTTAACAAAGCTTTTCCATTAAGATTAGAACCTCCTATAAAAAACAGATCATCTAACTCTCCTCCAATTTCAAAGGCGATGCTTTTCATTGATCCGGCATCCGTGTCAAGAAGAGCCCCAATAAAGTTTACACCGTTTATTTCTTTCTTATTTTTAATCAAGTCGTCTTTGAACGAGGCCGCTTTCAACTTGTTAAGTTGTTCAATTTCTTTTTTAAGTTTGTTGTTTTCCTCTTGCAAAGAGATTACTGATTTCAGCACATTTGAAGGGTTCTTAAGTGCTGATTTAACTTTACCAAAAGCATCATCTTGTTCGAAATAGTAATCTCTGACGGCATCACTGGTAATGGCCTCAATTCTTCTTATTCCTGAAGCAATGGCACTTTCACTCATGATTTTAAAGTGCCAGATGTCAGCGGTATTTTTCACATGAGTTCCCCCACAAAGTTCAGTTGATTGACCAAATTTAATGGTTCTAACAGTGTCTCCATATTTTTCGCCAAAAAGCATTATGGCTCCTGATTTTTTAGCTTCATTTAAAGGTACTTGTCTGTTTTCCTTCAGAGAAATGCTTTCCTGAATTCTGGCATTGACGAATTGTTCAATGCTTTTCAATTCTTCAGGACTCAATTTTGAAAAATGAGAAAAATCAAACCTTAAGTTTTTAGGATTTACAGAAGATCCCTTTTGCTCAACATGGGTTCCAAGAACTGTTCTTAACGACTGGTGCAGCAAATGCGTTGCAGTATGATTACACATGGTTCTGAAACGATATTCCTCATCTACTACTGCCTTGAATTTTTCAGATGGGTCATCCGGAAGGCTCTTGGCATAGTGAAGAATTAGATTGTTTTCTTTCTTCGTATCAATAATATAGATCACATTTCCATTGCTTAATTCAAGATAACCCTTGTCACCAGCTTGTCCACCTCCTTCTGGGTAGAACGGTGTCATATTAAAGACCAACTGATACATGTCTCCATCTTTTTTTGAAGTGACCTTTCTGTACCTGCTGATCTTTACATCAGCCTCCAAATAGTCAAAGCCAATGAATTCTTGCACTTTATCATCTAGAAGAATGTTCCAGTCATCCGTATCTACAGCTGCTGCGGCTCTTGATCGTGATTTTTGTTTGGCCATTTCTTCTTCGAATTCAACCTCATTGAATTCCATCTCTTTTTCTCGTAGAATTAACGATGTAAGGTCTTTTGGAAATCCATAAGTATCATATAATTCAAAGGCTTTTTTACCTGAAATATTTTTGTTTTTAGCGTTGGAAATAATATTATCAAGAAGTATTAAACCTTGATCTAAGGTTCTTAAAAATGAGTGTTCTTCTTCCTTAATGACATTATGGATGAGGTGTTTTTGTGCTTTAATTTCAGGAAAATTTTCACCCATTTGTGTCTCGATCACATCGGCTAATTGATAAATAAAAGGTTCTTTTTTATCTAGAAAAGTAAAACCATATCGAATGGCTCTTCTCAGTATTCTTCGAATTACATATCCAGCTCCGTTATTTGAAGGTAGTTGTCCGTCAGCAATAGCGAATGCAACAGCTCTTACATGATCTGCAATGACGCGTATGGCGACATCAGTTTTTTCATTTTTACCATAAGTATTGTCAGTAATGGTTTCAATTTCTCTTATGATGGGCATGAAAACATCGGTGTCATAATTTGATTGAACTTTCTGAACAACCATACATAACCTTTCAAAACCCATTCCAGTATCAACATGTTTTTCCGGTAATTTTTCAAGTGAACCGTTGGCTCTTCGATTAAATTCCATAAAAACCAGGTTCCATATTTCAATGACCAAAGGATGGTCCATATTCACAAGATCCTTACCAGGGGTTTTTCTTTTTTCTTCATCCGATCTAATGTCAACATGAATTTCACTACATGGGCCACATGGTCCTTGTGCCCCCATTTCCCAAAAATTATCTTTCTTATTTCCTTTTAAGATTCTTTCAGCAGGGATATGAGCCAACCAGAAATCGTAAGCTTCCTGATCAAATTCAAGATGATCATCTTTATCTCCCTCAAAAACGGTGACATAAAAACTGTCTTTGTCGATTTTGAAAACTTCGGTCAATAATTCCCAGGCCCAGGCAATAGCTTCTTTTTTAAAATAATCTCCAAAACTCCAA
>CAYMKR010000165.1:0-5620 GCA_964390865.1 uncultured Flavobacteriaceae bacterium | reverse complement strand
AATGCGCTTGCAGATTATGCCAGGGTACAAGAATTACAAGGCAAAACATTTAAAACCAAAGAATTTTTTGATAGCCTGAATAGCACAGGAAATATTCCTATATCCTTAGGACACTGGCAAATGACAGGCTCAAAGAATCACTTGGAGCAGATTCAAATAAAGGATAATAAACTCTAATAAGGCCTTCTTAAAACCTTTGATGCAAGTCTTTTTCTACTTGTCATTTTTCCGGATTAGTTGTATTAAAAATCTGATTTACTTGACTGATTCATATTTGAAAAAAGGCTTATCTTCGCAGTAACATATTCATAACTGGCTCTCAGTCATTGTTATGACAATAATTAAACTTTAACAAAAACACCTTTTCTAAAAACTGACCTCATGATGAATAAATTGTTTTATGGCTTATTAGTCATTCTCTCATTTACTGCTTGCAAGCAAGATGCTAAGAAAGAGGCCGCAGTTGAAGCTAAAGATGAAGCTCCGATTTTCATTACCGAAAAAGTAGACAATGCGGTGAAGCAGCTAGATGAAGGTATTTCCTCATTTATGGTAGTAACTGCGCTAGACCACCACAGAATGGCCGCAGATGCCGGAGTTTATACTCCGCCGTCTATTGCTACTATTTTCTCAAATACCCAAGTAAACATTGCTTTGGTTCAAGAAAATCAGCTTGTAGGTTTGGATTTACCTTTTAAGGTTTTGTGTTATGCAGAAGCCGATACACTTGATGCGAAGGTTGCATTTACTTCTGCCGAATTCATTGCGAAAAGGCATCAATTAGATGAAGGGCTACTTACAGATTATAGCGATAACATGACTAAGGTTTTGCAAGCTTTCCCTGCGGAAATGATTTCAAAGACCGATGTTTCTGCTGTAGGTGAAGGATTTGGAATTGTAAGCATTCAATCGGATTTTGACTACCAAACTACCGTTAAGAATTTAAAAGATATCGTGATGAGCCAAAGTGATACAAAATGGTTTGCCGATGTTGATTATCAAAAAGAAGCCTCCGAAATAGATGTTGATTTAAGACCCACCACCCTTTTGTTATTCGGAGGGCCAGCTCCTGGAGGTAAAGCCATGATGACTTCACCAAAGATTGGGTTGGATGCTTTTTGTCAGAAACTATTGGTATATGAGGATGCTGATGGTTTGGTTTGGGTTGCCTTTAATGACATCGTAGCCTTTGCAAAATTGTATTACGGGATCACTACCAAGCCACAACAGATGATCAACCAACGCTTGATTGCAACCTTTTCAAAAGCGGTCAAAAAAGAAGATTAAATAAGTATTTTAAAGGGTAAAATATTCATTTTAAAGCGTCTGTCAAAAATTCCGTAACTTTAAGAGAATTATTAATACAATTAACCCTTTATCATGAAAAAACTATGTTTAATTTTAATTGTGATGCTTATGTCCGGTTCAATGACCGCACAGATAAGTTATTTACAATACCGTCACGTACCTGCTGATCAGGTTGAAAAATTTGTAGAACGCGAAACCAAGCATTGGTCAAAAGTAGCTGAATCGGCCATTAAAAAGGGCCAGATGGTTTCTTGGTCACTTTGGCGAAAAGTGGGCGTTACGAATGCCAATGAAACATCGCCTAATTATGTTATCGTTAATTCCTTTGAAAGTCTTGACAATATGGATATGAATAAGGTATGGACAGATAATATGGACGCTTTGGGCGATGTAAAAGCCGAAGATGTAGAAACTAATTCAATTTCTACTGTAACGTTTGATTATTTTGTGCAATTGGAAGATCATATTGAAGGTGATTATAAGTTTGCACTCGTGAATTATGCCAAACCCACTGACCTCAGTGCTTTTATTCAGGAAAACAAATCACTTTGGAAACCTTTGCACGAAGCCAGTATTAATAATATTATGAATGCCATGACCTCATGGGGCATGTCATCTGTTATATACCCATCCGGGAATCAAGATCGTTTTTCAGTTTTCACTGTAGATGGTTTTAATAAATTAACTGATGCCCTTGACTATCTTCGTTGGACCGAAACTAGTGCTAATTC
Organism: uncultured Flavobacteriaceae bacterium; assembly: GCA_964390865.1. Classification (GTDB taxonomy): domain Bacteria; phylum Bacteroidota; class Bacteroidia; order Flavobacteriales; family Flavobacteriaceae; genus Lutimonas. The sequence continues at coordinate 3,581 of CAYMKR010000165.1, read as the reverse complement.
TCCCAACGCTGCCGCTTGGAATGAGGTGGCTGATAAGACCAAAATGGATGAATTAACACCCAATGGTTTTGAACGAAGAATTATTTATGAAAGGGTTTTGACTGTGAAGTGATTTTTTCTTTTATTGAAAATAGATATAACCTCAGTGCTACTGAGGTTTTTTTTTGTTTAAAATATTGATGGTGATTTATGTTTTAATAGGTTGCCCCTGGATCTTTTCGTTCGTTTTTTTGCTGCTCCAAAAAAAGAACTAAAAAAAGGAGCTAGCTTTTACGAAGGTGTTTTTTAAGCTTTTCTATCGAACGCTTAAAAACCGATTAAAAAGCGCTAAATTTCTTCCAAGGCTTCAAAAATTTTGAACGCGCTTTTCACTCTACACTTGCGTAAAAGATTCGATCTAATTAATATTTTTAGCTTACAGAATATTTCGAAACTCGATATTCCTTGTTTGAAATTCGATATTCTCCAATCTTCAAATCAACTTCCCATCTTCAAATCATTAAAAGAATGCTGATAGCGAATAAGGATAAAAAAAGGCATAAAGTGATTTTCCAGAATATATGTGCTTTTTTTAGTTCCATAAATTGAAAGGCGATGCCAAGAAATTTAGCGCCAGCTAGAATGATGATGAAAAAGGCAGCATAGCTTAGCGAAGTATTCGCAAATAAGGCTGAAATAACCGTTAGGCCAATCAATGTAATCCATGTTAAGCTAAGTTTCTTATTCATGGCTAAAAGAGTAAATAGATTACCGGAAATAACAATATCCATATCAAATCACACATATGCCAAAAGGCAGCTCCGGCCTCGAGATCTTCAAGCACCGTACTTCTGTTTTTGATACCAACAAAAAAGAATGACAGGATCACCAGGCCAACAATTACATGAATTACATGGAACAGGGTGAGCAGCCAGTAAAAGTTAAAAAATGTGTTGTAGCTAAGGGTTAATCCGGAGTCAATTTTAGCACTGTATTCTACACTTTTTAATAATAAAAAAAAAATACCCAATACCATGGCCAAGCCAATGTATCGTCTGGCTTTTGCAAATTGATCCTTTTTAAATTCATTCACTGAGGCCGCCATAAAGAAGCCACTGGTGATTAAGAAAATGGTATTGATAAGGCCATAAGCAGTGTTGAGTTGCAACCTTGATTCATGAAAACTCACGGCTTCCTGCCGGCCATAATAGGCCATGGCAATCATCGCAATAGCAAAAGTGATTAGTTCTAGAAAAATAATGATCCAAATAAGAATCCCACCTGGCGGATAATAAAGATCGGTGGGCTCTGCACTTTCCTGTTGTACTGCGCTTTTCATTCAAAAATTTGAGTAGTTAAATATAGGGAAATATTATTCCATGTCCTTTTGCCTTAAAGCTTATTGTTCATTTTTTTATTTGAATCATAAGTTATGAACAAATATCATAGTTATCAGCCTCCCCCAGACTCACTCCTTTTAACATCATAATCATAGATATTATTTATAGGCACAAATCTAAAGGCCGGCGAGGCAGGTATTCGTTATTCAAAACCGCCTGCGGGGAGGCAAGAATCTCCAATCAACATTCCCTTAATACTTTCAACATCAGTTTTCAATAAAAATTACATACGGAGTTGTTATCTGTGTACTCATATCATATGAATTTGCTGAAAGTGTATTACGAACAGAATCACCCGTAACAATGGTTCCATGAATTCTTAGATTTGAATTGCGGGTGCTTAACAATCGTAATGTTCTGATTTTTCGATCTTCCAATACTAGCGTATGGTCTTGCACAATTTTGTACTCACTAACAGATTTCTTAGTTGCCACAGGGACTATTTGGAGTATCAAAATCGAGTCTTGGATCTTAATAAATGAATCCTTTTTAAAGCTTATTGGTATTCTTCCAATCATACCTTCATCTAACTTATAAGTTTGTGAGAAGGCACTAGAAGAGAAAAAAAAGACAAATAGGAATAATAACGTAAAGTAGTTTTTTTTCATAGCGAGGGGGTTTATAGCTAAGTTACAAAATTAATGCTTAATATTTTCACCATCATTGACGGTGCTCAAAGATATGATTGATTGTAGTGGATAAAAGTTAGGTACATGACCTATTTCTATGCTATTTTAACCTTGAATTAATTCGATATTCCTTGTTCGAGGTCCTGTGTTCAAACCCGCCTGCGGGGAGGCAGGAACCTGCAATTTGCAATTTTCTATGAATTATATGAGTTGCCGATTGCCAGACGGCATATTTTTTTAGTGAATAATAGATAAAAGTTTTCAATTTTGATGTTTATCAAAGGGTTTAACTTTCCCATTATCATAAATAAAAAAAAGCATAAGTTACAACTTACGTTACTTTTTTTAAGATGACTCGTCTTAATAAAAACACACCACATGAATTCAAAAACACTACTCTCATTAGGTTGGATAGCCGCCACGATTTTTATTATTGGCACATTTATTTTAGGAGGTTTGTTAGAAGTTTATAATCCCGTTTCTCAGACTATAAGTGAGATTGGGCAAAATGGCTCGCCACTTTATTTTCACTGGCAAGTATTTAGTATCTCGATTGGGGTCTTGTTGATCTTTTTTGCAGCAGGAGTATTATCCTTTGCAAAGACAAATAAACTTTCTATTGTACCTGGCTTGTTTATGCTGTCTTATGGTATATCTCAATTTGGAATAGGTATGTTTCCTTCTCCTCATCAGGCACACAATATTTTTGGACTCTCCATGACAATAGGCTATTTTTCTCCTTTGGTATTTGTACTAGCATGGAGAAACAAAATGGGAAAGGATTTTAAGCAGATTTCCTTACTGGCTTTTGTGCTGATTATTCTCGGGATCACTTTAAACTTATCGCCGGCTTTTGCACCAACGCTTTATCCCTTAGAATACTATGGTACTGTACAGCGCTTTTTATTGTTTGCTTTTTATGTTTATGTTGGGTTTGTTAGTGTTAGTTGCCTTAAATATGTTAAAAGGCTAATTCACTAAAGTTCATTTGTGCCAAGACGGTTAAAATGACCATTCCAACCTTACCTCAACAATCCTTCAAACCCAAACCTATCCGTGTTGATTTCAAGGAAGAAGCATTGAGATTAGAATGGAATTATGTGCAACCGCCTAATGAAAACAGCTTTACTTTAGACGCGAAGAAAGGCATATTAAGCCTTCAAATGCCTCAGCTGATTTTGATTGGTTTGAATATGTTGGAGAGTAGTTTTATGAAATCGCTTGACTGATATTAGTGCATAAGGAAGGGGGATTGGAGATTTAAGATTGTTGATTTGAAGATTTGAGAATTTGAAAATGGTTTATGAACTTTATATTTCGAACGGTTCCTCAATTCATAACCGTTTATATACCAGACCCCAAAAACAAAATATTTTTTATTTTAAAATACCTGTAACAACTCACGTTTTTTACACACTAACGTTCCTGTATAATGTCTAATCTATATTAAATGAATAAATTACTTTTCCCCCTATTATTTTTGTTGGTATTCTTAGTTTCTTGTACTTCTAATGACGGTCCTGATGAAGAACTAAATTGTCAAGAAGATCTGAACAAAGTGAACATGACGCGG
>CAYMKR010000164.1:0-5622 GCA_964390865.1 uncultured Flavobacteriaceae bacterium | reverse complement strand
AAGAGATTGACCAAAGCTATAAAAATGGTAAGATCTGAAAAATCAGGAGCTTATATATTTGTTGAAAGCATTATGGATCCAGCTAAAGTAAGTGATTTTTTGAGTAAGAAATAGTCTCAACTTTCATAATTTACATAAAGCTACTTTCTTTTTGAAGGTGGCTTTTTTGCATTTTTAGGCAGGCAGTAGTCCCCTTAAATTTAGCTAACTTTGTGTTCGCTAAAAAAAAACGAATTAATTAGAATCTAATCATGAGTTTGTTCAAAAATATATTTTCCAAAGAAAAGAAGGAGACTTTAGACAAGGGATTGGAAAAGTCCAAGACGTCTTTCTTGAATAAGCTTTCAAAGGCTGTTGCAGGTAAGTCTAAAGTAGATGATGATGTTCTTGATAATCTTGAAGAAGTACTCGTATCTTCAGATGTTGGTGTAGAGACAACCTTAAAAATCATTGAGCAGATTGAAAAACGCGTGTCTAGAGACAAGTATTTTGGTACCGATGAGTTGAATCAAATACTAAGAGAAGAAATTGCAGCTTTGTTGGCTAAAACTAACGCAGGTAACGAGACTGAATTTGATATTCCAAAAGAGAGTAATAAGCCCTATGTTATTATGGTAGTTGGTGTTAATGGGGTTGGAAAAACGACTACAATTGGTAAATTGGCTTCTCAGTTTAAGAAGCAGGGACTTAAAGTGGTGCTAGGTGCTGCAGATACGTTTAGAGCAGCTGCAATAGATCAATTACAGGTTTGGGCGGATCGTGTTGACGTGCCTATGATAAGACAGGAAATGGGTAGTGACCCGGCTTCGGTGGCTTATGATACTTTGCAGTCAGCTGTTACACAGGGTGCTGACGTGGTCATCATTGATACTGCCGGAAGGTTACATAATAAAGTTAACCTTATGAATGAATTGACGAAAATTAAAAGAGTTATGCAAAAGGTTGCGGATGATAAACCAGATGAGGTGCTTTTGGTACTTGATGGATCTACCGGTCAGAATGCTTTTGAGCAAGCCAAACAATTTACAAAAGCTACTGAGGTGACTTCCTTAGCTGTTACCAAACTAGATGGTACAGCCAAAGGAGGAGTGGTCATTGGAATTTCTGATCAATTTCAGATACCAGTAAAATATATAGGAGTAGGAGAAGGTATAGACGATCTTCAGGTATTTAATAAAATAGAGTTTGTGGATTCTTTTTTTAAATAGACAGCTTCTGAGGTGATTGGAGCTGAACCCCTCAATTTTAGTTGGGTGAATAGTGGAATGAGAATTAAATATTGAAAGAATCCAAAATTATGCGTACAAAAACTTCCAAGAAAAATAAAATTAACGTTGTTACTTTAGGTTGTTCTAAAAATGTTTATGACAGCGAAGTGCTTATGGGGCAGCTCAAAGCAAATAATAAAGAGGTTGTTCATGAAGATGAAAACGACGATGGTAACATCGTTGTTATCAATACCTGTGGTTTTATCGGAAAGGCCAAGGAAGAATCTGTTAATACTATTTTACATTATGTTGATAAGAAGGAAGCAGGTACAGTCGATAAGATTTTTGTAACAGGATGCTTGAGTGAAAGATATAAGCCAGATCTTGAAAAGGAGATTACTGACGTAGATCAATATTTTGGAACCCATGACTTGCCTAATTTATTAAAAGCACTAGAGGCTGATTATAAACATGAACTTGTAGGTGAGCGTGTTACAACTACGCCAAAACATTATGCATATCTCAAAATTGCTGAAGGGTGTGATAGACCTTGCTCTTTTTGCGCCATCCCTTTAATGAGAGGTGGGCATGTTTCAACACCTATTGAAAATATTGTAACTGAAGCTGAGAATTTAGCATCCAATGGTGTTAAAGAATTGATTTTAATTGCGCAGGACCTTACCTATTACGGCTTGGATTTATACAAAAAAAGAGCCTTGGCCGACCTTTTAAGGAAGTTGGTTAAAGTTGAAGGTATCGAATGGATAAGATTACATTATGCTTTTCCTACTGGATTCCCTCTCGACGTGTTGGATGTTATGCGTGAAGAGCCTAAGGTTTGTAATTATTTAGATATCCCTTTACAACATATAAATTCTGAACTTCTCAAGTCAATGAGAAGGGGAACGAGTTCTGAGAAAACGATTGACTTGATTAAGAAATTTAGAGAAAGAGTGCCGGAGATGGCTATCAGAACTACACTTATTGCTGGCTATCCTGGTGAAACTGAAGAGCAGTTTCAAGAATTAATGGAATTTGTAAAAAACACAAAATTTGAAAGAATGGGTTGTTTTACATACTCACATGAAGAAAATACACATGCCTATCTGTTGAAAGATGATGTTCCGGAGGAAATAAAGGAACAGCGCGTTTCTCAATTAATGGAAATTCAAGGCCAGATTTCTTTTGATCTGAATCAAGAGAAGGTAGGAAAGACTTATAAATGTATTTTTGATCGTAAAGAAGGAAATTACTTTATTGGAAGAACAGAGTTTGATAGCCCTGATGTGGATAATAACGTGATAGTTGATGCTGCAGAACATTACTTACAGGTAGGACAATTTATTGATATTAAGATCACTGAAGCTACCGATTTTGATCTGTATGGAGTTCCGGCTTGATAGAATAAGGAATGTTTTTATGTTAATCTAGTATGGTGATTAAGGATTTGTAATTTCACCAAGATATTTTCGTCTTAAAACAAGGTTAAAAAAAATAGACCTTCTTTTTTAAGATCAAAAAAGGTGTATTTTTACTAAAAACTAAAAATCATTGGGACAAGTCAACTCAACTATTAAATTTCAAGATACCGGTTATTTTTCTAAAATCATGTCGGATTACCTTGATCGAAAGGAGTCTGTCAAAGATTTTTATGCTAATTTCCCTGACATTAATGGGTTTGGGAAACAAATTCATGAGAAATCAAATTCCTTTAAAGCATCAACAAGAGATGTGCTTACATCTTGTTTAATTGAGCAAACAAAAGAGCTCAAGCTTTCTGTAATTACAAAGAAGCATATTTCCCTTTTAAAAGAATCAGACACGTTTACTATAACGACAGGACATCAATTAAACCTTTTTACCGGTCCCTTATATTTTCTTTATAAAATTATCTCGGCTATAAACTTGGCTAAAGAATTAAAAAAGAATTTCCCTGATAAGAATTTTGTCCCAGTTTATTGGATGGCAACTGAAGATCACGATTTCGAGGAGATTTGTTTCTTCAATTATAAAGGGCACAAAATTCAATGGAACAAGGATGTGAAAGGAGCAGTCGGAAGAACCTCTTCGCAAGGTCTTGGTAAGATTTATAACGAATTGGACAGTATGCTAGGCGAGAATAAGAATGCAGCCAGGTTGAGAGAGTTGTTTACGCAATCTTATTTGGAGCATGGTTCTTTGACTAATGCTACCAGATTTTTGGCCAATGAACTTTTTAGTGATTATGGTCTTGTTATTATTGATGGAGACGACAAAGGTCTAAAGAGCTTGTTTTCCCCATATATAAAAGAAGAATTGACGCTGCAGACAAGCTTTAAAGAGGTCACCAATACAAATGAGATTTTAGGTTTGAAGTATCCCGTTCAGGTTAATCCACGTGAAATCAATTTATTTTATTTAGATGATGACCTCAGAGAAAGAATCTTGTTCGAAGAAGGGGTTTATAAAATAAATAATACTGATTTAGAGTTCTCAGAGCAGGAGATGATAGAATTGGTTGAGAAGTCTCCTGAAATGTTTAGCCCGAATGTTCTTATGCGGCCTTTGTATCAAGAAGTTATTCTGCCAAACTTGTGTTATATAGGTGGGGGAGGTGAATTGGCCTATTGGATGCAGCTTAAGTCTTTTTTTAAAAGTGTTTCTGTACCGTTTCCTATTTTACTTTTACGTAATTCTGTTTTGCTTATTGAACAGAAGCAGCGAGAAAAATTGGAAGCGCTGCATATTTCAGAGCAAGAAATATTTATGAAACAACATGATTTGATAAAGGAAAAAGTAAAGGAAATCTCAGACCTAAACCTTGATTTTACAGATCAGCGTAATAAATTACAGACGATGTTTTTACATTTGAAAGAATTATCTGACAAAACAGATAAGTCTTTTACCGGTGCAGTTTTGGCACAAGAGAAAAAACAACTTAACGGCTTAGATCACCTTGAAAAGAGGCTTTTAAAAGCACAAAAGAGAAAGTATAAAGAGATCGTTAAGCGCATAACAAATATTCAGCAAGAACTTTTTCCTAAACAAAGTCTGCAAGAGAGACAAGCTAATTTTTCAGAGTTTTATGAAATTTATGGAGATGAGTTAATACCGTTGTTGGTCAAAGCATTAGACCCCTTAAAGTTAGAATTTTATTTAATAAGTCCAGAGGCTTAAATTAAGCCGCATATCGAGAGAGCCTTCTTATAGGCGTCTGAACGATATTCATAGTTATAAGTTCCGAGGTCTTTAGGGTGTATCCAAAGTAATTCGTCGAATTCGTCATCTTGGGGAATGGTGTCAGCATCTGTTCTGTGCTTAATTTTTACAATAGATAATTCCTGGCCCATAAAAACAGGGTGGCAATCAGGAGGGAAGGGATACCTAACTTTTTCCTCATAGATTTCTATAATATACTCATGGATTAAGAGGTAATTAAGTTCTTCCTTTAATTCTCTTTCGATTCCCTGGATAAGGTCTTCTTTTTCCTCCAATCCACCTTGAGGAAACTTGTAACTTTTATCTCTAGGAGAATAACCAATAAGAATTTTTGAATCTTCATTGATTATTACGGCCATCACTGCTTGTCTGTATATTTTTCTCATGCTTAAACAAATTTAGCAAAAAAAAAAGATGACTGGAATACCAGTCATCTTTTACTAATTTATTTTTTGTTATCCTATGAAACAAATAAAAAGGAAAATAGCATGGCAAATTTCCCAATTTTTAGATTCTCCATATTGAAGAAACGATTTCTTCGTGTCATTTTAACTTCTGGTTTTTGAGTTTGATCAGCAATTAATTCAGATACCTCACCAATAAGTTGGTAACAAGCATTGATTAATTTTTCTTCCCTAGGAACGAAATCATTCTGTGGGTAAAGGATCAATAAGAAATCATCATTACTATCTGAAGAAGTAAAACTATCTTCTAGAGTAAATGCATCTTTATTCTTGATAAATTCTACGTAGATTTCTCTGAAAACTGATATTTTACTTTTATCGATTATTGAGAAATTTACTGAATCTAATAAAGCGTCAACTTTTTGGCTAAACGTAAGTGCCTTTGTGTGATTCCCAAGAAATTCAGAATTTATGCTGTCAGTGATGTTTAGTTTTTCCGATAAGTAGTCTGTTATCGTGCTCTCAACAAAAAGGGCAGACACAAAAAACTCATTTCTAACTTTTACCTCGCTTATCTCCATGATTCAATCTTTTAAATATTTAGATACAGTGAATAAAAAATTCAATTGTATTTATTTAACGTTATGTGAGGGGAGTTATTATGAGGGTAAGATCAAATACTTTGCCAAAGCGTTGTAGCTAATCTTAAAACAAAGTTAAAAATTAAAGTGGCTTATCCTAATTAATTGGCTGAAAATACCCAGAATTGTTGATAAAATTCATGGTATACCATGAATAAAAAAAGCCCTTTT
>CAYMKR010000163.1:0-5650 GCA_964390865.1 uncultured Flavobacteriaceae bacterium | reverse complement strand
AACGAAAAATTAATTTTTTAGCAGATCCCAAAATTGAAAATCAAAATGTAGGTGTAACTTGTGAACGTTGTGATATTAAAGACTGTATGGTTAGACAAGCTCCAGCAATTATTTTAGATAAAGGGGCTAAAAACAAAAAGATAGAACTAATTGTTGAAGAATTAAATGCTAAGTTTCAATCTTAAATGTGCTACAATAGTTTGATTATGGTTAGTTCTGGTTAAACTTACTTTTATTTTCTCTTTTTACAATTACTTTTTGACTTGCTCCAACTACGATATAATTCTGAACCACAAATAATTATGAAAGAACAAAAGCGAGTATTAAGGTTAATGAATAAACTTTTGGATCTTTAATCAATAAATTCACTTGGGTTCAAGAACTTCAATCTGTACTTTCTCAAGACCTTTTTCAATAAAACCAAGTTTCTTAGCTGCGGCTTTTGAAAGGTCAAGAATTCGCTCCTCAACAAAAGGTCCCCTGTCATTTACTATGACAATCACTGATTTTTTATTGTCAAGATTGGTTACCTTGATATTCGTTTGAAACGGAAGGCTTCGATGTGCAGCCGTCATTTTTATACTGTCATACACCTCACCGCTTGCAGTCGGCCTGCCCTGAAGTTTGTCATTATAATAAGAAGCCAAGCCAGTCTCATTCTTCTGAGCATTGCCCTGCTTAAAACAGCTAAAACAAAAAACTACAAATAAAAATATCGTAAAAAATCTCATCGTATAAAATGATTCATTTAAATTTTTTCGGCTTAATGAAGACCCTGGTTTTAAATTCAAAAAATTAAACTTTCTTAAAATAATTTATAAGTGACACGAAAGAGACCAAAGCCCAAATTCCCTCTAACAAAATAAAGGGCATATAATTCATCAGTACAGATGCTAAACAAGCCAAAGAAGCCCCGAACAAGTTCAGTAAAATAAAACCGAGATCCCTTTTACCTAACACGCCAAAAACTTGAAGCATATAAGCCAGAAGAATTTGAAAAACACCAACAAAACCAATCCAATCTATGCTATCCATTCTCAATAAAGTATTATGGGGTTCTTAATCTTCAACATAATAGGGGAGCCTATTTCAGCAACTTATGGGCGTTAAAACTAAAAAAAATAAATTAAGAATTTAACGAAATCGTTAATTATTATTTCTTCTAATTAGAGTTTAACCCTTTAATTCTGGCCTATTTTCAAAAAAACACACAATACCTATTCGTTAGATTTTACTGAGCTGTTTAATCAGGTTTCCGCATCCTCCTTGGGCTATATAATTCGAATGTGCTTCAAGAGAGTCAAAAGTCTTTTTACATATATCTTTACACAGAATTTCCCCTTGTGTATGAACCATAAAAGAATCTAGAATGACCTTGCCGTGAGGATCTTTAATCGCTGATCCTTTTTCATGTGCTCTGCACCATTGCAGAGCGCTCATCCATAGTGCCGCACTCAATGCTCCACAGCCACTTCCACTTAAACCCAAACCTCCAGCGAATCCCGCTACCATAACTGCTTCTTTATCAGAAGCACCGATTTCCTTCACCAACTCTGTGGCACAACTTACCGAATGCTTAAAGTCATAGGGTTTATCGTCCAAAGCGAGCCTAGCCTCAAATACTGCATCCGGCGCCCAATCTTCAGCTAACTGAAAACAGTGTAAAAACCTACCACTTAAAAGGTATTTTGCAAAGCTCATGTTATTAGAAAAATCACATTTTGTAATTTCCCGACATTGAGTTGTCTGCTCATGACTCTCGAAACTTGACATGAGTAATTTAGTAGCTTCCACAGCAACAATCACAGCCTGTGATTCATGCTTACACGTTCTATAGGCTTCGGCTCCAACTGCTAATGATGCCCCCCAGAGCATGCCGCACTGATATCCCTTTTGCATGATCCCTCCGGCAAGCGGGTCAGCGGCGCGTTCTTCATCCGTCATAAAGTTGCCAAATTCACGATCTAAAAGATGAAAAAACGTACGAGAACAAGTTCCTAGTTTTCTAAATATTTTTTTGGCGTCGGTAGGATATTTCTCCTGAGAAATTTTATTTGTTTGCATGGTAATTTGATCAAATGAATCTTATGAAATTAGTACATGCTATTTATAAATGCAATGACCTTGATCAATTATTAGCAATTCATACCAAAGAAAAAAGCCCCACAGAAGCAGGGCTTTTTTCTTTAAAATAATAGGTGTTTAAAATGAGACTTCTCCTGTCGCTACATCATACATGGCTCCCACAATTTGTATTTCACCTTGAGCTTCCATCTCAGCCAATACCTCACTTCCACTTCTAATTGCCTCTTTGGTAAGTTCAACATTTTTTCTAGCAACCTCATTCACAAAGTCTAAATTTGCAGAAGTTCTTTCTGAAGCTTCTTTTGGATTTTCTATGGCATTCACAGCAGGCTTTATCTTATCCAACATTCCGGTAAGTTTACCTAATTCAGCCCCATCACATGCTCCTTTTACAGCACCACACGAAGTATGACCCATGACCAAAAGCACTTTTGATCCGGCAAGTTTACAGGCAAATTCCATACTCCCAAGGATATCATCATTTACAAAGTTTCCGGCGATTCTAACACTAAACAAATCACCAATTCCTTGATCAAAAATAGTTTCTACAGGAATCCTTGAGTCAATACAACTTAAAACAGTGGCAAACGGAAATTGTCCTCCACTAGTTTCATCTACCTGTTGTTGTAGATTTCTGTCTAGTTTTTTGTTGTGTAAAAAACGTCCATTACCATCCTTTAATAAATCAAGGATTTGTTGATGGCTCAAGGCCGATTGTGTTTCTTTTGTCTGTGCTTTCATATGTCTTTATTTTACGCTCTTAACTTGCTTTTCGCGGGCTATTGAAAAATTTAAAAAAACTTTCAGGGTTCACAACGATCCCCCTTTGAGAAATAAGCTTGATCGAAATATTCCGCTCCTGAGCTTTATGCATGAAATCATCTAAAATTTCAATAATATCATTGTCTAAATATTTGGTCTTGGTCACATCTAAATCTAAAAATGAATTCTCAGGCAACCTGTCCAACTCTTTTAAAATAGCTCCTTTGTTAAAAAATGTTACTTCTTCAGCTAAGGTCATTTTAACCTTACCATCATCAATATCCTCTCCTTCTTTATGCAAAAAGTGTGAATTCTGGTAGCTCTTGATCAGGATCACTATGATGCCTACCAACAGACCCAAACCAATACCAACTAGCAGGTCAGTAAAAACAATACCAACAACAGTTACCATAAATGGTACAAACTGTTTCCAGCCTAAGTTATACATGCTTTTAAATAAGCCCGGCTTTGCCAGTTTAAAACCAACGATGAACAAAATTGCCGCAAGTACTGACAACGGAATCATGTTCAATAAATTAGGAATCAAAATAACAGAACCCAACAGAAATAAGCCATGAATAATAGCCGACATTTTTGTTTGCCCACCAGACTGAATATTGGCAGAACTCCTCACAATTACCTGGGTAATTGGCAAGCCTCCAATAAGTCCTGAAATAATATTTCCGGCTCCCTGTGCCAATAATTCTCTATTGGTAGGAGTTACATTTTTATGAGGATCAAGTTTGTCAGTAGCTTCTACACAAAGTAAGGTTTCTAAACTTGCTACCAATGCAATGGTAAATGCCACAACCCAAACCTGAGGGTTTGAAATAGCGGCAAAATTAGGAAAACTGAACTGCGACAAAAACGAAGAAACATCCTTTGGAACAGGTACGTTCACCAAATGTGTAGATGACACCCCCAATACTTCATTAGACTTGGTCACTATGAAAAAGATAATTCCGGCCATAACAGCAACAAGCGGCCCTTGAATTATCTGAAATATTTTTCCTTTTTTTGATAAAACCTTATCCCATAACAACAAAATACTTAGTCCTATCATCCCTATTAAGGCTGATCCGGGTTGGATATGATTTACAGTATTAATGATTTCTGAAAAAGTGTTTTGCCCATCTACTTGAAAAAAGGCAAAATCTCCTTCCGGATCAGCATCATAACCAAAAAAGTGAGGAATTTGTTTTAAAATAATAATGATTCCAATACCAGTCAACATTCCCTTAATAACTGAAGAAGGAAAATAATAACCAATAATACCCGCTTTTAATATTCCAAATATCAATTGAATGATACCGCCCAAAACTACAGCAACTAAAAAGTTTTCAAAACCACCTAAAGAGCCTATTGAAGTCAAAACAATAGCCGCCAAACCGGCTGCTGGTCCACTAACCCCAATATTTGAGCCACTCAGAGCACCTACTACTACACCCCCTATAATCCCAGCAATAACGCCCGAAAATAAAGGTGCACCACTGGCCAATGCAATACCTAGACAAAGCGGTAAAGCCACAAAAAATACGACTATACTAGCCGGAAAGTCGCTTTTTAAATTACTAAATAATCCTGTGTTTTTCATTCTTGTTTACGTTTTAAGCTCACAAATATAACAAAATATTATATATAATAGTAATACTATCATCTATATGAGTTATAATATCATAAATTAATGCTATACATTCAATTATAATTACTTAACTTTGAACTTTGTCAATGTATAAAATCGCTCAAAATGGCTGTAAATATTAGCATCTCATTGAATTCAGGTCTTTATTTAAAAGATCCTCAACAATCCGAATTGGGTAAACGGATCATTAAGTACAGCATACTATTGATTGATGATTTGGGTTTTGAGCTGTTCAATTTTAAAAAGCTGGCTGAAGAAATGAAGTCGACGGAATCCTCGATCTATAGGTATTTTGAAAACAAACACCTGCTGCTCATCTATCTTGTCTCCTGGTATTGGGAATGGCTCAATTACATGATTCAAATCAAGACCTTTAATATTGAGGATCCAAAAAAGAAACTAGAGATCATTATCCATACTTTTGTTTCGATCAGTGAAGAAAACCCAACGATAGACTATGTCAACGAGTCATCACTTCACAATGTCGTCATTTCCGAAAGCACTAAAGTTTATCATACCAAGGGTGTTGATGAAGAAAACAACAAAGGCTTCTTCTTGAACTATAAAGAAATTGTAACAACTGTAGCTGAAGTTATTCTTGAGATCAAACCTGACTTCCCCTACCCACATGCCTTGGCCAGTAATCTATATGAAATGACCAACAATCACTTTTATTTCGCTGACCATCTGCCTCGTTTAACTGACATAGACAAAAAAGCAGGTCAAAACGAAGAGGTCGAAAAAATGCTGCTCTTTTTTATTAATAAAATGCTGGCATAAATCTTTTATTTCTGGTAAGGATAAGGTGAATATCACGTCAATTTTCGAGATAAACCCCCATTATAATGATAGAAGATTACAAAACCTCAAAAGAGTTGGTCAATGTATTTCTAAAAACCTTAGATAAACGGACAGGATTAAAGAAAAAAACTGTGACAGCATGTAATTATTGCCATGAACCCAGGCTATAGTGACTTATATTGTTGAGATTTAATTTAGCATTCACTGCATAAAAAAATACCTATATTTAATCAATCATTTCTGTTATTGTTTAGATATACCCATGAAAAGAAACACCGCCCTGTTTTGTATCTTGTCTTTCTTATTCTCTGAGTTATGCTGGAGTCAAGAATCATTTACACTTAGTGGGACGGTCAAAGA
>CAYMKR010000162.1:0-5668 GCA_964390865.1 uncultured Flavobacteriaceae bacterium | reverse complement strand
TTTCACAATGTGATTTGTAACTTTTTCAGTGTTCATTATTGCTAAGTATTTATTAATTTTGCGAAAAACAAAAATATTAATTTTTATTGGCAATTATTTTAAATGAGCATTATTAAATATTTTTTCCTTTTTCTGATCTTTTTAAACCTTGTGGCCTGCAGCAAGAAAGATAAAGCTGTGGTTGATATATCAAAGATTGATGTCAACATTGATGTGAGAAGATTTGAACAAAGATTTTATACCGCCGGGCCTGAAGATCTGTCAACATTAAAATCGGATTTCCCCTTTCTGTTTCCTGAAGCAAATCCGGATTCTGTATGGACCGCTAAAATGAAGGATGAAGATGAATTATATCTTTATACTGCTTCACAAGAAGTTTTTGGAGATTTTTTAAATGAGAAAATAGCCTTGTCAGAATTGTTTAAACATGTTAAATATTATTTTCCAAAATTCACAGAACCACGTGTTATTACAATTTTGTCTAATGTAGACTATGAAAATAAGATCATTTATGCTGATAGTTTGATGTTTATTTCTCTTGACGTTTATTTAGGAAGCGACCATGTAGTTTATGAGGATTACCCCAACTATATCAAGCAAAATTTTACTTCAGATCATTTACTTGTGGACGCGGCTGAGCAAATTGAGGTTCCTATTTTAAGGCCTTCACCACTCAATTCGTATATTTCCAGAATTATCCAGGAAGGTAAGAAAAAGTATATGACGGCGGCCTTTCTTCCAAGATCAAGCAATGCAGAAATCATGGGTTACACAGCTGATCAATTGCATTGGGCCGAAGTAAGTGAGAGTAATATTTGGAAGTATTTTATTCAAAAGGAAATGCTTTATTCTAATGACCCGACGCTCACCGATAGATTTATTTCAGATGCACCATTTTCAAAATTTTATTTAGAAGTTGACAAAGATTCTCCCGGTAGGATAGGTGTTTGGTTTGGATGGCAGATCGTGAATTCGTTTATGAAACACAATGATTTAAGTTTACAGGAAATGCTTGTCTTTGATAATGAAGAATTGTTTAAAAAGTCAAAATATAAACCCAAAAAGAAATAAGAAACTCAAGCCATTTACTTGAAGAGGTGATGGTGTTTGAAAATTATTAATAAATTATTATATAATTATGGCAATAAAGCATAGTTCAGAAATAAAGATAACAGTAGGATTAGATGAGAATAGAGTGCCTGAAGAATTATCATGGTCTGCTGAAGATGGAGCCATAGATAATATGGACGCGAAAGCGTTATTGTTATCTGTTTGGGATTCTAAAGAAAAAGATACTTATAAAATTAATCTTTGGACAAAAGAGATGCCCGTTAATGAAATGATTCAGTTTTTCCATCAGACCCTAACCTCTATGGCAGATGCGTTTGAATCTGCAACAAGCGATGAAAAAATGAGCGCAACCATGCGTGATTTTTGCGATTATTATGCCGAAAAAATGGGAATCAAAAGAGAATAATATTGACTAAGTCTCTCTAAAATATCAATTTGCTACTGGATTGAAATCTAATATTTGCTTAAGGACTTTCCTGTAATCTTCTTCATTATTCACGAAGTCGAGCTCTGAAACGTCAATGATCAACGGATTTATTTCATCTTTCGATTTGATAAAAGATAAATACCCTTTGTGAATTTTATCTAGGTAATCAGCTTGGATATTTTGCTCGTATTCCCTGCCTCTTAGTTTGATGTTTTCGATCAGTCTTTCTGTATTTTGATAAAGATAGACATAGACGTCAGGTTTGGCGATTTCTTTATACATGATATCAAACATTTTGCGGTAAAGACTGTATTCTTCTTTTGGAAGCGTTACTTGTGCAAAAATGAGTGACTTAAATATAAAATAGTCAGAAACGATAAAATTTTTGAAAAGATCGAATTGGCCCAAACCATCTGTTAGTTGATGGTAGCGGTCAGCTAAAAAACTCATTTCTAAAGGGAATGCATAGCGATCTTTATCAGCATAAAATTTTGGAAGAAAAGGATTATCGGCAAATCTTTCTAAAACTAATTTGGCATTGAAGTCATCGCCAATTCTTTTTGCCAGACTAGTCTTTCCGGACCCAATGTTTCCTTCTATGGCGATATAATTGTATTTTTCTACCAGTGATATAGGTCGGTTGAGCACTGTATTTATCTTTTCGATGGCTTGATTATCCTGACATTGTTGTAAACAGATTAGGATTGTTCGTTTTGATATAGGATGAATTACCTTAGGTGCAATTTCAGTCAACGGAACCAAAACAAACTTTCTATTGAGCATTTCGGGATGAGGAACCTTCAGATCATTGAAAAAAATAATTTCATCATCGAACAACAGGATATCAATATCTATGATTCGGTTATGGTAGGTTTTGTCCTGATTTCTGGCTCGCCCCAGCTTATCCTCGATCTTAAGAACCGATTGTATCATTTTTTCTGGGCTGAGACTGCTAGATATTTCAAGGCAAATATTATAAAAAGTATCTCCATTAAATCCCCAAGACTCGGTTTTATAAACAGAAGAAATCTTGTTTACATGACCTATCACTTGATTGATTTCATCAATAGCGCTCTGTAAATTCTCAAGTTTATTTCCGAGGTTACTTCCAAGGGATAAGTATGTAGTACGGACTATTTTCAAGCTGAACTCTTTTTTAATTCAAATCGTCGGAAAATTAACAATAACATCATATATTGGCCAAAGATACATTGCGGAATATGACCACTGCAAAGAAACAAAAGAGAAGCCGAATTAGAACTCGTTTTGGTTTAATTTTTTAACATTTGTAACTTTGAGTGGTACTCAGCGACATATATAAAAATACATTGAATGACTTTTTTAAGAGAATTATTAGCGGCAATTTTAGGTGTTTTCATCTCGTTTATGATCATGTTTTTCGTTTTAATAGCGATAGGTTCAGTGATCAGTTCCGGTTTTATGGATGATGGTACTGTAGTGGTAAAGAATAATTCTGTTCTTGTTCTGAAATTGGAGGACCTTATTAAAGATTATGCGCCTAAGAACGATGATCCATTTACACAAATTTTAGGCCTGGAAAAAAAGAAGATTGGATTGGATAATATTTTAAATGCAATAGATAATGCCAAGTATGATGATCAGATTTTAGGTATAAGTATAGAATCCTTGATGATTCAAGGAGGTATGGCCCAGATTCAGGAAATTAGAGATAAATTATATGAATTTAAAGAGTCAGGAAAGTTCGTGACAGCCTTTGCAGATGTTTATGAACAGAAAAATTTTTATTTGAGTTCTGTTGCCGATTCTATTTATGTCAATCCTGAGGGGCAAATTGATTTTCGTGGCTTATCCGGAGAGGTGCTATTTTTTAAGGATTTCCAGGAAAAATACGGCGTTAAAATGGAAGTGATACGTCATGGCAAATATAAAAGTGCAGTAGAACCATTTTTGGCTAATGAAATGAGTGAAGCAAATAGAGAACAAACAGAGGCTTTTTTAAATTCTATTTGGTCAGAGATGATTACAGATATTGATGAAAGTCGCAAAATTGATCTTGATCAGATCAATTATATAGCAGATGAATTATTAGCAAGAACTCCTGACTTGGCAATTGAGCATAAAATGATTACCGGGAAAATGTATAAAGATGACTATGTCAAAGTTCTTAAGCAACTTGGTGGTCTTTCTGAGGACGCAGCTATTTATGCTGTCAGTGTTAAGAACTATATCGATTCTGGTAAGGGAAGGCTTATAAATAGTGCCTCTGATAGAATTGCTATAATATATGCCCAAGGTGATATAATGTATGGTAAAGGAGATGAAGATTATATTGGCCCAGAACTAATTATTGAATCCTTGAAAAAGGCTCGAAAATCTAAAGATGTTAAAGCGATAGTTCTAAGAGTGAATTCACCTGGTGGAAGTGCTTTGGCCTCGGATATCATTTGGAGGGAAATAGAGGTGACAAAAAAAGACAAACCAGTTGTTGTGTCAATGGGTAATTTTGCGGCTTCAGGAGGTTATTATATTTCGTGTAATGCGGATATAATTCTTGCTGATCCAACTACTATTACTGGTAGTATAGGAGTATTCGGAATGGTACCAAATATGAGTGAGTTTGCTGATCGGATAGGAATAAATGCCGAACAGGTAGGAACTAATAAAAGATCTTTGAATTATAGTTTGTTTGAGCCGATGACGGATGATTTTTATGATGTGACCAAAGAAGGAGTTGAACGCGTATATACCACTTTTGTTACGAAAGTAGCTGAAGGACGGAACATGACTTTTGAACAAGTGGATGAAATCGCTCAAGGAAGAGTTTGGACTGGGAAACAGGCACTTGAGAATGGTTTGGTAGATGAATTAGGCGGTTTAGAGGATGCGATTAAGGCCGCAGCCAACTTGGTTGACATTGATGAATATAGAATTCGTAGTTATCCGGACTATAAAAAAGATTTAAAAGATATGGTGTCGGGACCATTCGCAAGTGTTAAGCAGCAAATTCTGGAAGAAGAAATCGGGATTGAAAACTTCAAAGTTTATAAAAAACTGCAGCAATTTGGAGATTGGAAAGGCTTACAGACCAGGCTTCCTTTTTTATTGGAGATCAGATAGACCTAATGAATCATTCGTTTCATTTCACTTCTGTATTTTGATGCACTTTTCCCTGTAAATTCTTTGAACAATCTATTGAAGTGAGAAAAATTATTAAACCCACATTCAAAGCAAATATCAGTAATGCTTGTCTGGTTCTCCTGTAATAGCTTGGTGGCATGCACAACTCTGTATTCGTTGACTAATTTGGTAAAAGTTTTCCCTGTTGCTTTTTTAAAATACCTGCAAAAGGCTGGCGTAGTCATGCTCACAGTATCTGCTATTTCATCAAGGCTTATATGTCTTTTGAAATTATTATTTATGTGCTTGAATATGATGTCAATCTTTTCGCTGTCTTGTGGTTCGGTTTCAAAAGCAAATCCGTCTACATTGAGCAATGAATAGTCATTAGCAAGAGATAAGTCGTTAAGGATTTCCAATAATTTAATTACCCTTGACATGCCATTATGTTCTAACAGAGTTTCAATTTTAGGGCCTACTAATTTTTTAGTTTCTGGTTTGAATATGATACCTTTTTTAGCTCTTTCAAAAAGAGCGTTTATATTTCCCATTTCTGGGATGTTGTAAAAAATTTTCCCAAGGAAATCTAATTTAAACTGGACGATAGTTTCAGAACCATTACTTGTAAGCCTGTCAACAAATCCATGATGAGGCAGGTTTGCCCCAATAAGTATGAGCATACTGTTGTTAAAGTAGGAGAGATGATTTCCTATATGTCTTTTCCCTTGGCCTTGATTTACATACACCAATTCAACCTCTGGATGAAAATGCCAGTAAGCGATGTTGTTTAGAACCTTCTTATTATGTTGTTTAACGGAGATGCTACTTCCAAAACTAGGGCTTATTTTTTCGAAACTTGGTTTCTTATTAATCATGCTATCGCTGCTTTAATGCAAAAATAATCTATTTGCTTATTATATTCTATGCGAATTTAACAATATTGTGTGTTATATTAACCAATATTAATGTTAAGCTATTGTAAACTGTTAATTATACATATAAATTAGCCAATTCCGTTGTTTTTTGACAGTTAAAGTGGATCTACATTTGTCATGTCTAATTTTAATAAAT
>CAYMKR010000161.1:0-5668 GCA_964390865.1 uncultured Flavobacteriaceae bacterium | reverse complement strand
TTGGTGATGAACACTTTTCTTGCTTTTTCTGGCGGCTACTAATGCCGACTCGTTACAAACATTAGCGATGTCAGCTCCTGAAAATCCTGGTGTTTGTTTTGATAAAAATTCCAAATCAACATCATTCGACATTTTAAGAGGCTTTACATGCACATCAAAGATTTGTTTTCTTTCGTTTCTATCCGGAAGGTCTACGTAAATCTGACGGTCAAATCTTCCGGCACGCATTAGCGCTTTGTCCAATACATCCGCTCTGTTCGTGGCTGCGATAACAATTACATTTACGTCGGTACCAAAACCATCCATCTCAGTAAGTAACTGATTCAAGGTGTTTTCTCTTTCATCATTTCCACCGGTAACATTGTTCTTTCCACGGGCCCTTCCTATGGCGTCAATCTCATCAATAAAAATAATTGAAGGTGATTTTGAGGCGGCTTGTTTAAATAAGTCTCTTACCCTAGAAGCACCAACACCAACGAACATTTCTACAAAATCAGAGCCTGATAAAGAAAAGAAGGGTACACCTGCTTCTCCTGCAACGGCTTTGGCTAATAATGTTTTACCCGTTCCTGGAGGTCCTACCAAAAGAGCTCCTTTTGGAATTTTCCCACCTAAGTTGGTATATTTATCAGGATTTTTAAGGAAATCAACAATTTCTTGCACTTCTTCCTTAGCACCTAAAAGGCCTGCAACATCTTTAAAAGATGTTCTTACCTTCGTGTTTTCATCAAATACTTTAGCCTTGGATTTACCAATGTTAAAGATTTGGCCACCCGCACCACCACCGGCACCACCAGACATTCTTTTCATAAAGAATATCCAAAGACCAATAATAAAAATAAATGGTAACCATACTAGAAAAGAATCAAAGAAACTCGTTCTGGTTGTATTGTCTTTGTCAAAATCTAAGCCAAATTCACCTTTTGCACTTTCAAGGTTTTGTTCAAAATTCTGAAGATCTCCAAAATCATAAATGTATACTGGAGTAGTCTGGCCAAAAATCGAAGGGTTTTTATACTTCTTGTATTTATCCTTGGTATTAAGAGCCTCACTTTTGATTGTAAGCTGCGCTATATCTCCATTAACAATAAGAATTTTATCTATGTCATTTTCGTTCAGAATATCCTTGAACTCATTTTGAGTTAACTTATTACTTGCAAGGTCCGAACTATTAAGTAACTGATAACCTATCAATAGTGCAAAAATGATCCCATAAACCCAATAAAAATTGAATTTGAAATTGAATTGCTTAAACGGGTTATTATTCTCCTTATTTGAATTTTCTTTTTTCATGTGTCAAATTTAACGATTGCTGCTCAATTAATAAGCACTTTCAATGTTTGTGATTTTACCATCTCCCCATAGTTCTTCAAGGTTGTAAAAATTTCTTACTTGTTTTTGAAAAACATGAACAGCAAGATTTACATAATCTAGTAATATCCATTCGGCATTGGCCTCTCCTTCTACATGCCAGGGCTTGTCTTTAAGACTTTTACTAACAATCTTTTGAATGGATGCTGCAATGGCTTTTACCTGAGTGTTGGAAGTCCCATCACACAGAATATAGTAATCACAAACAGTATTTTCAATTTCTCTTAAATCAATTATAGAAATATTTTCACCTTTTACTTCTTCAATTCCCTTTATTATTTCAGTGATCAAAAGATCCGAATTAACTATTTTATTTGTCATTAATTTGTTTCAAAATTCCTTGCAAATGTATCACATTTTTGCCACTTTAGATGACTGATAATTGCAATTATATAGATGTATCTATTCAAACTTAATGCCACAGATTCAACAAATTCTTATTTAAGACAAATGTCCAAAAATAAGGGATTGGGTAAATGGACGGCGGTTACCGCTGAATTTCAAAACGAAGGCAGAGGACAAAAAGGAGCTTTATGGCATTCTGAAAAGGGTAAAAATTTGATATGCAGCTTATTGGTGCAGTTAGAAGGGGTGAAGGCAGAAGATCAGTTTATGCTAAATTGTGCGATTTCGCTAGGTATATATCAATATTTGCAACGCTATAATCTGCCAAAATTAGCTATTAAATGGCCAAACGACATAATGTCAGTGTCAAAAAAACTAGGCGGTATTTTAATAGAAAATACGCTGTCAGCTGACAAGATTACCAAATGCATTATTGGAGTAGGTATAAATTTGAATCAAGAATATTTCCCCGTAGATCTTCCAATGGCGGTTTCTATCAAGCAAATTAATGGACAAGAAGTAGATCGTGAAATATTTCTTCAGGACTTGTTAAATTCGATACAAAATAAATTTGATTTTGTTTTTGATAAAAAATATGATGAGTTATGGAATCAATATGAATCGGCTCTTTATCGAAAAGATAAGGTGAGAATGTTTAAAGAAGTAACTGGAAAACCTTTTATAGGTATCATTCGTGGCGTATCAAAACAAGGCATGCTGCGCCTGGAAAAGGAGGATGAATCTATTAAATCGTATAACTTTAAAGAAGTTATATACCTTTAAGAATAAAATCTAAATTTATTTTTCGCCAATATTGCTAATCAGGGTGTCAATGAATTTTTGCAATGGTTTCTTTACCATCATTGCCACCATCGGGTTAAATTGGCCATCAAATAACAGCTGTACATTGCTTGATGAATCTGACGCATGTTCAATATCTGCCGTCAGGTTAAAGGGGAACTTCTCACTTGCAGAACCAAGAACAATCTTTTTTGGAGCATCAACTTCCTCCAGTTTTAATTCTATCTCTGGCATTCCTTTTAGAGCAAAAAGGAAAGAATCTTTTCCAGCTTCGAACTTGTCGATGTTCTTAGGCATAATGTGCTCGAAGTTTTCAACATTCGATAGATATTCAAAAATTTCTTCGCTTGATTTTTGTACGGTAACTTTAGGGCTTTCTAAATTCATTTCTTATTTTGCGTTCCACTCACCTGGATCTTCCCTCCAAGCTTTAAGGGTTGTAACTTGTTTAGTACTTATAAAATTAGTTTCGAGAGCTTGTTCAATCAAATTCTCATAATCACTTAAGGTTGTCAAATCTAAATGATATTCCTTAAAGTTCTTTTCTGCTAAAGGAAAGCCGTAATTAAATATGGCAACCATTCCAATGACTCTTGCGCCAGCATCCTTTAAAGCCTTAACAGCATTCAAACTGCTCTTACCTGTACTGATCAAATCTTCAACTACAACTACACTTTGGCCGCTATCTAAAAAGCCTTCAATTTGGTTTTGTCGACCATGTTTTTTTGGTTCAGGTCTTACATATATAAAAGGAACCCCTAATTCTTGAGCAACAAGAACTCCAATGGCTATTGCTCCAGTAGCGACTCCTGCAATAACATCAGGTTGCCCGTGTTTTTCTGAAATGATTTTCACCAAATTTTCTCTAACATAATTTCTTATCATTACATAAGACAGCGTAACTCGATTGTCACAGTAAATAGGAGAATTCCATCCAGAGGCCCAAGTAAAAGGTTTGTCAGGTTGCAATTTTATCGCTTTTATCTGTAAAAGCAATTCAGCTGTCTTTTTTGCTGTATTTTTGTCAAAAATCATAGTACAAATGTATACAATTTTTAAGAATGATATATCAATTATTTTAACAGATAAGAGAAATATGCTATCTGATGATAATTGTTATTTGTGGATTGATTTTAATAGAATTGAAGCGGTTAATGAACTGATTTTCAAATCTGAAGCCAGACTGTATTTATTTGATTCTGATTTAGAGAGCATGTGGGGTTCATTTCAGGAAATGTTTAAAGTAATTAAAGCATCTGGGGGCATTGTGAAAAACGACTCAGACGAAGTATTATTTATCTTTAGACATGATAAATGGGATCTTCCAAAAGGGAAAATTGAATTAAATGAAAGCAAGGAAGAGGCTGCAATAAGAGAAGTTGAGGAAGAATGTGGATTTAAGAATCTAAGACTTGTGGATTATATAGGAACGACTTATCATATTTATACTGAAAATATGGAGGACGTTTTGAAAGTATCCTACTGGTACGAAATGTATTCGAATGATACTATGTTGGCCCCACAGATAGAAGAGGGCATTACTGATTTAGCTTGGGTACCAAAATCAGAAGTCTCAAGCGTATTTCAAAATACATATCCTAATATAGCCTTGCTAGTGGGTATGTATTGGCCTAGTGTTCAACAATAAAGGATTATGTTGAGATAGTAATTGAAGATATAGTATATTTGCCGCTTTTTCAAACCAAAGACATGACTGAATTTATTAGTAAGAGATTACCCAATGTTAAGAATGATGTATTGTCAGGAATTACCGTAGCACTAGCTTTGGTTCCGGAGGCGGTAGCTTTTGCTTTTGTTGCAGGAGTAGACCCTTTAGTGGGGCTTTATGCAGCCTTTATGGTAGGTTTGATTACTTCAATTTTTGGAGGAAGACCTGGTATGATTTCAGGGGCTACGGGAGCTTTGGCTGTTGTAATGGTCAGTCTGGTGGCACGCGGCAATGACATGGGAGCTCCTGGGGAAAACCTAGGTTTATACTATTTATTTGCAACTGTTATATTGATGGGTTTCATCCAGATGATGGCAGGTGTTTTAAAGCTTGGAAAATTCGTTAGGTTAATACCTCACCCTGTAATGATGGGGTTTGTAAATGGTTTGGCGATTGTTATATTTTTGTCTCAGTTAGGGATGTTTAAAAAAACATTTGAGGGTGAAAAAGTTTGGCTTCAAGGCTCAGAATTATACCTTATGGCTGGTCTTGTTGGGCTTACAATGTTGATGATGTGGGGATTACCTAAGATTAAATTGACCAAAAAATTACCTGAAGCTTTGATTGCAATTTTAACGGTTTCAACCCTTGCAATACTATTTAATTTTGATGTGGCTACTGTTGGATCTTTTATTAGAGATGGTGGAGGTGAAGGACTTAAGGGAGGGCTTCCAATGTTTCAGTGGGAACTTTTTTCAAAAGTGCCATTTAACTGGGAAACTATAAAATTTATATTCCCATATGCGCTGATTTTGGCGGCAATTGGTCTGATTGAATCATTAATGACTTTGAATTTAATTGATGAATTGACAGACACCAGAGGGAATGGTAACAGAGAATGTGTAGCCCAAGGAGGCGCAAATATTGTGACTGGTTTGTTTGGAGGTATGGGAGGTTGTGCCATGATTGGGCAATCTATTATCAATATTAAATCAGGTGGTAGAACTAGATTATCAGGTATTGTTGCAGCATTAACACTGCTGGCGTTTATTTTATTTGGATCTTCCTATATAGAGCAAGTGCCCATTGCGGCTTTGGTGGGTGTGATGTTTATGGTGGTTGTTGGAACGTTTGCCTGGAGTAGTTTCAGAATTTTGAACAAAGTACCTAGAACTGATGTTTTTGTTATCATTCTGGTTTCAGCGCTTACAGTAATTTTTGATTTGGCCATAGCAGTATTCGCTGGTGTAATCGTGAGTGCCTTGGTTTTCTCATGGGAAAATGCAAAAAAAATTAGAGCAAGGAAAAGGATGAAAGAGGATGGAACCAAGGTGTATGAAATCTGGGGGCCATTATTTTTCGGATCTATCTCAGCGTTCAATGAAAAATTTGACATTAAGAATGACCCTGAAAATGTAGAGATTGACTTTGTAGAATCAAGGGTGAGTGATCATTCGGCACTTGAAGCCATTCTTAATTTGG
>CAYMKR010000160.1:0-5682 GCA_964390865.1 uncultured Flavobacteriaceae bacterium | reverse complement strand
CTCCTTCGGATCATCAAGAAGGCATTTTACACCCTGCAAAACTATTTTGAAACCAAATAATAAATTTCTTGTTTATCATTAGATACTTAATAAGTTTAAGTGATTCTATTTTTTTCTCAACCCAAAAAAACGAGGAACCCTCTTCTGATAGTCTTTATATAGTGGGTATTTTTCAGCGCTGATTTCTTCGCTAAAATTTGAACTGCCCTGGAATAAAACGACCAATAGCAGACATCCGGCAACCGACCAATTTATCCACTGACCAGAAGCCACAATGCTAAATAGATAAAAACTTATCCAGATTGCCTGTTCCGCTAAATAGTTAGGATGGCGAGAAAATGCCCATAAACCTTTATCAAGAAATCCTTTTTTATAATCGCCTTCTAGAGCTTCATTATTATTAATTTTTTCCCATTTTAAACTTTGATATTTCCAGTGTTGGTTATCGGCAATCGTTTGATATCCGATAAAAAACAGCATAGCTAATCCCACTCCCATATCGATAAGCCCAAACGGTGTTTCATTAAACTGTAAAGCGATGATTATAGGTAAAGTGAATAGAAGAATCAATATCAGTTGATAGCCGCAAATAAAAAATAGATTGAATAATGTCCATTTCCATTTGGCTTGAAACTCTGGTTTTGCTCTTAATATGGCCCATCTATAATCTTCTTTGCCTTCCCAAAATCGAATGGTAAATGCACCGTGCCTTGAAAAATTATAGGTTAGCCTAATCCCCCAAAGGGAAACTAAAGAGGCCATGACGATTAATCTGGTTGTGTAGCCACCATAGTGGGCCACCACCCAAACATAGACTATGGGCAATAAACTCCACAATTTATCTACTTGACTATTATTTCCGGTGAGTTGACCAATAACAAAGCAATAGATGATTGCTATAAGGCATATTTTTGCTAAAAGGGTTAAGGCCTCAATTGAAATTTCGTTCAGAGGTGTCCCAAAATAATAAGAGAAAACGGGTACAACAACAAGCGTAATGATCAATAAAAGGGCAGTTCTAACAATATTCATTTTAAAAAATTTAAAAACGAATATAAGATTTATATATAGCCCAACATGATTGTATTTTAGAGAATCTTAAATATAGACTTAAAACAACATTGACTTTTAGCTCTAAAAATTATTTTTTATCTATTTTTAAGAATAAAAATAAATTTAATGTTAAGAGTTTACCTTAAACGTATTTTTTTAATTTTTCTTTTTAGCTTTTGTAGCAATATAGCGGCTCAAAATGCTACAAGTGAAGTTTTTCAAATATTGGACGGGTTTAATGGACGCCCTGTTGTTTTTGCTACTGTCATTCTTACCGACTCTAAGGTTGGCGTTATTTCTGACGAGAATGGCAATTTTAGGATACCTAACAAATTTTTAAAGCAAAATGAGTCGCTACAGATTTCTTGCATAGGTTATCAAACGACAAAATTTAATGTGGATGAGCTGTTATCCAAAGGAAGGTTCATTTTAGAACTTGAGCAAAAGTGGGAGTCTTTAGATGAAGTGGTATTAAAAGCGGGAAAAAAAGAAAAGCAATACGGAGCTAGAAAAATAGTAAGATTGGCGATTGAACAGATCCCCGAAAATTTCTCCTTTGAACCGTTTGCGTACATAGCATATTATAGAGATTATCAGAAAATAGTAGATGCTAAAGAATTGGATCATACCCATCCTTTAAAAACAGCAGATTATGTGAATCTCAATGAAGGAATTATTAAAGTTTTTGATGCGGGGTTTGGTACTAATAAGTTTTATGATGCGCGGAATCAGGCTGCCTTGTTTCAGTATGGGGTTAATAAAAATTTTCTAATTGACAGTCTGTTAGCGGTTCCTTATGATAACTACAATGTAAAATACTTAGAAGGAGTTACGCTTTCTCCTTTAGGTGGGAATGAGTTGTATCTTCTTCATATAGGAAATTGTATCAGAAATTACAATCAGAAATCTTTCTCGTTTGTTGATGTGATGAATAAAAATTTTGTCAAACAACACTCTTTTTGGATAGATAAAATAGTTTTTCTTGATGATGAACCTATTTATAAAATTGATTTCTTATCCAGCATTCAGGGTATGGACCGCTATTTCAAAGGAAGTGGAAGTATCTATATAGGAAAATATGATTTTGGGATTCACAAACTTAATTATACAACAAAAGATTTTCAAGAAAATGCAGTCTTATATGAAGTGAATATTGAGTATAAAAAACAGCAAGATAAATATTACTTAAACTATTTGACCTTTAATAACTTTTTTGACTTAAAACATGGAGATACCTTTAAAGTGGACAATTTGATTTATCATTATGATTCAAATTCTTTTCAAGTGTTTTTTAATCGTGAAATTGATCCTTCTACTATTGATGGTTCAGGTCGGACTATTGCGTTTTATTATAAGAATAAGAAACTAGATATTGAGGAAATCTCCGAAATTAATCCTAGGTCTCTGAAGATAAAATTATATCCATTTAGCGCAAATATTGATAAGAATACGATTGAAAATGAGATTTCATATACCATTAATAAAGTGCGTGATAAAGCCGGGAATATTATTAATGAAGGGCCTGTTTTGACCTTAAAACAATTTAGAGAGATTTTTGTGCAAGAAATTATGCAAGATTTGCCAATTGACTCTTCCTTCTCGTTTATAGAAAAAAATAAAGTCCTTTCAGCTTCAAAATCTAATGAAAATAAAGAATTTAAAAAGTATTGGGCAAATAGTCCATTAAAAGAAAGTAAGTAATTATCCTTATCTTTGTTAAACTATCAAGAAAAAGGAGATTTATCGTTTAGACCATAAAAGTCTGTACCTAATAGATTTCCAATCACTCCGAACTAAATCAAATGCTTTTGAACGACGTCAATTTTTTGATTTCGTTTTAAATAAAAATTGCGATAATTTGACAATACCTAATAAGTAAACTGATTATATCACTCAGAAATGAAGAGAAAAAAGAACAATTCTGGTTTTCAATTTGAATTATATAAAGAAGAACAAAAAAGCCCGTTTGACAAGCTTTTCGATATCTTTAAAGAGTTGATTACGCATACATCAGGAGATTTTGATGAAGCTATTGATTGGCTCGAACAACTAGATCAGGAATACCAGCTTACGGATGAGAATTACACTATTGACGATTTCATTGAAGATCTAAAAACAAAAGGATATATCAAGGAAGAAATTAAACCAGACGGTAGCTACGATAAAAAAATTACTGCCAAGACCGAAAGGGCGATACGTAAAAATGCCCTGAATCAGATATTTGGTCAAATTAAGAACAAAGGAGCCGGAACCCATAAAACCAAGACTAGTGGTTTGGGTGATGAACATACTGGTGATCTTAGAGAATTTCGTTTTGGGGATGCCTTAGAGCATATCAATATTACAGAAAGCCTTAAAAATGCACAAGTAAATCACGGTTTTGACGACTTCCAGTTGACTGAGAATGACCTTGTTGTTGAGGATACACATCATAAAGCACAAATGAGTACAGTGCTTATGATTGATATCAGTCATAGTATGATACTTTATGGGGAAGATCGTATTACTCCTGCTAAAAAAGTAGCAATGGCTTTGGCTGAATTGATTACGACTAGGTATGCTAAGGATACTTTAGATATATTGGTTTTTGGTAATGACGCCTGGCCGATAAAACTGAAGGATTTACCTTATTTGCAAGTGGGCCCTTATCACACCAATACGGTAGCAGGACTGCAACTGGCTTTGGATTTATTAAGAAGGAAAAGAAATACCAACAAACAGATATTTATGATTACAGATGGCAAGCCTAGTTGCGTTAGAATGCAGGATGGGAGCTATTATAAGAACAGTAACGGTCTTGATGATTATATTGTGGATAAATGCTATCAAATGGCAGCGCAAGCCAGAAAATTGCACATTCCTATCACCACATTTATGATCGCTAAAGACCCCTATTTACAAACATTTGTGGATCAATTCACTTTATCAAACAGGGGTAAAGCCTTTTACACTGGCCTTGATGGTCTGGGTGAAATGATCTTTCATGATTACGAAAATAACAGAAAAAAAAGAATTAGATAATGGATATAAGTTTAATGACTTTAGGTGAACTTAAAAAAAGTGGCTATCAAAGTAGGAGTATTAAATCGGAGTTAAGAGAGAATTTAATAGAGAATATTAAAGCGGGAAAAGCTTCATTTACTGGTATTCATGGATATGATGAGACGGTTATTCCACAATTAGAAAGAGCCATTCTTTCAGAACATAATATTAATCTCTTAGGTTTAAGAGGGCAGGCAAAGACAAGGCTAGCTAGATTGATGGTTCAGTTACTAGATGAATATATTCCAGTAATTGAAGGCTCAGAAATCAATGATGATCCATTGAAGCCTATTAGTAATTTTGCAAAAGAACAGATAGCATCCTTAGGAGATAAAACGCCAATTTCATGGATTCATAGAGACCAAAGATTTTATGAAAAATTGGCCACTCCTGATGTTACAATTTCTGATCTGATTGGTGATATTGATCCTATCAAGGCGGCTACGTTAAAACTGAGTTATGCAGATGAAAGAGTGATTCATTTTGGAATGATACCGCGTGCAAACCGGAGTATATTTGTAATTAATGAACTTCCTGACCTTCAATCAAGAATTCAAGTTGCCTTATTTAACATTCTGGAAGAGGGTGATATACAAATTAGGGGATTTCAGGTAAGATTGCCATTGGACCTCCAATTTGTCTTTACTGCAAATCCTGAAGATTATACCAATAGAGGTAGTATTGTAACACCGTTGAAAGATAGAATCGGATCTCAAATCCTTACCCATTACCCAAAAAGTATTGATGTTGCTAAAACAATTACGGCACAAGAAGCGAAACTTCAAAATGATAGAATTTGTGATATTCATGTGCCTGAATTAGCAAAAGACTTGGTAGAGCAAATTGGGTTTGAAGCAAGAGAAAGTGAGTATGTGGATAGTAGGAGTGGTATCAGTGCTAGAATGAGTATTACGGCTTATGAGAATCTTTTAAGCACGGCTGAACATCGTTGTCTTGCTTCAGGGTCTGAACAAACAGGCATCAGGTATGCAGATATTCTCGGTATGATACCTTCTATCATAGGGAAAGTTGAACTTGTTTATGAGGGTGAGCAGGAAGGAGCAGCCTTTGTAGCAGAAAAACTGATAGGAGGAGCTTCTAAGGCACTTTTCGATAAATATTTTCCTAAGATCAAGAAACTGAAACATGAAAACGATAAAGATCCTTACGATGGCGTATTACAATGGTTTTTTGAAGAAAGCTCCTTCGAACTATATGATAATGGATCTGAACAGACCTATGCAGCTGCACTTAATTCAATAAAGGCCTTGGATGAATTGATTGACACCTATATGCCTAAAGTCAAAGTGGAGGATAGGCTCTTTGTAAAAGAGTTTATTTTATGGGCCTTGACTGAGTATAATAAACTGAATAAGAGAAGAATAATTAAAGGTTTTGAATTCAAGGATTCTTACGGAGCCTATCTCTCAAATCTTTAGAATAAAAATAAAAAAGCGCTCCATTGGAGCGCTTTTTTTTTACTATGCATCAGTATCAGTTGATAAGTCTTTTACTTTTAAGGCATTTGACGAGACCTTAACACCTGATGTAACTTCATTAGGCGAAACGGGTGCATCATTATCAGAT
>CAYMKR010000159.1:0-5758 GCA_964390865.1 uncultured Flavobacteriaceae bacterium | reverse complement strand
TAATGAACACTGAAAAAGTTACAAATCACATTGTGAAATGGTTAAAAGATTATGCCACTAAAGCTGGCGTAAAAGGTTTTGT
This sequence comes from uncultured Flavobacteriaceae bacterium, assembly GCA_964390865.1. Classification (GTDB taxonomy): domain Bacteria; phylum Bacteroidota; class Bacteroidia; order Flavobacteriales; family Flavobacteriaceae; genus Lutimonas. Next base: position 5,676 of record CAYMKR010000159.1, on the reverse strand, counting down.
AATTGGAATATCGGGAGGCATAGATTCAGCGGTTACCTCAGCACTATGTGCCAAAACTGGTTTAGAATTGTTATGTCTTGAAATGCCAATTCACCAAGCCCCTTCCCAAGTAAACAGGGCACTTAATCATATTGAATGGTTAAAAAGTAATTTTAGCAACGTGAATTTTACACAAGTAAATCTGACTCCTGTTTTTGATAGCCTTATCGAATCCATGCCCAAAGTAGACAATGAGGAAGATAGATTTATGCCTTTGGCCAACACCCGAGCTAGATTAAGAATGACTTCATTATATTATTTTGCAGCTTTAAAAGGATTGCTTGTTGCTGGAACCGGTAATAAAGTGGAAGATTTTGGCGTAGGGTTTTATACCAAATATGGAGATGGTGGTGTTGATCTAAGCCCAATTGCTGATCTTATGAAAAGTGAAGTTTATGACCTTGCCAGATTCATGGGCATAAATCAGGAAATAATAGCTGCTTCACCAACTGATGGTCTATGGGGTGATGACAGAACTGATGAGGATCAAATTGGAGCTAGCTATGACGAATTAGAATGGGCGATGAAAGCTATTGATGAGGGTCTGACAGACAATTTGAGTGATCGAAAAACTAAAGTTTTAGCCATTTACAATAGACTTCATGAGGCTAATACTCATAAAATGATTCCGATTCCGATTTGCGAAGTGTCTGAAGAAATGAAGAAATAAAATTCAAATTACCCTGTTAAGTTTTTCGAATAAGAGCTGTTTTAGCGCTGTATAGTCTCGAATAGATTCCAAGGTATCTCTGTTGTCAAGAATTTCAGTTGCAGACTCCTGTCCTGTTTGAAGGTCAATTTTTAGAGAATCTATCTTCTCAGCAATTAGTAAGCGACGTAAATTATACAATACATCTGTCACCAATTTTGGGAGGTAGCTCTCTTTGTCTTTAACAAATATATCATGCTTTTCCCAGCTACTTAAAATATGCCTTTCTTCTTCCATAAGGATATCAGTTACAGTTGCTGAAATATCATGATCTTCATGATTGGTAAACAAATCTGCGGTAATCCCTTGATTTTGATTCAAAAGATGTATGATTTCATAATAAATCTTCAGAAAGATAGGATTTGTAAATTCAATTTCATCCTCTTGCAAATGCATATAGATTTCTTTACAAACCACATTAGAATAATTATTCTTTACAATCTTCTTTATTCCGTCATCTCCAATTTCAGAAGTAAAATCAATAAAATCTACTTGTTCATTTCCATATAATAGTAAAATTTCTATTATTTTTTTTTCCATTTGAAACAGTTCATCAATCTTTTCAATCTTATTTATCTCTTTCTTTACACCAACGAATGGTGTCTTCTGAACAGATGATGGATGTGACTCCTTTCCTCCTCTTTTTAAGATTTGGGACAACTCATTAAAAAGAACGCTTTCTGAAATATTCATGATCCTGGCACATTCCTGAACATAAATTTCCTTCTGAATATTATTCGGAATTTTAGCAATACTCGAAACAATATCCCTTATTAATTCAGCTCTTTTTATCGGATCATTCTTAGTTTCTTCAAGTAAAAGAGATGTTTTAAATTGTATGAAATCCTGCGAATGCTCCTTCAGATATTCCTTAATTTCAACAGTAGTTCTTGCTTTGGCAAAACTATCTGGATCATCTCCATCCGGAAATGCAACAACCTTAACATTCATTCCTTGCTCAAGAATAAGATCAATCCCTCTTATAGAAGCTCTAATCCCTGCAGCATCCCCATCAAATAACACAGTAATATTATTTGTCAACCTATTGATCAATCTTATCTGATCAGGAGTAAGTGCTGTACCCGATGATGCCACGACATTCTCTATACCCGATTGCCACATTGAAATCACATCGGTATAACCTTCAACCAAATAACAGTTATCTTCTTTAGCAATGCTTTGTTTGGCCTGATAAAGCCCGTACAAAATTTTACTTTTATAATAAATAATACTTTCGGGAGAATTTAAATATTTCGCAGCCCTTTTATCCGAACTCAGGGTTCTTCCTCCAAAACCAAGAATTCTACCGCTCATACTTTGAATCGGAAACATCACCCTTCCTTTGAAGCGATCAAATTTTCTATTATCCTTAACAATGGTCAAGCCCGTCTTTTCCAGAAACTCAATCTCATACTTTTTATTCTCAGCCGTTTCAGTGAATGCTGACCATTCATCGAGAGAATAACCTAATTCAAATTTCTTGATAGTTTCATCAGTGAATCCTCTTTCCCTAAAATATGAAAGTCCGATCGCCTTTCCTTTTTCAGATTTCCAAAGCGTATCTATAAAATATGTCTTCGCATATTCAGATACGAGAAACATACTTTCTTTTTCATCAGACCGTTTCTTTTCTTCATCATTTTGAACTGTCTCTTCAATTTCAATCTGATATTTTATAGCAAGATATCTTATGGCTTCAGGGTAGGAATAATGTTCGTGTTCCATCAAAAAGGTAATGGCGTTTCCGCCTTTTCCCGTACTAAAATCTTTCCAGATTTGTTTCACAGGAGACACCATAAAAGAAGGTGTCTTTTCATCAGTAAAAGGACTTAAACCCTTGTAATTGGCTCCAGCTTTTTTCAAATTCACAAAATCACCAATGACTTCCTCTACCCGAGCGGTTTCAAATACTTTGTCAATGGTTTCTCTTGCAATCATTTTTAAATCGAAGTATTAATATATAAAGATAAAAAAACTGTCAAAGAATGACAGTTTTTTTATCAAATGGATATTTTAAATGACTTTTATGATACCGCCTTTAATTTTTTAATCGTTGATTTTGTCAACTTATCTTCAGCGTATTTTTTAGTAACTCTTAAACTTGTCTCATCAGTACCTGGCATATCGAACATAGCATCTGTAAGAATTTCTTCACATAATGATCTTAGCCCTCTAGCTCCAAGTTTGTACTCTACAGCCCTGTCAACAATAAAATCAAGTGCCTTTTCATCAATTTTAAATATGATCCCATCCATTTCAAACAGTCTCATGTATTGTTTGATAATTGCATTTTTAGGTTCTGTCAATATAGATCTAAGCGTTTTCTTATCTAATGGCCTCATAAAAGTTAGGGATGGCAATCTTCCAATAATTTCAGGTATTAACCCGAATTTCTTTAGATCTGAAGGAATGATATACTGAAGTAAATTCTCTTCATCAACTTTATCATCTGAAATAGAAGCGCTATACCCAACGGCTTGCATATTTAATCTTTTACTGATCACTCTATCGATACCGCTAAAAGCGCCACCAGCAATAAAAAGAATATTTTTTGTGTCTACTTCTACAAATTTCTGATCAGGATGCTTCCTTCCTCCTTTCGGTGGAACATTAACCACAGTTCCTTCGAGTAACTTTAGCAAAGCCTGCTGCACTCCTTCTCCTGATACATCTCTGGTAATTGATGGGTTATCACTTTTTCTTGCGATCTTGTCAATCTCATCAATGAACACTATTCCTTTTTCAGCCTTATCAACTTTATAATCGGCCGCTTGAAGTAATCTGGTTAAAATAGTTTCAACATCTTCACCAACATAACCAGCTTCTGTTAACACAGTTGCATCAACTATAGCAAAAGGAACATCTAGCATTTTGGCTATTGTTTTTGCGATAAGTGTTTTTCCAGTACCTGTTTCACCAACTATAACAATATTACTTTTTTCAATCTCAATATCGTCATCTTTGGTCGTAGGCTTTTGCAACAAGCGTTTATAATGATTGTAAACTGCAACTGACATCACTTTTTTAGCCTGATCCTGACCAATGATATACTGATCCAGAAAATCCTTAATCTCTCTTGGTTTCTTTACCAAGAAATCAGAGCTTGAATTCTTTTTTTCATTAACAGATTCTTCCAATACAATACCATGAGCTTGCTCAATACATTTATCGCATATATGAGAGTCAACCCCGGCAATGAGTAAATTAGTCTCTTCTTTCTTTCTCTTACAAAACGAACATTCTAATTCTTCCTTCTTCGCCATAATCATCTAAATTTAAAAGGGATGTTAATCCTGTAATACTTATTTACTTCTCGTCAAAATTTCATCTATCATTCCGTAAGACTTGGCTTCATCAGCTTTCATCCAATAATCTCTGTCCGAATCGTCATGTACCTTTTTTACTTTTTGACCAGAATGTTTTGCTATAATAGCATAAAGTTCATCCTTTAATTTCATTATTTCACGAGCTGTGATTTCTATATCAGAAGCCTGACCCTGAGCTCCACCCATAGGCTGGTGAATCATAATTCTTGAGTGAGGAAGGGCTGATCTTTTACCTTTCTGTCCTGCACACATTAATACCGCTCCCATTGATGCAGCCATACCAGTACAAATTGTCGCAACATCAGGTTTGATAAATTGCATTGTATCATAAATTCCCAATCCGGCATAAACACCACCTCCAGGAGAATTAATATAGATAGAAATGTCCTTTGTTGAGTCTACACTTTCTAGGAACAATAACTGTGCCTGAATGATATTCGCAACATGATCGTTTATTCCAGTTCCCAAAAAAATGATTCTGTCCATCATTAATCGAGAGAACACATCCATCTGAGCAACGTTCAATTGTCTTTCTTCAATTATATATGGGGTAACACTACTGACGATTTGATCAACGTGAAGACTATTAATACCCTGATCTTTCACAGCGAATTTTTTAAATTCATTTCCAATATTCATAAAAATACTTTTTAATCGTTAAGTCTGTAAATATACTAATTAATTAGGATGTATATAAACCCAAATCATCTTCTAATTCAGCGATTAGAAACCCAAATTAAACCAAATGATCCTTATCCATAAAAAAACTCCATAATGAAGAATCACTATGGAGCTTTTTGTGAAGCATTAAGGTTTATTTATAAACCTCCTTTACAAAGTCCTCATAAGTAACTTCTTTGGTCTTTAACTTTATGTTTTCTTTAAAAAATGTCAACAATTTTTCGTTTTTTAATTGATCTGACAATCTTTTAACTTCCTCTTGATTTGAAAGTACTCTGTTCACAATATCGTCCAACTCTTTGCCTTCGATTTTGTTATCTCCAAACTGAGCCATTTGAGCCTTTACAAACCCTTTCGTATAATCTTTTAAATCTTCATAAGATACTTGCAATTTATTATCGGTCATTAATTTACCTTCAATCAATTGATATCTCAAACCTTGCTCAGATCTTTCGTATTCTTCTTTAGCTTGTTCAGGTGTCATTGGCTTTTCACCAGATACAGCAAGCCACTTTTTCAAAAACTCAGAAGGAAGTTCAAACTTGGTATTCTCGATTAAACTTTCGGTCACGGCATTAAGCAACTGCTGATCAGCCTGAGATCCAAATTGTTTCTCTGCATCTTCTTTCAATCTATCCTTAAGCTCATCCTCACTTTTAACAAGACCTTCACCAAATAATTTATCAAACAACTCTTGGTTTAAATCAGCTAATTCAGTCTGGGTAATTTCTTCAATTGTAAATGTCAATGACGCTTCAAAATCATGGGCATCTTCATGAGTCAGACCCAACACATTCATCAACATATGATCATCAGTAAATAGGTTCTTTGACTTTAAGTCAACAACATCTCCTACTTTTGATCCAATAAATTTTTTCAAATTAGCCTTTCCCTTGATTTTTTCAAGTTTGAAAGTAGATT
>CAYMKR010000158.1:0-5812 GCA_964390865.1 uncultured Flavobacteriaceae bacterium | reverse complement strand
TCATCTTTATGAACCATTTCTACAGTTGTATGCATATAACGTAAAGCAAGTGAGATGAGTGCTGAAGGCACTCCTCCATTGGAATAAGCAAAGGCATCCGTATCAGTTCCAGTAGCCCTAGAGGCCGCCAAACGTTGGAAGGGGATTTTGTTTTTCTCAGCGGTTTCGATAATTAATTCACGTACATTATTTTGTACAGCAGGCGCATAAGAAATCACCGGACCATCACCTGATTTAGTTTCGCCCTCTTTCTTTTTATCGATCATAGGCGTTGTGGTATCATGACAGACATCAGTCACTATAGCCATGCTTGGCTGAATCGTATGCGTGATCATTTCTGCTCCTCTCAGTCCAATTTCTTCTTGAACAGAATTGGTAATATAGAGGCCAAAAGGTAATTTTTTATTATTCTCTTTAAGTAATCGAGCAACTTCAGCAATCATAAAACCTCCCATGCGATTATCTAAAGCCCGACAAACAAAATTATTTTTATTTAAGATCATAAACTCATCAGGATAAGTGATCACACAACCCACATGAACCCCCAATGCCAAGACCTCATCTTTAGTTTTACAACCCACATCAATAAAGATATTATCTAATTTTGGTGTTTCTTCCTTTCCCTTGTTTCTGGTATGAATAGCTGGCCATCCAAAAATTCCTTTTACAATTCCTTTCTTAGTATGAATATTTACGCGTTTTGAAGGGGCTATCTGGTGATCACTTCCTCCATTTCTTATAACATAAATTAAGCCGTCATCAGTAATATAATTTACATACCAAGAAATTTCATCGGCATCCCCTTCAATCACAACCTTAAATTCCGCTTCAGGATTTATAACCCCTACAGCAGTTCCGTAATTATCTGTTATAAACTCATCCACGTATGGTTTAAGATAATCCATCCAAATTTTTTGCCCTTCCGATTCATATCCGGTAGGAGAAGGATTGTTTAAATATTTTTCTAAAAATGATATTGATTTTTTATTGAGAATTTTCTTGCTTGCCATTATTATAGTTTTGTACGAAATTAAGAAATATCACATAATATTAAGAGAAAACATCATACATATTGCTAAATTTGCACATCAATTTAATCATCCAAAGTTACAGGCAAGAAATTAATGAATTGAGAATAAAAATATGAAAAAGAGTTTTGCCCTTATACTGCTTGTTTTCCCGCTGCTGCTTTTCTCACAGAATCCTAAGAATAAGCAATCTCTAGACGAATTTTATATCATAAAAAATGATTCATTAACGATTCCTTTGGATGAGGTTTTGGTTTTAGATAAGAGAGATTTTAAATCAAAAAAAGCTCGTCGTTACTATTATTGGTATTACAAAAAAGTTCATAAAGCCTATCCTTTTGCAAAAATGGCATCAGATACTCTTTTACATATCAACATGGAACTTGCAGGGATCAAGTCAAAAAGGAAAAGAAAAAAAAAGATCAAGAATATTCAGGAATACATGGAGGGTGAGTTTTCAGACCAATTGAAAAAACTTACAAAAACTGAAGGGCGAATTCTAATAAAGTTAATCCATAGGCAAACAGGCGAAACCATGTACGAATTAATCAAAGAATACAGAAGTGGTTGGAAAGCATTTTGGTATAATTCTACAGCCAATATGTTCAGACTTTCATTAAAAAAGGAATATAAACCTGGCGAAGAAGGACTTGATTTTATTGTCGAAGACATTCTGCAAAGGTCCTTTATAAATGGCAAGCTCATTAAGCAAGAGCCCAAACTTGAAATAGACTATTTTGAACTTCTCACTCAATATCATGATATTGATGTCGAGAAAGAGATTACAGATTATATCGACAAATACATGAAATAAACTTATCCACCCGGAAGAGTGGAGGCATTCGGATCCATCATATGTTCACGATCGTCAAAATCGTCAGTAATCATCTTTATTTGCTTATCAATTTTAGATTTCTCAGTCACGTATTTAGGAGCCAAAGATTCCTGCCCAGGAAACTGCTCTATCATCATTGTAGTAGAAGGAAAAGCAAATTCAACTCCCAAAGCTGCAGCAAGCCTAACGATACCCATATGAAGAATATGTTTGGATTCTTGTTCCTGACCCCAATCAAGTCCTTTAAAATATACGTTTATCATTATATTCAAAGAAGATGATCCAAAAGATATAAAGTCCACATTGTAGGATTGACTTTTGGTGGATGGGTGAAGGGCAATTAGCTTTTTGATGCCTTCAACAAAAGCTTCCATAAGTTCTGGTGGTGTATCATACCTTACCCCCACTTCAGTTGTATATCTTCTGAAGACCCTTAATCCTTTATTATTGATATCTGCTTCAGATATTTTACTATTTGGCACTTGAAACAAGGTTGTATCCGCTCCACGGATTTTTGTCGATCTAAACCCTACTCTTTCAACTGATCCTTCAACACCTCCAAACTCAATCCAATCATCCAACTGAAATGGTTTATCTAAAAAGATAACCATGGTTCCAATCAAATTTTTAACAGAATCCTGTGCTGCAAATGCTACAGCCACACCACCTATGGAAGCCCCTGCTAAAACAGTTGCAGGATCAACGCCAAACAGTGTCAGTATATGTAAAAAACCTATCAACACTACAACACCTTGCATCACTTTGTTCAAAATAGGTGCGAGTTGCCTGTCTAATTTTGTCTTTTCTTCAGCCTTGTATTCATGATAAAAACTCAGTACAACTTTCAATAACTTAAGCACAACGAAAATCCAAAATACGGTCTCGGCTATTTTCAAACCTGTCAACAAAAGGGCATTCAATTTCACCATTTGCAAGGAAGGGAGAACCTTTTTAATAAAACGTATAATAACAATAAATACAATGGGCTTTGCCAATTCATGCAGAATTACCATTGTTTTTCCGTCAGAAATTTTTCTAAAAAATATGCGTTGTAGCAATCTCAAGACAATGAACATTATTGGCTCAAGCACATAAAACAAAATGATACAAATTATCATTGTGATAAGAACCGCTATGGGTTTCCAGATCAGAACGTTATTGACTGTTGTTTTGAAAAACGCTGGAAACCTTTCATTGAACCAAGAAAACTCAATAGGAAAAGTCTTTTTATATATTTTGTCTAGATTTTCAACAGTTTCCTCAGAGAAATACCAGCTCTTTCCATACTTTTCTAAGTAAATTTGCGGAAGTCTAACCGGGAATGGAGCGTAACGATTTGCATTATGCTCAAGTGATCTTACGCCAAAATCAACCGTATCAATATAATTTGCATCAATAGGAACTTTTGAAAAATCAATAATCAATCCATTCCCATCAAGAACCTCTTTGATCCTTTTGGCAACAAATTGGGCTTCACCCTGAGGTAAACCCTTTATAGTTGCCGCTGATTTAGCAATGTCATAATTCTCGGGCGTCAAATAATAAATGTGCGTATATAAGGTGGCATTAGGAGTTCTCAAGTCCACTCTCTGATTCTTCTGAGCAGTTGCGTAAAGACCAATAAACAGAAATAAAAAGATTATTTTTTTCATGAAAATTTCATTTTGACTCATGCTAATGTAGCAATATTAAACCAAAATAATACGAGCTAATTTGATTTAAGAAATCAACAAATGAAAAAAATCTATTTATCGAGTAGAATTCCTTTTTGGCTTTAAAACACTTGTATAACCAGTATTTTTTGAACTTTGGTTTTTACTTTTATTATAAGGCTTATTGGATTTTTTACTATCGGTTGGCAGCAGCCGTTCCATTAAGTCAGATCTCCCTACTTTCTGAAGTGTATTTCTGATCCAATTTTGATTTTCCTTTTTATACCAAAAAAAGAACCTATGCTGTTCGTCTTTCTCTTTTTTTGATTTCGGCACATATGATTTCTTTAGAGTATAAGGATGATAGCCACTATAATAAATGACCGTAGCTACCGTCATAGGGGTAGGTGTAAATCCTTGGACCTGTTCTAACTGAAATCCCATATCTTTTGTCTCAGCGGCAAGATTTGCCATGTCTTCTAATTGACTCTCCGGATGGTTGGAAATAAAATAGGGTATTAGCTGAAGGTTTAGTTTCTTTCGTAGGTTAATCTTGTCAAAAGTCTTCTTAAATTCATGAAAATAAGTGAATGAAGGCTTTCTCATTAATTTTAACACCGGATCAGATGTATGTTCCGGAGCTACTTTTAATCTTCCAGAAACGTGCTTTGTAAGAACCTCTTCTGTATAGTCTTCTAATTCTTTAGGATCAGCATTCTTATTAAATTCAGGCACCAACATATCATAGCGAATTCCACTTCCAATAAAAGACTTTTTTATCTTAGGATTCTTATCTATCGCCTGATACAAATCAGTCATCGGCTTATGAGATGTATCCAAGTTATGGCAAATCACAGGTGATATACACGAAGGTGCTACGCAGTTATCACATATGCTTTGTACTTTACCTTTCATTTGATACATATTAGCTGAAGGGCCTCCTACATCTGACAAATAACCTTTAAAATCCGGCATCTCTGTCACAGCTTGTACTTCTTTCAAAACAGACTCCTGGCTTCTACTTGCAATAAATTTACCTTGATGTGCAGAAATTGTACAGAAACTACAGCCACCAAAACAACCTCTATGCGTATTGATCGAAAATTTAATCATTTCATAAGCTGGAATAGGGCCTCTTTTATCATATTTTGGATGTGGTAGTCTCGTAAAAGGAAGGTCATAGGAAGCATCAACTTCTTTCTCAGTCATGGTCGGAAAAACCGGGTTGATCACCAGGGTCCTCCCTCCAACTTTCTGAAGAATTCTTCTTCCGTGAATCTTATTAGATTCCTGTTCTATTGTTTTGAAATTTGCCGCGAATGTTTTCTTATCCTTTAAACATGCTTCATGGGAGCTTATTTCTTTATCCTCCCATTGCTTATTTTTTGGTATATTTTCATGAGCATCCAATAAAAATGCCGTCTGTTTTATGGTTTTAATTGATTCAAAGGGCACTCCTTTTTTAAGTAAACCAATTAATTCTCTTAAAGGTTGTTCCCCCATTCCATATACCAATAAATCCGCTTTTGAATCAACAAGAATATTAGGCTTAAGCGAATCACTCCAAAAATCATAATGAGTCACTCGACGCAATGAAGCTTCAATCCCACCAATAACAACGGGAACATCAGGAAATTTATCCTTTAAAATCTTACTGTATACAGAGGTGGCATAATCTGGCCTAAAACCTTTATCTCCATTAGGAGTATAGGCATCTTTATCTCGTCTTCTTTTGTTTGCCGTATAATTACTAACCATAGAATCCATGGCTCCAGAAGTTACCGCAAAAAACAAATTGGGAGTTCCCAATTTTTCAAAATCCTGAAGGTTATCATTAACATTAGGTTGAGGTACAATAGCAACTCGAAGTCCGTAACTTTCTAAAATACGTCCTAAAGCCGCGGGCCCAAAGGCTGCATGGTCTACGTAAGCATCTCCGCTAAAGATAATTACATCAAGATCTTCCCATCCTCTGATCTTCATTTCTCTTCGAGTCGTAGGTAACCAATCTGATAATTGAGGTGTTTCTTGCATTTTGCAAAGATAAGCTTATTTAATACATCCTCTACATGCCTTAAGTCTGAACAAATTTAAAGCAAAGTACTATCTGAATCCCCTTATCAAAATAAAATTTCTCTATTCAACAGAAGAATTTTTGATCAATTGTACATAAAAACGAATGGCGTTTTCAAATTCACTTAGGGCAATTTTTTCATTCAAACCGTGAAAGGATTTCACGTTTGATTTGTTGATTACTGTAGGAAGGAACCTGAATATTTGCGCAGAAACACCTTCAA
>CAYMKR010000157.1:0-5814 GCA_964390865.1 uncultured Flavobacteriaceae bacterium | reverse complement strand
ATCAGATTTCCATTATTATTCCTAATTCTCTGATCACTACAAATAAAGTAATCAACTGGAGCCATCAGACCATACATAATCGTTTTAGGATCAATGTAGGTGTTGCCTATGGATCTGATGTTGACCTGGTATCAGAAGTCCTAAGGGAATCTGCATTGGAAAACATCAAAGTAGACAGTAAAGACGGGGTTGAGGTACAACTATTAGATTTTGCCGATTCCTCACTGAATTTTCAGCTATTGTTTTATAGTGACGAAATTTTCAGGATTGAAAGAATCAAGAGTGATATTAGAAAGGTCATTACAAGAAAATTTAAGGAGAACGACATTATAATTCCATTCCCGCAAAGGGACCTTCACATCAAAAAAAGATAACTTTTAAATTAAAGAATACCTGGAACTGAACCTCCATCTTTTGAAACCCACCAGGCTAACCAAAGTAGGATAGCAAAAATAGATGAGAACTATTGAAACATGAATAAAATATGGGTTACCCACCATATATGAATCTTAAAATTTTAGTGAATGATATAAATGTTGGGATTATTTATGTAATGTAATTTTACCATTTTTTGATTCCAAGTAACTTCTTGCCTAGTTCGTTTAATTCTGCACGATCGTACTTGAGCTGTTCAAAATTTCTTGGATCACCAGGAAAGGCATAACCACTTGGAGCGATTCTTTTATCCCATGAATTTATGCGCCATTCTCTTAATTCATCATTGTTTTCTTCCGCTGGCATCATTGATATATATTGAGCAATTCTAACTTTATCTTTTGATAAGTTTGGTCTTATGCCATGTGGTTGGGTACTATTGAATATCAAAAGGTCACCAGCATTAAGTTTTACCTTTACGATATGTTCACTTAAGTCACCCACATCTGGTTTGAAATGATCTCTATCTTCAGGTTGACCAAGTTTCCAGGAGTCATAGTTTCTATAAAGCCAAGGAATGCATTGAAATCCACCCATGTCTTGATCATTTTGATCGGCCAATGCCAAAACTCCCTGAACATTTTGCGGTCTTGTTTCCGGATCATAATCCCAGTGGATAAAACCTTTGTATTCGAAACCGGGTTTTATAGGAAAATTCAAATTAGCTCTGTCAATAGTAACCCATAGCTTATCGGTGCCCCATATATCTGTGAAGGCGTCATAAACTCTTTGGTTTTGACGATTGTTCCATAAGGCTTCGTTGTTATAAACTTCTACCATCCCAGTACCAGCCAATTCTTTCATTTCCATTTCTGCTCGAGGAGGTGCATACCAAGAACTTTGATCGGTTTCAGTCTTTTCTTCAAATTCCCATAAAAAGTCAGCTGTCTTGGCTGCCTGTTCTTTAGGAACTGCGTTTTTGATAACCACATATCCATTTTCTATCCAAAATTTCCAATCAGCTTCAGATAGAATTTTAAGCTCCTTTATTTTAGAGCGATCATTTAATTTTAATTTACTGCTTGTAGCAGTTGAGGGATTGCCTGGAATCTCTTTATGATTTTGATTCGGGCTTTCTCTTTCATTGATTTTTTCGTCTTGATAATTCATAATACATATTTTTTAAGTTTCACTTTAGCCTTACTCAGTTCAAAGATATACAGGATTGAAGTTGGTCGCTACGCCTATAATGATATGAATTTGAACAATATTGATATAATCATCAAATTTTATGGATGTAAAAGTAAATAATGTCTAAATTAGTAATATGAAAACTGAATTGGAACACATTAATCCGGAACAAGGAAGTTCTTTAAGCTTGATGATCAATCCCGACTTGAGCGACTTTTTTTTCTGGCATTTTCATCCAGAATTTGAATTGGTTTTTATAGAAGGTGCCAATGGTAACAGACATGTTGGAAATCATATTTCTCGTTTTATAGAAAGTGATTTGGTTTTAATAGGATCGTATATTCCGCATCTTAATTTTGATTATGGAATAAGAACAGCTTATGAAAAAATTGTAGTCCACATTCAACCTGACTTTTTAAAGACGGCTTTTGCAACAACACCTGAGCTTAGTTTGATACATCAATTAATGGAAGATTCTAAAAAAGGAATCGCGTTTGGGAACCATACCAAATCTGAGATTGGGCCTAGACTTAAAAACTTGGTTGGCCTTAATACTTTTGAGCAATTTCTTGAAATGATCAATATCTTAAACCTTTTAGCCCTATCCAAAGACAAGGAATTATTGCATCCGATTCCGGTTAAAAATCAGTTTAATACAAAAGACAAAGATCGATTAGATCGGATTCACACTTTTATTGATGAGCATTATCAAAGGAAAATAGATATTCAAGAAGTTGCAGAATTGAGTCATTTGTCGAAACCAGCATTTTGCCGTTATTTTAAAAAAATGACAAGATTGACTTTTACTCAATTTGTGAATCATTATCGAATCGATAAGGCAAAGAAGCTTCTTTTATCCGGTAAAAACGTTACCGAAACCTGCTTTTCAAGTGGCTTTGAAAGTTTATCTTATTTTAACAGAACATTTAAAAAAGTCACTGGTACCAATCCTATTTCATTTCGCTCACGGCATCATACCTGACCCCTTCGGAGCTCACCCCCTCGGAGGTGAAGCCCTCACCTCCGAGGGGGTGAGAATTCATTAAATTTTGAAATCTGAATTAAATTAATAATTCTTATAAAAAGAAATCAATCGATTATGAAGTTGTGTTTGAATGGGTTTTGTGAATTCAACAAACAATTGTTGAGGTGGCACAGGGTTCATCCTTTTATTATGACAGATAGCAATTTGCTCATCGTTTAGGGCTCTCTCATCTCCGTTAAACTGGCCCCATTCATGGAACCATACAAATTCTCCTGGTAAATCTTGATAGACGATGTCTTTTGCATCCATTCCATTTTTAGAAATCGATAGATTGACCAATCCTCTTGAAATAACTTCCATCCTAAAAAGAGCAACTTCCGCACTTACGCTTCCAATAACTTCTTTTTTTCTACCACTATCAAGGGTGACTTCGCCAATTACGACGCTGTCATTTTGCATTTTTTCAATAGTCTCTTTCGTATGGGTTTCTCCTACCACAAAATCTTCGAAGTTAACTTCAAGTATTTGATCCGGGTTTTGAATATTATTATTGGCTGCCTCTTCTGGGCTATAAAATCTGATAAATTCATTGTTTTCTATTTGTTGTAGGGTGTTCTCTACCTGTCTGTAAAAAACCTCGGCACTCACCTCGTAGAACCTAGACTGAACTGGTTTCAAATTAGCAACAACGTGCAAAATAGATCTTTGATAAGACTCGTCTATTTTTTCACCAACATTTCTGTATCCAGGTAAAAATTTATCGGCTTCAAGAAAATAGTAATAAGCCTGTTTGGCATTCTCTCTATTTTGCATTGATAGTTGATAAAGTCCAGCTTCATATTGTTCATCAGCTGCTTGCGGCTTAATCCTGTCAAGCGTTTTGTAATATTTTTTCGGATTGGAAATAACCTGTTGAGCTCCTGGTGACCGTTGTATACTTTCGTACATTTTGTTTAATTGTGCGTATGTATAGGCGGCTTTTGTGAATTTAAAATCCACATTTGCTTGGTCTTCATTTTCAAGTTTATCCATGAAAGTGTTCACAGCTTGAGGATAGGCATTAACTAAGGTTTCTTGTGCGTTTTTATTGTTGGGGCTTTTTCGGAGCTTCTCAACTGAGCGCATGACGGAGTCATAATAATTGCCTTTTTCATATTGACTTTTTGCGGTAGTACATGCTACTACAATTATGCTCAAAATGATTAAAATACCATATATACTTTTTGAAACCTTCATTTTATCTAAAACTTAAATTAATGTCAACTTTTTAGATAACGAAAATCCCGCGCATATATTGAATTAATTAGTGTTTTATTTCATTTAAGATGAGTCCTGTGCTTGATGTGGGAGTCTTTATGCCAAGATATGAGGCTAAAGTTGGTGTCAAGTCTGAAGGATGTACCAAACGATTTACTGTTTCTTGATCAATTCCAGGACCAGAAAAAATAATCGGGACATAGGTGTCATATTCCCAAGGAGAACCATGCATCACACCAATAGGGCCTTTTTCAAAGAGAAACCAATAAGGTTCCTGAGCCACATAAATATTTCCCGAGCGATTCGTATGAAAATTGTTTTTTATTTTTTTGTGAATAGGATCCTCAGATGAGGCTTGGATTTGATTTTTGGATAAGGCCATTGAGATTCCATTAGCCTTTGATAACTCTTGAGCAATTTTGTCTTCAACCTGAGTCATATCCAATCCGGATTCTTCAATTACATCTGGATTGAGGTAGAGAGAAGGTCTGAAAAAAGATTTGGCTATTGAATCTACTTTAAAATGTTTTATCCCGATTTGATTGGTCATATTGACAATGTCTTCTGAATAAATACGCCCAACTTCAAGGCCTTGTTCATTCATGTACTCAGGCATTTCTGCCATTCCATGATCTGCAGATAATACAATGAGGGTATGGTCTAGTCCAACATTTTTTTCGATGAATTCAAAAAGATCTTTTAAGGTCCTGTCTAATTGCAAAATCACATCTTCATTTTCTAAACTAGAAGGTCCAAAGAAATGGTTGATAGCATCTACTCCAGAAAAACTAATAGCTAAATAATCAGTGTTTTCATCCTTTCCAATTTCCTCTGCATGAATAAGCTCTTTTGCAAAATCTAGAAGCAATTCATCTCCTTTCGGACTGACCAAAATTTGCGTAAATAATAAGGGATGTCCTATTTCTCCGAATTGATGAGGAAACACTTTGCCATAACCTTTTAGGTCAACTTCATAAGGCCTGTCATCTTGATCTTTGAACTGGTAAGTAGAAAGATCATTCAAAAGATTCCAACTTTGACCCCCGTATCTTTCAGCCTTTCTTTTCCCATTCCAATTCTTGACCCAAGATGGATACTCTTGATAATAGAACTGACTGCTTACAAAATCACCATTATCTGTTGAAAACCAGAAGGCTTTTCCCTTATGACCGGCCATAGAGACGGCGCCTCGATCCTTTCCAGAAATCCCAAATATCTTGGCTTTACCATTGCTTGATTTATATAATTCATCACTGAATGTACTTGCCAATATGGCTCTCGGAGATCTTCCAGAAGTTCTTGCCGCTTTTTGGGCCGGATCTATTTGAATAGCCTTTGTTTTAATTGTTCTTGTGGGCAAGAGAGGCGCATCAGGATCTTCAATATTATAAGCAATTTCTCCTGAAACGGCATCAAGCCAAACATTACCAACCATACCGTGATTTGACGGCGTGGTTCCGGTAGCTAAAGTTGTATGACCCACAATAGTTTCTGTATTGGCATGCTGATAATGTGCATTTGAATAATAAGTTCCTGATTTTAATAAATGTTGAAATCCACCCTCAACAAACTCACTTTTGTATCTATCAATTAGATCTCCTCTTAACCCGTCTACAGTGATCTGTAATACAAGTTTTATATCCTTTTTCGTCTTTCTTTCAGTTTCATTACAGGATAAGAAGTTAACTATAACAAGCAGGAAAATAAATAAAGAAACATTTTTAATACTCATAATTAAAAATAAAAAAACCTCCAATTAAGGAGGTTTTTGTTAGTTTTCTAATGTCCCCAATCACCGTCGACCTTCATATCTGATCCGTCGAATTGAATATATTTTTCAGTATCAATCGGCAGAAGCTTCATTTGATCTTCTACCATTTTTTCGATGGCTTTAGTTTCGGGCCTTGCGTTTGAAATTCCAGTTAAAGGAATACCTTTTCCATTAGGTTTGTCTGGATATTCTTGTTTCATCATTTCATGTCTGATCTGCATTCTTGTGAACTGAC
>CAYMKR010000156.1:0-5832 GCA_964390865.1 uncultured Flavobacteriaceae bacterium | reverse complement strand
CCAGTCAGAGAACCTCTGAACTTATCCGGTGCGATTACAATTTTCATAATACTATTAAATAAAACCTAATTCCTTAGCTTTCAAGATCAGAGCCTTATCACCTTGATCTTCTACATCAAATATTTCTTTTAATATTCGCTTCCTTTTTTCGATGCCTGCTATAGACAAAGGTACGATGTTTGGTAAATCTTTCATCTTTGTTCCTAAGGATAGTTCATAAAGAATTTGTCTGTCGATCTTATCAATATTAATATTTATATGCATTTTCTTGCGCATCAAGTTCGAAACGGTCTGGCTATAATGAACACCTCCCTGCATAATCTTGACTATGGCATTGACCAGTTCCTTCGGGTCCAGATCATTTTTAATTAAGAAGCCTTCAGGATTCAGACTGTTAAAAATATTTTGTATTCTATAGTTGTCATTAAATGTTGTTGCCACAATTATTTTTGCCAAAGGATGGTTCTCTCTGATTAACTCTCCCAAATCTTCACCTGATAATATTCTGCGATCTTTAGAAGCGGGTAGCCTGATATCCAGAAATACCAGATCCCACCCCTCTTCGGTCCAGGTATTAGTGATTTTTTCTCTAGCTGTATCGCAATTCTCAGCAGATTCAATTTTTATGTTGACATTTTCATTTTGCTTCATAACTTGTTGCAAGGCACTTTTATAGGCGTCGCAAATCAAAGGATGATCGTCAATAATTAAAACTTTATTTTTTTGCTTCATGATATAAGGTTTTAGTTGGTATTGTAACTCTGATTAAGGTTCCATTGTAAATTTCTGATTCGATCTGTATTTTCGCAGCAATGCTTTTGGCTCTTGATGCCATATTTTTAAGACCTATGCCTTTATTTTTTTTATTTGTGTCAAAACCAACACCATCATCAACAATAAGTAGTTCAATAAAATCATGTTCTTTTAACAAACTAACTATAACTTCTTGGGCTCCAGCGTATTTTATAATATTACAAATCGCTTCTTGCACCATTCTATATAAATTAATTTTTATCACTTCATCTACTCTATGCCATGCTATTGAATGATCTTTTTTTAATTTATATCTAAATTTCCCTAGTTTACTTTGTTCTTCAAGTAATTCAGAAATCAAGATTGTAAAATCTTTTTTGGCGGATAAGTCATCATTTTTTAATTCATGGGATAGTGTTCGGATTTCTTTTTCCACTCGTTGTAACTCCTTCATAAAAGAATCATACTGTTCCTTCTCTTTGTTACTCTCCAGCACATTAAGAAAACCAAGGCCAATCCTCACCGAAAACAATCTCGCTAATATACCATCGTGAAGTTCCTGGGAGATTCTTACCCTTTCCTGAATCCTGCCTTCTTCAGTCCTGTTTTGTTTCTTCAGCATCAGATTATATATTTCTTCATTGAAACTCAATTGTTGTTGTTCCAATAATAACGTCCTGTTCATCGCCTTTTGTCTGTATAGAAAAAAGAACAGCCCCAAGCTAAATAATGCTAAACCACTGGTTAAAGAAATCCAGACGTTCTTCTTTTTAAGATCTTTATTAGCAGCAATATAATTCTCTGTTTCGAATTGAATTCTTGTAAATTTATCCCGAATCTTTCTCTCTTGCTGAATCAAACTGTCATTTAGAACCGTATATTGATTCATATACGCTGTAGCATGGGCAGGGTCTGTTTTGGATAAAAGCTCAAGGCTTACTAATATATCACCATTCATCCCTAAACGACTCGATATTTCAAAAGCTGTTTTCGCATCCTGAAACGCTCTCAGACTATCTTTGTTTTTCAAGAAATATTGCGACATATGAATCTTACTCATTGCCACTCCTGCTTCGTTTCCTAATTTTTGTCTAATAAGCAAAGCCTCCATAAATGTATCAAGTAAATGATCACCCTCTTCGTTTAAAAACATACAAAATGCCCTATTATCAATTAATTTGGCATAAAGATTAGGATGCCTATTTTGCAATTCGCTGTTTTCCAAAGCTTTATTTAAAGTAGCAATTGCAAGATCAAATTCTTTTTGCTTTTGATATATTAGACTTAAATTATTTAGTAATTTTTCTCTATACACACCCATTTCATCTAATTGAATCAAATAGGTCGAGGCTATTGAGTAATGATTCAAGGCGCTTGAATAATTTCCCAGTGCTTTATCAATTAAAAGTAATCTGTTATAAGAATTGAATAAGTTTAACTTCCTATCAAGCTTCTCAAAACCATTAATTGCAGATATGATTGAGATTTCACTTTGCAAATAGTTTTTAACACGGAATTCAAGGAAAGATAAATTATATTCCATTTTGAAGCCATAGTATTCATGACCTATCATAAAATATAACTGTCTAGCTTTTCCATAATGATAATAAGCACTATCTAAGACAACCTTATCAGTAAAGAAATTTCCAATATTCCAATGATATTCGGCTAAGGCGCTAGAATCATTAGATTTCGTGGCTATCTCATAAATGTTTTTGTTGGTGATTCCAAATAGTGAGTCCTCTTCAATTGAATATGCACGATCAGAGATCTTTAATAAATTTTCAATTTTTACTGAATCAGTTTCAAATTCTAGTGATCCATTAAATGCTTTCTTGAGAAAAGTAAGATGTTCCGTTCTCTTCAACTTATTATCTTTACTCTTCCTTATCCAATGACTTACGCTATCAATGCGGTTAGATTCCATTGTTTCTATTGCGATTGAATTCTTTTTACATGAAAAAATAAAAAACACAAGAAATCCTGCACAAGCATATGCCACATAAATACTTATTCTTTTATAAAAAGTCAATTTCTGCAATTATTTATATTTAGCTATTCTACTAATCTCGTTCACTATCCAACTCTTGGTCACCTTCCTCACCCTCATGCAAATTCAAAGTTTCATATTGAGCCCTTTCAACATCGTCTTCATCTGTACATTGAACACCAACAACCAACAATAACAAAAACGCTAATAATAGTCTTAATTTTCTCATAATTCTCTGATTTTATCCCTAAAAGATACTAAAAGATCATAATATTATGAAATCAGCTACTATTTAGCTCGCATAATATAATTCAATATCTTCTGAATCTAACTGGGTGAAAACCTTCCTTTTGGTAAGGAAAGTCTAGATATTCGCAAGTTATTCTATTAAATATGCTCCCTAAATATTTAAACCTTACTTATTGTAAGTTGTTTCCTTACCTCTCGCTATTATTTAGGTTTTAAATTCACTCACAATAATAATTTAGCTCATTAATGGAAATAAAACGTTTTAGAAACAAGTATAATTTAGAATTGATACCTGCTTCACATGAGAATATAATTTTAGGAAATTTGGTCTGGGATCCAATCATAGGCAAACCCAAGTTTGATCATCCTGGGATGTCAGAACATATTTATAATTCATTTTTAGATGCGGCAATTATCAGTCATGAAAATTGGACGAAAGGCATAAAAGCACTCTCTAAAGAAAAAATCAAAAATGCGCATCTTGCTGATAGGATAATCAGTATTGAATCCAATGTTATTACAACACTCGAAAACCCTTTAATTAATGAATTAGAACAAAGTTTCGAGCTAAAAAAAATTAGCAAATTCCATTTTGGAAACCTACAGGTAAGAACCATGTCGAATATCAACAGGATTCGAATAGATAATTATCTTGAAGTACTTAAGCAGAACAACTGGCAAGCCTATGACGGAAAAATTCGACGAGTTTATATGATTACTGAATTATACTACGGTAGCATTCAATTGATCATGAATAAAGAGCTAAAAGCTGATTTAGAAGGAATTCTTGAACAGTCTCAATTAAAACTCAAGGAGGTTATCGAATTTGACAAATCCATCGAATACACCTTTGAACACAACAGTGTTCCTTTTGCCATGCGCCTTGAGAAAATCAAAGAATTTAATGGTTAATTATGTATAATCACTTCTTGCTAAATCTTACAAAGAAAGCGAACTAAATGAAATCATGATATAAAGAACTAAAATAACCACTAAAACCGAGGTTACAATGTCCCAAATATTATAACTTGATTTATTCGCTGCTTTTTGTTCCTTGTTAATGGTGCCAAAAGTTAAGCCTGCTAATTGAGCCTCTGAAGGTGCTGGATAAAACATACTCACTACTACAGCAATCCCGATGCACAAAGCAAAGAAGTAAGCACCAAATACCAACCAATTGATATCAGCAATATTGAACAAAAAACTTCCTTCACTAAAACTAGACTTCATGATCTCCAACGTCAGCTTTGAAAAACCAATTATAAATCCTCCAACCAAAGTAGCTATGGCACCATTAGAATTTATTCGTTTATAAAAAATTCCTAATAAAAATACAGCGGCAATCGGAGGTGATATATAGGCTTGCACATTCTGCAGGTATTCGTATAAACCATCCGATAACCTAGAGATAATGGGTATCCATAACAAACCTAATCCGACCACAAAAAAAGTAGCGATTTGACCCGTTTTCACCAAATCTTTTTCAGGTTTGTTCGGATGTATTTTCTTATATATATCTAAGGTAAATAGCGTTGAACATGAATTAAACACAGAAGCTAAAGAACTCATAAGTGCTGCCAAAAGTCCAGCAGCTACCAAGCCTCTCAAGCCAGAGGGCAATAGGTTACTCATCAATACAGGAAAGGCTTCATCAGGATTGTCCCAATCCAACTTCCCTTGCATTTTTAAGCCTAAAGCCACAACTCCTGGAATCAAAAACAAAAACACAGGCATTAATTTTAATAAAGCGCCAAAAATACTACCTCTTCTGCCCTCTTTGATGTTCTTGGCTGTTAATACGCGTTGTACAATAACCTGATCGGTACACCAGTACCATATTCCAACAACCGTACTTGTAATAAAAAGTGGTAACCATGGATAATCAGGATCAGAATTCGGGCGCCACATATTAAAATATTCAGGACCAACAGTAGCTTTTAATTCGCTCCATCCACCAACGGCATCGAGTCCCATATAAGTAAGTACACCTGCTCCTAAAACGAGAACAATCGCTTGAATCGTTTCAGTATAAACTACGGCTCGCATTCCGCCGAGAACGGTATAGATTCCCGTTAAAACCACAGTGGCTACTGCACCAATCCAAAAAGGAATCCCTAGCAAGGCAGATACAACAATCCCGCCGGCATAAATGGTTACTGAAACTTTGGTTAAAATATAAGCTACCAATGAAACTATTGACAAGACCCATCTTGATCTTTCATCAAATCTTTTTTCTAAAAACTCTGGCATAGTAAAGACACCACTACGGGCATAAAATGGTAAAAACACCCAACCCAGCATTAAGACGATCCAAGCGTGCATCTCATAAATCAACAATGGCATTTTATCTCCTGCCCCATTTCCCGCCAATCCAACTACGTGTTCAGACCCTATATTTGAAGCAAAAATTGATGCGCCCACCATAAACCATCCAATATTTCTCCCAGCTAAAAAGTAATCTTCTGTGTTTTTTTGTTTTTGCAAAATAACCCACCAGGCAACACCGAGTAGAATAATAAAATATGCAACAATCACAACCCAATCTAGAGTATCTAATGCTTTCATGTATGTTTTTTAGTTAGTCAGCATCAATGCCTATGGGTACCGGTAGCTTTATTTTATAATTGAAAATTAATTTATTTTATTTGAATGTGCAAGTTCTAGAGAATTTGAAGTAAGGTTTTACCGGATATAAACTAATTGATTTTAATCATTTAATCCAATGATTACCATCATTTAACTCCTGACATCCGCTTCTTATCTTAGATCAGTCAATAGTTATTCGAACAGCTCTTACAAAATTTCACATCATAAAACATTCATTTTATGAGATCTAAGTT
>CAYMKR010000155.1:0-5854 GCA_964390865.1 uncultured Flavobacteriaceae bacterium | reverse complement strand
GAACTAAAATTGTAGCAGGAAACTGGAAAATGAACAAGACCTATAAAGAAACTAAGGGCTTGGTCAAAGAATTAAAAGATGCTGTAAAGGAGCTTTCTTTGGATAATACTCGTGTAATCATCGCACCAACATTTGTCAATTTACAGAGGGCATCAAAAATGACAAAAAAATCAGCCTTAGAAGTTGCAGCTCAAAATATGCATCAAGAAGAAAATGGAGCTTATACTGGTGAGATTTCGGCTCAAATGCTTAAGGGGATATATGTTGATTCGGTTATTTTAGGGCACTCTGAAAGAAGAGAATATTTTGGTGAAGGAGATGCCTTGCTTGCAAAAAAAGTAGATACTGCCTTAAAGAATGGACTTGAAGTAATCTTCTGTTTTGGAGAGGTACTTGAAGACAGAAAAAGTGAAAATCATTTTAAAGTTGTAGAGTCTCAAATAAAGAATGCGCTTTTCCACTTAGATTCGGATGCTTGGTCTAAGCTAATTTTAGCATACGAACCAGTGTGGGCCATTGGAACAGGTGAAACGGCTTCTCCTGATCAAGCACAAGAAATGCATGCTTTTGTTAGAGAATTGGTGGCTGAAAGATATCTGAGTGATGTTTCTGAGGAAGTTTCAATTTTATACGGAGGTAGTGTTAAGCCAGGAAATGCAGAAGAGATTTTTTCAAAAAATGACGTAGATGGCGGATTGATTGGAGGTGCTGCTTTAAATGTGGCTGATTTCACAGCCATTATTAAGGCGATATAACAATTTTAGAAAAAATTTGTAAATCTATAAATCTGTGATGTCTTTTGTCAAAAGAAAGATATCACAGATTTTTTAACTTTAAGACGATTATGGATTACGTTGGGTGTTTTTTTAAGATGAGCTCAGGATCTCTGGAATTGCAAACTGCTATTGATATACTTGTGGCAGAGCTTGGAGAGGTGGGGTTTGAAAGTTTTACTGAAAATCAGGATGGAGTAGTGGCTTATATTCAAAAGGCCGATTGGAACGCATCCTTACTCTCTGATATTCAAATCTTGCAATCTGATGAGGTTCATTTTTCGTATGAAGTAAAGGAAATTGAGCAGGTCAACTGGAATGAGGAATGGGAAAAGAATTTTGAACCAATAGTTGTAGACAATGAAGTGAGCATTAGGGCTCCTTTTCATAAAGATCCGGGATTAGCTTATGATATCGTAATTGAACCAAAGATGAGTTTTGGAACTGGTCATCATGAAACTACGCATTTGATGGTTCAGCATTTGAGATCAATGGATCTTCAAGGGCAGCAAGTCTTAGATATGGGCTGCGGTACCGGAATATTGGCAATATTTGCTGAAATGAAGGGTGCAAAGGCTATAGATGCCATTGATATTGATAACTGGTGTTATGAAAATTCAATCGAAAATGTCGAGCGCAACAAATGTAAAAGCATTTCGGTATTTGAAGGTGATTCAAGTCTTTTAAAGCCTAAAACATATGACTTAATTATTGCCAATATTAATCGAAATATTTTATTATCTGACATGGCAATTTACGCGGGTAGTTTAAAGAATAAAGGCACATTATTATTAAGTGGTTTCTACACTGAAGATATTGAAAAGATTAATGCTTGTGCTGAAAAAAACGGACTGCTTTTGGATAAGAAATTAGAAAGAAATAATTGGGTTGGATTAAAATATGTAAATTAGCCGTTAGAATTGAGTAGTAAGTTTATGATGTATTCAACAAAAGAAAAAAGTCAGGAATCTTTTGATGTCGCTGAACAAGAAGTCAAAAAATTTGAAATCTTATTGTTTAATGACGATGTCAATACATTTGATTTTGTAATTGATTCTCTAATTGAAGTTTGTGAGCATACAATGGAACAAGCTGAACAATGTACTTATTTGGTACATTACAAAGGGAAATGCGCAGTCAAAACTGGCGAATTTGAAGAGTTAAAACCAAGATGTTCTCAATTGCTTGAAAGAGGACTCAGTGCAGAAATTGTTTAAAACTTAGAATTTTTTAATTATTTACAAGGGGATGTTTCCATGCTTTCTCTTAGGTTGTTCTACTTGCTTATTTTCTAACATTGAAAATGCTTTTATCAATTTTCTTCTTGTTTCTTTAGGGAATATAACCTCATCAATAAAACCTCTTCGTGCCGCGCGATAAGGGTCAGAGAATTTAGATGCATATTCAGCTTCTTTTTCTTTCCATTTTGCCTCGGGATCATTGGCTTTAGAAATTTCTTTCTTAAATATAATTTCACTCGCACCTTTAGCACCCATAACGGCAATTTCTGCAGTTGGCCAGGCAAAATTCATATCAGCACCGATGTGTTTTGAGTTCATTACGTCATAAGCTCCACCATAAGCTTTTCTTATAATTACGGTTACCCTAGGTACAGTTGCCTCACTCAATGCATATAATAGTTTTGCTCCGTGTACAATAATTCCTCTCCATTCTTGATCAGTGCCAGGTAAAAAACCAGGAACATCAACTAGTACTAACAAAGGAATATTGAAACTGTCACAAAATCGAGTAAAACGTGCTGCCTTTTTAGAACTGTTGACATCAAGGACCCCTGCTAAACTCATGGGCTGATTGGCAATGATTCCAATGCTTCTGCCGGCTAACCTGCAGAAACCAACAACGATATTCTCGGCATAATCTTTATGGATTTCATAGAATGAATCATGGTCACTTATGCCATTAATAACTAGTCTCATATCATATGGTTTATGTGTGTCATCAGGAATGATATGTTCCAGTTCTTCTCGCAATTCATTGCCCAATTCGAAGGGGAATTTTGGAGTGGTTAATTGGTTGTTTTGAGGAATATAGGTGAGTAATTTTTTAATGCTTTTTAAACAAGCAAGATCATTCGGAGCCGTAAGATGCGTGACGCCAGATTTTGTCGAATGAGTTGAGGCTCCACCTAGTTCTTCTGATGTAACCTCTTCATTGGTAACCGTTTTGACAACATTCGGACCTGTGACGAACATATAACTAGTTTCTTCTACCATAATAGTAAAATCTGTCATTGCAGGAGAGTAGACAGCACCACCAGCGCATGGACCCATTATCGCTGATATCTGTGGAATTACTCCTGAAGACTGAACATTTCTATAGAAGATGTCAGCGTATCCTCCTAGAGAGCGGACTCCTTCTTGAATTCGTGCACCTCCTGAATCATTTAAGCCAATTATTGGAGCTCCCATTTTTACTGCAAGATCCATTACCTTACATATTTTTTCGGCATGAGTCTCTGAAAGAGCGCCCCCGAAAACGGTAAAGTCCTGAGCAAAAACATAGACCATTCGACCGTCAATTGTGCCATAACCTGTTATAACACCATCACCAAAATATTGTTGATTTTCCATACCAAAATCAGTACTTCTATGTGTTACTAACATACCGACTTCCTCGAAAGAGCCATCATCCAAAAGATATTCAACTCTCTCCCTAGCAGTTAGTTTTTTCTTGGCGTGTTGTTTTTTAATTCTTTTTTCTCCACCTCCCAATCTGGCTTCCGCCATTTTTTGCAATAGTTGTTTTTGTTTTTCTTTCATGTGAATGGCTTTGTTTTTGGGCTGACTTTTAAAAGTTTTGCAGTTCAATATTCTGTCACTATGATTATTTTCTAATTTGGACTTCGCAAGATGGTCTGTTCTTTCTGATATAGTTTTAATGCGATAAGCGCTGCTAATTGAGCTTCATTCTTTTCAATGTTTTTTAGAACCATAGGGTCAAAAAATGAATTGACAAAATGGGTGTTAAATCTTCCTTCTTGAAATGCCGGATGTTCACAAACAAATTTACCAAAAGGTAATGTAGTTTTAACTCCTTCAATGAGGTAGTTGTCAATAGCGTGTATCATGAGCTGAATGGCTTCTTCACGATCTTTCCCATAGGTGATCAATTTAGAGATCATTGGGTCGTAATAAATTGGTATTTCCATGCCTTCCTCATAACCATCATCGAGTCTGATATTTTTCCCTTCTGGAATACGATAAACATCGAGTGTTCCCACATTAGGGAGAAAATTGTTTAATGAATCTTCTGCATAAACTCTTAGCTCAAGGGCATGCCCTTTGAATTGAATATCTCCTTGATCAAACAAGAGTTTTTCTCCTCTTGCCACTTTGATCTGTTCCTCAACCAAGTCTAGACCTGTTATGAATTCGGTTACAGGATGCTCGACTTGGAGGCGCGTATTCATTTCTAAAAAATAAAAATTCATGTCAGCATCCATCAAAAATTCGACGGTTCCTGCACCTCTATAATCACAGGCTTTGGCCACTTTAATAGCAGCTTCACCCATTGTTTTTCTCAAGGTCTTGCTTAGTATTGAAGACGGGGCTTCTTCAACTACTTTTTGATGTCGCCTTTGAATACTGCATTCTCTTTCAAACAGATGGACGACATTTCCATGATTATCAGCTAAAATTTGAAATTCAATATGCCTGGGTGATGTTACATATTTCTCGATAAAGACTGAACCATCTCCAAAGGCTGATTTTGCTTCACTTATAGCTCTTTCCATTTGAGACGCTATGTCTTCCATTGAGTGCACGATTCTCATACCTTTACCTCCACCACCAGCGGCAGCTTTGATCAAAACGGGATAACCTATTTGATTTGCTATTTCTTCAGCTTTTTTCACATCAGTTACAGCCTTATCTATACCTGGAACCATCGGGATATTAAATTTTTTCACAGCTTCTTTGGCTGCAAGTTTATCTCCCATCATTCGAATTGCCTTATGTCCTGGTCCGATAAACGTCATATGGTGATCTTCAACAGCTTTTGCGAATTGCTCGTTTTCACTCAAAAAACCATATCCAGGATGGATGGCGTCTACCTTCAATTCAAGGGCCTTTTCTATAATTTTATCGCCTAGAAGATAACTTTGGTTTGAAGGATTCTCTCCTATGTGAATAGCTTCATCGGCAAAAATCACATGGGGGGCGTTTCTGTCAATAGTTGAATAAATAGCCACAGTTCTTATTCCCATGCGCTTGACAGTTTTCATAATGCGTAGGGCGATTTCCCCTCTATTGGCGATTAGGACTTTTTTCATGATTACAAGTTTAGGAAAGCTTATTCGAAATCAATTAACAATTTGTTTTTATCAACAGTTTCACCAACAGTCGTGTATATTTCTTTGATTGTAGTATTTTTTGGGCAGGTAATCGCATTTTCCATTTTCATGGCCTCCAGTATTAAAAGCGTTTCACCTTCTTTAACTTTTTGACCTTTTTTTACTTTTAAATCTATAATAATTCCCGGCATAGGAGCCTTTATAGAATTCGCGATTTTTGAAGATCCAACAGCATAACCCATTTTATGAACTAAATCATCAACAGGTCTTTGAACTTTCACCTTATAAATATTTGAATTTATCCTAATAGAGTAGGTTCGATTTAGAAAATCTGACTTTATGAGTTCAGCATGATGAGAATTATTTTCATGGACCAAATGAAATCCATTTTCACTCTGTTTGATAAGATCTAACTCATCTATGCTTTTTTGGTTAAAAGTGAACTCCTGATGTTTGTTAACCAGAGCTTTAAAGGGTTTTTTCATTGAGGGTCTCGTTGAAATGATACTTAAAGGTAGTAAATTATTAGGTCAAAAAGAGTGCTAATAAAAAGATATTTAGCGTGTTGCGGTACGAATGTCCAACAAAAGGAGGGAATGTGTTTTATATAAAATTAACCTGCAATTTAATATTCGTTAACCTCAGGGTTAATATAGTACACAAATAGGGCAAAAAAGTTGTTTTTTAAGAGTGTATTTTACCTTTAATTTGCATCAAAATATAAAACTAGTGTCATGAGTATTAAAAAACAATTTTTAAAGAGCAAACC